>NZ_CP019936.1:0-300000 GCF_002009425.1 Thiosocius teredinicola
TCGCCCAATTGCAGTACCCGGGGCCGGTGCCTGGACGAATAAACAACAAGGTTGGATGCGCGGAACAAACAGCGGTCGTTTCCGTATTCGAATTACTACAAGACGGTTCTTGGAACGTGACGGGTGCGCGTGACAGGGTCGTCACGGTTTTGTATTGACCTATGAACATCAATCTCTGGCAGCATTGTCTCGACAGACTGGGCAATGAGATCCCCAATCAGCAGTTCAACACCTGGATTCGTCCGTTGCACTGTATTCAGGAATCAGACCGCCTGCGCCTGATGGCGCCCAACGCTTTTGTGCTCGATTGGGTCAAAAAGCATTACCTCGACAGGTTGCGAGGCTATGTCGACGATTTGGGGCAGGGCAATGCCATGGCGATCAGTCTGGAGATCGGCAGCGCACCGCGCTCGCCCACCGCCGGCGTTCGCCCAACGACGCCGCCTGAGCCACACCTTCGCGAACCGGGTGCGCGACACAACGACGTACCGAATGTAAAACCGGCGTTCAAGGCCAATACCAACGCCGATTTCACGTTCGAGAGTTTTGTCGAAGGTAAATCGAACCAGTTGGCCCGTGCCGCCGGTATGCAGATCGGCGACAACCCCGGCCGTGTGTACAACCCCTTGTTCATTTATGGCGGTGTAGGTTTAGGCAAAACCCATCTCATGCACGCCGTCGGCAACCGCATTTTGCAGAACAATCCGCAGGCGCAGGTGCTCTACATGCACTCGGAAGGTTTTGTGGCCGAGATGGTCAAGGCCCTGCAACACGGCACAATTGATGATTTCAAGCGCAAGATGCGCTCGGTTAATGCCTTACTGATCGATGATGTTCAATTCTTCGCCGGCAAGGAACGATCGCAAGAAGAGTTTTTCCACACCTTCAATGCGCTGTTCGAGTCGCAGCAACAGATCATCCTGACGAGTGACCGCTTTCCGAAAGAAGTCGACGGTTTGGAAGACCGCCTGAAGTCGCGGTTCGGTTGGGGATTGACTGTTGCCGTGGAACCGCCGGATCTGGAGACGCGGGTCGCCATTCTCAAGAGCAAAGGCCAACAACTGTTCGGTGTTGAACTACCCAACGAGGTCGCGTTCTTTATCGGCAAGCGGGTGCGGTCGAACATCCGCGAACTGGAAGGAGCGTTGCGCCGTATCGTGGCCAACTCGCAGTTCACCGGTCGCGCGATCACGATGGATTTTGCCAAGGATGCGTTGCGCGACATGATCGCAGCGCAAGACAAACTCGTGACGATCGACAACATTCAACGTACCGTCGCTGAATATTTCAAGATCAGAACGTCGGACCTGCTGTCTGCAAAACGCAGCCGTACGATTGCACGCCCTCGCCAGGTAGCGATGACCCTCGCCAAAGAACTTACCAATCACAGCCTGCCTGAGATCGGCGAAGCATTTGGCGGGCGCGACCACACAACGGTACTTTATGCCACGCGCAAAATTGCTGAGTTACGCGAGACCGACCATCGGGTTGCCGAAGACTATAACAACCTGTTAAGAACCTTGAGTAATTGATGTGTGCGACAGTTGAGGCAAAATCAAAGAACCGATTGAGCCAGAGTTATCCACAATAGGCACACAGGGTTGAATAGCATCCATCACGTTGTTTTGGGTCACGAAATTATCACTTAACCTATTGATTTAATTAAGTAAAAATAGGTTTTCCACAGTTGGCAGCTGTGCTTATAACAATAGTAATTTCTTAATAAAATCTTATTTTAACTATCAACCAATGGGGAATCAGTCGGATGAAGATCAGCGCAAACCGAGATGATCTGCTCAAACCCTTGCAGCAGATCGTCGGCGTGGTCGAGCGCAGACAGACGCTCCCGATCCTGGCCAATGTGCTGATGGTCGTGAAAGACAATCGATTGTCGTTGACGGCTACGGACCTCGAAGTCGAATTGCGGACCCATACGTTGGTGGACTGCAAAGGCGAAAGTGAATTCACCTTGCCGGCACGTAAGCTGATGGATATCTGCAAGGCACTGCCGGACTCCGCAGGTATCACGCTCGAGGTAGAGAGTGACAAAGCCACGCTGAAGTCGGGTCGGGGACGTTACACACTCGGGATGCTACCCGCGCAGGACTATCCAAGTATCGAGCCGGCCAAGGCGAGTGACACATTCAAACTGCCGGTTGGCGTTATGAAACGTCTGATCGATAAAACGCAGTTTGCGATGGCACAGCAGGATGTTCGCTACTACCTCAATGGTCTGCTATTGGAACTGAGACCTGGGCGGGTGAGGGCGGTCGCAACGGATGGCCATCGACTTGCGCTGTGTGACGCGTCTTTCGACGATGATTCTGAGATCGACACGCAGGTGATCCTGCCGCGTAAAGCGGTCATCGAGCTTGGTCGATTGCTGGATGATTCAGACAGTGAAGCAACGTTCGAGATCAGCAACAGCCACCTGCGGGTTCATCTCGATCACAGTAGTTTCACGACCAAGTTGATCGATGGTCGTTTCCCCGACTACGAGAGGGTCATGCCGAACGGTCAGACCACCATCATGCTGTCCGAAAAAGACACGCTTAAACAGGCGTTGACCCGAACAGCAATCTTGTCGAACGAAAAGTACCGGGGCATCCGTTTCAGGTTGAGCAAAGGCCTGCTGCATCTTCAGGCACATAATCCCGAACAGGATGAGGCCGAGGAAGAAATCGAGGTGGACTACGATGGCGAGGAGATGACGATCGGATTCAACGTTGGCTATTTGCTTGATGTGCTCGGCGTACTGGATGGAGACGAAGTGCAGATGGCGGTCATTGACTCGAATTCCAGTAGCCTGATTACGCAGAAGGATTCAGCGGAATGTCGGTACGTTGTCATGCCTATGCGTCTGTAGGCCTAGTCGCCGTGACGCAGCAAGTAGCATCGAAGAGAAAGGGGCCAAGTCGGCCCCTTTTTTGGTGATGCGGCGAGAATGCTCCGATGTGGATCAATTCACTGAGTATTTCTGACTTGAGGGTTATTCGGTCGCTCGAGCTCCGACCACGCGAAGGGATTAACTTTGTGTGTGGGCCGAATGGTGCCGGCAAGACGACGATCCTCGAAGCGATTTATCTGGCAGGTCGTGGACAGAGTTTTCGCCACCAGGACGCCGGGCCGATGATTAGAAATGGGTCCGACGATGCGACGATTGTCGTGAAGATGGTGGGAGCAGGCGGTCGGCAGGCCATTCTTGGCGTTAGGCGCAGCGCGAAAAATGTTGAATGCCGTTTGAATGGCGAGAACGTTTCGAAGCGATCAGGGCTGGCGATGGCCTTGCCGGTGCAGTGGATTGGCTCGCAGCCTCAGCTGCTGTTGAGTATGGGACCAGAGGTTCGGCGTCGGTTTTTGGATTTGGGAGTGTTCCACGTGGAACATTCTGTGTATTCCGAAGAGGCTAAGGGATACCAACGCGCTCTACGGCAACGCAACGCCGCAATCAGAATGAATCAACCCGAATTGGTGCGGATGTGGGATGAGCCATTGGCAACAGCAGGCACCGCCATCGACCGTCTTCGACAATCCTTTTTGGAGTTATGGGCGCCTAGGGTCCGCGACATCCTAAGCGAATGGTTGGGCGGCCTTGATGTTTCGTTTGTCTACCGTCGTGGGTGGAATAGACAACAAGATTTGCTGGAAATCTACCGCACCAAACGCGACACCGATTTCAATCTGGGCTACACCTACGCGGGCCCGCACCGCGCAGATATCGAGATAAAGGCCGTACAGGGTTTGGCTGAAAAGACGCTATCGCGTGGCCAACAGAAACTGCTTGTTCTAGCAATGAACATGGCGATGCTGGACGTAGCGAAGTCGCGATCAAGCGAGGTGCCTGTTCTGTTGCTTGATGACCTCGCTGCGGAGCTGGACAAGGGTAATCAAGAACGTGTTCTTCTCGCAGTGAGCGATCGCTGCGAACAGTCATTTATTACTAACATCAGCTCGGTCTTGGATCCTGCGCTATCCCCAAGTTGTACGATGTTCCACGTGGAACATGGCCACCTGACGACATGAACAACAGTGTATAATGCGTCGATCACTCCACCTCTCCCGGCATTGAGTTCCTTCCTGTATGACCGACAACGACAAATCCAGCTACGACACATCTTCCATCAAAGTGTTGAAAGGTCTGGATGCGGTGCGAAAGCGCCCCGGCATGTATATCGGCGATACGGATGATGGCACTGGCCTTCATCACATGGTTTTCGAAGTCGTCGACAACGCGATAGATGAAGCACTCGCCGGGCATTGCGATGAGATCAAGGTCATCATCCATGCCGACAACTCCGTCAGCGTAAAGGACGACGGCCGTGGCATCCCGGTGGGTATCCACGAAGAAGAGGGCATTTCTGCCGCAGAAGTCATCATGACCGTGCTGCACGCAGGCGGGAAGTTTGATGACAACTCCTACAAGGTTTCGGGTGGACTCCACGGTGTCGGTGTTTCGGTGGTCAATGCCTTGTCGGACAAGCTTGAACTGACCATCTGGCGCCAAGGCAAGGTTCACCAACAGGAATATCATCTTGGTGTTCCTCAAGAGCCGTTGAAAGTCGTCGGCGACAGCGATGAAACCGGCACCCAGGTCCGGTTTCATCCCAGCCCCGAAATCTTCACGGACACCGAGTTCCACTACGATATTTTGGCCAAACGCCTGCGCGAGCTATCTTTCCTGAACTCGGGCGTGAAAATCCATCTGAAAGACGAGCGAGCCGATCGCGAAGATATCTTCGAATACGAAGGTGGGATTCGTGCCTTCGTCGAGCATTTGAATCGCAACAAAACCCCTTTGCACCCGAGCGTGTTTCACTTCAGCGCAGAACGAAGCGACGTCGGCGTAGAAGTGGCTCTGCAATGGAACGAGTCGTACCAGGAAAGCATTTTCTGCTTCACCAACAACATCCCACAGCGCGATGGCGGTACCCACTTGGCGGGTATGCGCGCGGCCCTGACCCGTACGCTGAATAGCTATATTGAGCAGGAAGGGATGGCCAAGAAGCAGAAAGTTGCGACGTCGGGAGACGACGCCCGCGAAGGTTTGACCGCGGTGCTTTCGGTCAAAGTGCCGGATCCGAAGTTTTCGTCGCAGACCAAAGACAAGCTCGTTTCGTCAGAGGTCAAAGGCGTTGTCGAAGCACTGCTTGCCGAAAAGCTCTCTGAGTACCTGGTAGAGAATCCGAATGAAGGCAAGATGATCGCTGGCAAAATGATCGAGGCAGCGCGAGCCCGCGAGGCGGCACGTAAGGCGCGGGAAATGACCCGCCGCAAAGGTGTGCTGGATATCGCCGGGCTACCCGGCAAGCTTGCCGACTGCCAAGAGAAAGACCCCGGTCTGTCAGAACTCTACCTGGTGGAGGGTGATTCTGCCGGCGGCTCAGCCAAGCAGGGTAGGGACAGGCGTACACAAGCTATCCTGCCGCTCAAAGGCAAGATACTGAACGTCGAAAAAGCGCGTTTCGACAAGATGCTGTCATCAGCAGAAGTCGGTACCTTGATCACCGCTTTGGGCTGTGGCATCGGCCGCGAAGAATTCGATCCGGACAAATTGCGTTACCACCGGATCATCATCATGACTGACGCCGACGTTGACGGCGCCCACATCCGCACCTTGCTTCTTACCTTCTTCTATCGGCAGATGCCCGAGCTGATTGAGCGCGGCCATATCTATATTGCGCAACCGCCGTTGTACAAGGTGAAGAAGGGCAAACAAGAGCACTACCTAAAAGACGACACTGAGTTGAACGCCTACCTGTTGCGCACGGCCTTGGACGGAGCAAGTCTCCTCGTCAACGCCGAAGCGCCACCGCTTTCCGGTCCGGCGCTCGAGGATCTCGCGCACAAGATGGTTGTGGTCAAGGCCATCCAGCAGCGTCTGGGTAAACGCTACGATGAAGGCGTGCTGCAGAATCTGTTGTACATGCCGCGAGTGGGTGATGATCTGCTCGGGAACGAGGAGGCACTGCAGGGATGGATGGTAGAACTGCAGAACCGACTCAATGTCGACACCGGCGTGGCCGATCGCTACCAGCTGGTTATGACGCCGGCGGAAGAAGAGCGTACGGCCGGTATCGCCATTGAGCATTGGACCCACGGCATAGCGACGGAAAAACATCTTCCCCTCGATTTCTTCCACTCGAGCGATTATCAAAAGATTGCCGATATGGGTGAAGCACTGGACGGGCTGTTGGCGCAGGATGCAGAGATTCGCCGCGGCGATAAAGGTAAGCCGGTTGCCACTTTCGAAGAGGCCCTGCAGTGGCTGATGGAAGAGGCGAAACGCGGCCAACACATCCAGCGATACAAAGGCCTGGGTGAGATGAACCCGGAGCAGCTTTGGGAAACGACCATGGACCCGGCCAGTCGCCGCCTGTTGCGCGTCAACATCGAAGACGTCGTCGGCTCTGATCAGATATTCACGACCTTGATGGGCGACCAGGTCGAACCGCGCCGTGATTTCATCGAACGCAATGCGTTAACCGTCGAAAATCTCGACGTCTAACTATCTACACGTCATAACGTATCCGATGCCCGATTATTCGTTCGGGCGTCGGATTATCCACGATTTTATCCACAGGTTTGCTAAGGCGAAGAAAGACGGTGCGGACTACAGCGCCTAACAGATCGCGAGTGAGCCGGTGTTCGTCTAATGGAAATGTAAGTAAGCGGTTACTTACTATTAGAGCTTTTCAGTAGGGAGAGTTTCCAGCGTGCTCTCGATCCATTCCTCGACTTCACGCATGATCTCAGACGCCTTCTTGCCTTCACTGGCGATGGGTGGGCCGACGACCACATCGATCGTTCCCGGGTACTTTTTCACATCGCGCCGACGCCAGAAAATACCGGCGTTGTGAACAATCGGGACGACTGTCGCTCCGCTACGTTCGGCAAGCAAACCGCCGCCTATACTGTATTTCTTCCGTTCTCCCGGAGCGGTGCGGGTGCCCTCGGGGAAAATGATCACGTTGCGTCCTTCATTGAGGCGTTCGATGCCTTCCGTAACGACCTTCATCGCAGCCTTGCGCCCGGCGGAGCGGTCGATGGCGATCGATTTTGCGAATTTTAATCCCAGCCCAAACAATGGGATGCGCATGAGCTCTTGTTTCAGTATCCACGACTGCGCGGCGGGCAGGATGCCGCGCAGGGCAATCGTCTCCCAGGTCGATTGATGCTTCGCCATGATGATGGCGCCACCAGCCGGTAGGTGTTCTTCACCTTTGATCCGGTAACTGAGTCCACAGACCCATTTCAGCAGCCAAAGATTGGTCGTACCCCAGGCATTTGACATCGTATCGGCGTAGCTGCTCGGCAAAAACCAACCGAACAACGCAATCAATAGACCGAAAACTACGACCGATATGACTAAACCAGCGAAATACAGCAGCGAGCGCAGCAAAATCAAGCGCGTTTTCCTCCTTCCAGGATGTAGTCTACGGCGGCGGCCAGATCGTCGAACCACGGCAAGGTATGCAATTCCGGATGCTTTTCGAAGGTTCGGGTGCCTTTGCCGGTTCTGACCAGCATTGGAACGGCATGTGCCGCAATCGCGGCGTCGATATCGCGCTTGCTATCGCCGATCACCGGTACGCGTGCCAGGGGTAGACCGAAGCGTACGCTGATCGCCCTCAGCAAACCGGGTTTCGGCTTACGGCAATCGCAACCGGCGTCGGGTGCATGCGGGCAAAAAAATATGCCATCGATATGACCACCGACTCGACCGAGTGCGCGCTGAAACTTCGCATGCATCTCGTTGAGATCTTCTACGCTGAACATGCCGCGACCGATACCTGACTGATTGGTCGCAACCGTCACCGCAATCCCGGCATGATTAAGGCGGGCGATCGCTTCCAGGCTGCCCGGTATCGGGATCCACTCGTCGGCGGATTTGATGTAGGCGTCCGAGTCTTGGTTGATCACGCCATCTCTGTCGAGGATCACGAGTTTGGGTAGGTCACTCATCTTGGATCGGTTACCCGCTGATGTGGTGTGATCAATCGACGTCGCGAAACTCGGATACCCGGATGCGGCCGTCGATCATGCGCGATTCACGTTGCATCAGCTTATCCATCTTGTTCCAAAAGGCGCTCTTCAAGTCGAGCTGCGCGGCGATGTCGGTACCCATCACCAAGATCAAAAGGTCGGCTACCTCTTCTGCCAGCGCTTCGCGCGGTTTCCCCTTGGTGACACACGACGAGATCTCGCCCAGTTCCTCGGCCATCAAGGCAACCCGATAGGTGAGTTCTTCGCCACCGGTGTTACGGAAATCATGCTTGTCATGAAATGCCTGCACGGCGCGCATCATGTCGTCCCATGAATCCGAATGCGCCGCCATCGATCAGACCTGCAACACCGAGATATCCGCCACCTGCAGAAATTGCTGACTCATCGTTTTCAGCATGGCCAGGCGGTTACCGCGCACAGCTGCTTTTTCTGCCATCACCATGACATCGTCGAAAAAGGTGTCGACCGGACCGCGTAGATGCGCGAGCACCTGCAGCGCTGCGCCATAGTTGCTCTCGGCCATCAGCGGCGCAATCGCCTTCTCCGCTGCCAGCAGATGATCATGCAGCGCTTTTTCGGCAGTCAATTCAAACAGGTCGGGGTCTACCTGATCCGGCACCGCTTCGTCGGTTTTCTTGAGGATGTTCCCGATGCGCTTGTTGGCTGCAGACAGCGCTTCAGCCTCGGGCAATGCGCGGAAGTCGGTCACTACCCGGATGCGATGTTCGAAATCGGCGATCGTTTTGGGCCGGATGTTGGCAACGGCCTCAAAGGTGTCATGGCTCGTACCGCTGTCGCTGTAGATACCTTTCAGGCGTTCAAGCATGAAGTCGTAAACCTGGTCGGCGATGCCTTGTTCCTTGAGCTGTCCCTGCAAACCCGCTTCGGCTTTCTGCAGCAGGGCTACCAGGTCGATCGGCAGTGCGTGTTCCCGCAGGATACGCAACGCACCGAGTGCGGCGCGGCGCAGCGCAAACGGGTCTTTGTCACCGGTCGGTTTCAATCCGATGCCGAAGATGCCGACCAGGGTGTCGATCTTTTCGGCCAATGAGATCGCAATACCGGTCTTGGTCTCCGGCAGGCGGTCACCGGAGAAACGCGGCATGTAAAACTCGTCCATCGCCAGCGCAAGTTCGTCCGGTTCGCCGTCGCGTCGTGCCTGGTATCGACCCATGATGCCCTGCATCTCGGGGAACTCGAATACCATCTCAGTCATCAGATCGCAGCGGCTGAGTTCGCCGGCACGCCGGGTCAAACCCTCGTCGCCACCAACATGTTGCGCGATGAACGCGGCGAGTTCGGCGACCCGTGCTGACTTGTCGCGCATACTGCCAAGATCTTTCTGAAATACGACGTGTTCGAGTTTGCCCACGTGGTCTTGTAGACGCTTCTTGCCGTCCTGTTCCCAGAAGAACATGGCGTCGGCGAGTCGCGGCCGCACAACACGTTCGTTGCCTTGGCGGATCAGATCCGGTTGCTTGCTTTCAATGTTGGCGATCGTGATGAACTTATTCATCAGCTGGCCGTCTTTGCTGAACACCGGGAAGTACTTCTGGTTGCCTTTCATGGTGGCGACCAACGCTTCCTGAGGCACTTCGAGGAATCGCTCTTCAAAGGTACCGGTGATCGGCATCGGCCATTCGTTCAGCGCTGTCACCTCGTCGAGCAGATCGTCATCCAGATCCGGCACGCCACCGATATCGCCGGCAGCTTGCTCCACAAGGTGCTTCACGCGCGCGCGCCGCGTATCGAAGTGAGCGATTACTTTGCCAAGAGAGCCTAGTACTTCGGCATAGTCATCCGGGCTGTAGAGCGTAATGGCATGCGGATGATGGAATCGGTGGCCGTAGGTTTCCTTGCTCGCCTTGGCATCGAGCAGCGTGCAGGGGACAACGCTGTCACCGAGCATGAACAGCAGCCAATGCACTGGGCGCACGAACTGGGCATCGGAATCACCCCAGCGCATGCGCTTTGGAATCGGTAGCTTGTTGAGTGCGTTCTCAGCGATACCCGGCAGCAGATCGACGGCCTGCTGGCCCTTCTGGTGAACATTGAAGACCAGCCAACTGCCTTTGTCCGTCTCGAGCTTCTGCAGCTGGTCGACCGTGGTGTTGCATGACTTGGCAAAGCCTTCGGCTGCCTTGGTCGGATTGCCGTCACCGTCGTAGGCGGCTTTAAGCGCCGGGCCACGGCGCTCGATATCCCGGTCAGGTTGTGCAGTCGCGCAGTCGCGAACCAACAGAGCAAGGCGCCTTGGGGCAGCGTAAGCACTTACTTCGCCAAACTGCAGCCCGGCGTCGTTGAGGCCTTTGACGAACTCTTCGGTAAACGCGACAGAGAGCTTCTTTAATGCCTTCGGCGGAAGCTCTTCGGTCCCGAGTTCGAATATCAGGTTCGCGGTTTCGATCATAGACTCACTCATCGCCAGCCTCCCTGGCGGCATTCACCATCGGGAAGCCGAGTTTCTCGCGGGCGTCGTAATACGCCTGCGCTACTGCCTGCGCCAATTTGCGCACCCGCAGTATGTATCTCTGCCGTTCGGTCACCGAGATCGCGTGGCGTGCGTCCAGCAAGTTGAAGGCATGCGAAGCCTTGAGTACCTGTTCGTAGGCCGGCAGCGAAAGCCCGGCCTCGATCAGGCGCGACGAGTCCTTTTCACATTGGTCGAACAAGCCGAAGAGAAAATCCACGTCGGCGTGTTCGAAGTTGTACGCCGACTGCTCGACCTCGTTCTGATGGAACACGTCGCGGTAAGTCACCGGCCCCTGCGGCCCCTTGGTCCAGACCAGGTCGAACACCGATTCGACGCCCTGCAGATACATCGCGATCCGTTCGAGACCATAGGTGATCTCACCGGTCACCGGCCGGCAATCGAGACCGCCCACCTGCTGGAAGTAGGTGAACTGGGTCACCTCCATGCCGTTCAGCCAGACCTCCCAACCCAGGCCCCAGGCCCCCAGCGTGGGTGATTCCCAGTTGTCTTCGACGAAGCGGATATCGTGCACCAGCGGATCCAGGCCCATCATCTCGAGCGAGCCGAGATACAGCTCCTGGATATTCAGCGGCGACGGCTTCATCGCCACCTGGAACTGGTAATAGTGCTGCAAGCGGTTGGGGTTCTCACCGTAGCGACCATCGGTCGGGCGGCGCGAAGGTTGCACGTAGGCCGCGTTCCACGGCTCCGGACCGATCGCCCGTAGGAAGGTCGCCGTATGAAAGGTACCGGCACCCATCTCCATATCGTACGGCTGCAAAATCGCGCAGCCCTGCTCGGCCCAGTATTGTTGCAGGGCAAAAATTAGGCCCTGGAAAGTGGAAACATCCGGCGCGTTATTCATGTAATTCGGTTGCCCGTGGAAGCGCTGCTGGTGAAAAGCCGCTCATTATATAGCCCTCAAGCGGGGACTATAAATATAATGTGTCGTTTTCCCCACGCACCGACCGACCATGGCTGAACAACGCAAGGCATTGGCATTGATCTCCGGCGGCCTCGATTCGCTGTTGGCGGCCAAGGTCGTTCAGGCTCAGGGCGTCCACGTCGAGGGCATCAATTTCTTCACCGGTTTCTGTGTCGAAGGGCACACCCACGCCATCCGTAAGAAAGACCGCGACAGGCAGAAACGCAACAACGCGCTCTGGGTTGCCGAGCAGCTCGGTATCAAGCTGCATATCGTTGACATCGTCGAAGAATACAAAGACGTGGTCTTCAACCCGCGTTACGGCTACGGCGCCAACCTCAACCCCTGCCTCGACTGCAAGGTGTTCATGGTGCGCAAGGCGCGTGAATGGATCGAGCGCAGGGGCTTCGATTTCGTCATCACCGGTGAGGTCGTCGGCCAGCGACCCAAATCGCAGCGCAAAGACACCATGCCGATCATCCAGCACGATTCGGGTATTGAAGACCGCTTGCTGCGTCCGCTGAGTGCGCAGAATCTGCCGGCAACCTTGCCCGAGCGCGAAGGTTGGGTGCAGCGTGATCGGCTATACGGTTTCTCCGGACGTAGTCGCAAACCGCAGATGGCGCTCGCCGCCGAGTTCGGGTTTGAAGACTACGCCCAACCGGCCGGCGGTTGCTGTTTTCTTACCGACGAGAACTATTCGGTCAAGCTCAAAGACTTGTGGCAGGCACGCGGCAAACGTCGTTACGAGCTCGATGACATCATGCTGCTGAAAGTCGGTCGCCACGTCCGACCGGCACCGCATTTCAAGGTCATCGTGTCGCGAGAAGAAGGCGAGGGCAGGTTTCTGTCGGGCTACCGCAAACAGTACCCCAGTCTTTCATTGGTAAGCCACGGGGGGCCACTGGCACTGATCGACGGCGAAGCAAGCGACGCAGACATCCGTCTGGCTGCGCGCATCGTTGGGCGATATAGCCAGGGGCGCGATGCCGAGACGGTCGAACTCGAATACCGCGCGCTCGACGGTTCGACCCAGGCGATCAAGGTCAAACCGATGACCGCAGACGAACTGCCGAAGGCCTGGTTGCTGTAACACCCGGACGCACCACACGTCCGCGTGTTGGTGCCTGCAACCTCAGATCTTGAATACCGCAGCTTGCGCACGGAACTGCTCGGCCATGCGCGTGAGTTGCTCGCTCGCTGTTGCGGCCTGTTCCGAACCAGTGGCTGCGCTATGCGCGGCATCGCTGATCGCCGTGATCGAACGATTGATCTCTTCGACCACGCTGGCCTGCTCTTCAGACATGTTGGCGATCTGAATCGTCATCGCGCTGACGTTCTCAGAACTGCTGTTGATCAGGGTTAGCGATTCACCGGCACGCCCGGCAACTTCCACGGATTCGTTGACCCGCTCCTGGCTGCGCGCCATCGACGAGTTCGCTTCGCCGGCGCTGTGCAACAGGCGCTCGACCATCTGCTCGATCTCGCTGGTGGATTCCTGCGTCCTTTGTGCCAGCGTGCGTACCTCGTCGGCCACTACCGCGAAACCGCGTCCTTTCTCGCCGGCACGCGCGGCCTCGATCGCCGCGTTCAATGCCAGCAGGTTGGTTTGTTCGGCGATGCCGCGGATAACGTCCAACACGGTGCTGATCTGATTCGAGTGCTGGTTCAGCTGCGTGATCGCGTGGCTTGCGCCATCGATCTCGTTGGCCAGGTCGCGAATCGTGTTGACCACACTTTGCACGGTCTGGCTGCCGTCGCCGGCGACCTTTTTAGCATCTGCCGACGAACTGGCCGCGGCCGATGTGCTGCGCGCCACTTCTTCAACCGATGCGGTCAATTCGTTCACAGCCGTTGCGACCTGTTCGCTCTCGGCATGCTGGCGTCTGGCGCCATCGGCGCTGTCGCGCGTGATTGCCGTCATCTCCTCGGCTGCCGATGACAGTTGTTCTGCTCCATTGGCCACACTACTGACCAGCTCCTGGAAACGCTGCATCAAGCGGTTGAAGGAATCCGCCATGCTGCCTTTCTGCGTGGTGCGCAGCGTCAGGTCAGCCTTTTCAGACACCTCGTCCATCAGCTGCGCAACGGCCAGTGGTGCCGACATGCTGCGGTAGGTCTGCCAGCCGGTGAAAGCCAGCAGGCCGAGCGACGCCACGCAGATACCGGCGAGCAGCCATACGGTCATGCCGTAGACGTCGGCAGCGTGTTCGCGCTCTTGCGCGGCAACCTCAAGCTGAAGGTCGACGAGTTCGGTGATCACGCCGCCGATGGCATCGATTTCGGCGTACAAAGGTCCGTCGAATCGGTCGAGTTGACCCTTGAGGTTGCCGTCGAGCGTACCGACAAATGCCTTCAGCTCAGAGACAGCGGCGTCGGCCTTGGCGAATTTCGATTTGGCAGCTCCAACCAGCTTCTCCTCGTCGGCCGTAAGCTGGGTTTTAAGGTAGGCCTGCCAATGCTCGTCAATGGTCTGTTCGGCGGAGGCGATTTCCTGCAGCAACTCGCCCTTGGAATGAATGCCGGCGTTGGCCTTGTTCACGCCATCGATCACACCGACGGCGTAGGCATCCGCGATGTGTTTGAGCTGGTCGAGCGGTATCACGCGATCGTGATAGATGCGGTCGACTCCCTCGTTAACACGCGACAGCATGGTTTCCGAAACGATGGTCACGGCGAGCAGAATGATCACCGGCAGCGCCGAGATCATCACCATGCGGCGTTTGAATGAACTGAGATTATTTTTGCCCACGGTGGACGCTCCAGAAGGGCCAGACCATCGCTCCCAACAGCAGCGGTCCGACAAGTGGTTATTCGGCGCTGTTTTTATCGGCAATATGACCGTTTTGTTAAGGATTCCGGCCGCCAAAAATGCGCTGCACGCTGCCAGGGAACGCGGTTTCTCGTATCATGCGCTCCTCGATGAAACCACGCCGCGAAACACTCGATTGCCATCGCCTGCTTTGCCCTATGCCGGTCATCCGCGTTCAGGACAAGGTGGAAACCCTGTCGGCGGGAGATGAGCTGGTGGCCGTGTGCACCGACCCGGGGGCCATGCAAGACATTCCGGCCTGGTGCAGAATCAACGGCCACACCGTTCTGGAGACTGCAGAGCACGATGGTGAGTATGTAATCACTATCCGTGTAGAAGCTGATAAATAGTGACTGCCAGCCAGCAACATACGCACCCGGAGGACTCGGCGCAGGCCCAGCGCACGGCGCGTGGTCGCGCTACCCGGCGGGTCGCTATCGTCAGCGGACTGGTCAATCTGCTGCTGTCTTTCGCCCAGGTGATCGTTGGGCTGATCGCCAATTCCGCCGCCTTGGTGGCCGACGGCATCCATTCGGCCTCGGACCTGTTGTCGGACATCCTGGTCTGGTTTGCTGCGCGTCATGCCGCCATGGCGCCGGACAAGGATCATCCCTATGGGCATGGGCGATTCGAGACTGCGGCGACGCTCGGCCTGGGCATCCTGCTGACATTGGTCGCGCTTGGCATCGTCTGGAACGGCGGCGAGCGTCTGCTGGATCCCGATCGGCCACTGCCCGGCAAGCTGGCGCTGATCATTGCGGCGGTCGGCATCGCCGCCAAAGAATCACTGTACTGGTACACGATCGCCGTGGCGCGACGTCTGAACTCGGAGATGTTGCGGGCCAACGCCTGGCACCACCGGTCCGATGCCCTGTCGTCGATCGTTGTCCTGATCGGGGTTGGTGCAGCGGTCATGGGCTTTTCCTACATGGACGCGCTGGCCGCAATCATCGTCGGCATCATGGTCGCCAAGATTGGTTGGGATCTCGGCTGGAGCGCGCTCACCGAGCTGGTCGATACCGCGCTCGATGAGGACCAGGTCAACGAGGCCAAACGCGTCATCATGGCGATCGATGGGGTGCGCTCGGTGCACATGCTGCGCACCCGGCGGCATGGCGCCGAAGCGAGCGCCGACGTGCATGTACAGGTGGCGCCGCGTCTGTCGGTCTCGGAAGGGCACATGATCAGCCAGACGGTAGAAGACAGGATGATCGCAAAACTCGACGCGATCACTGATGTAACCGTGCACATCGATCCGGAAGACGACGAGAATGCGCCGACCTGCCGTGGTTTGCCGCTGCGCGCCGAGGCACTGGCGGCGCTCGAGCAACTTTGGAACGAAGTGCATGCAGCACCGGCGCAGCGTGAGATACGATTGCATTACCTCGGCGGATCGATCGACGTCGAGATGATTCTGCCGGTAGCCAGTTTCGTCGATGAAGCCAATACGGCCGCGTTGCGCGAGAACCTGACCCAGGCAGCCGCTGTGCTACCCTGGTTCGGTAGCCTGCGGGTGCTCTATGGCTAGCACCAATATGGTGCGATCACGGATGGCGATGCACTGTATGAGTGCGCCAAGCTGGGAAGGCAACGGATTGTAGCGGCAAGCTTATTCGATGAGGCTGCCCAACTATGGCGCGCCAGCTGCCGTAAGCGGCTGATTTCAAGGCACTAAGCCGGGACGAGAACGATTAGCAATCGAGTGTCGGAAACGCTCGATCAACAGGCAAGGGGAGTGGCATGTTTCCTGCTCCCACATCGCAACGCCAACCCGCCGGTCTGGAAGACCTGCCTGGCGACCCAATGTAACCGCTGTCTGCAGACAGCAGCACTCATCGCTACTTCTGGAGAAACCGAGAATGTCCGCAAAAGACGTCCTAAAAATGATGAAGGACAACGACGTCAAGTGGGTCGATTTCCGATTCACTGACACCCGAGGCAAAGAACAGCACGTCACCGTGCCAGCATCTGTCGTTGATGAGGAACTGTTCACCGACGGCAAAATGTTCGACGGTTCGTCGATCGCCGGTTGGAAAGGCATCAATGAATCCGACATGATCTTGATGCCGGAAGCAGGCACTGCTGTACTCGACCCGTTTACCGACGACGCAACCGTCAACCTGCGTTGCGACATTCTCGAACCGTCGACGATGGAAGGCTACGAGCGCGATCCCCGTTCGGTGGCAAAGCGCGCTGAAGCCTACCTGCAATCGACCGGCATCGCCGACGTGGCGTACTTCGGACCGGAGCCGGAATTCTTCATTCTCGACGATGTTCGCTGGAGCATCGACATGTCGGGTTCGATGGTCAAGATCGACTCGCAGGAAGCTGAGTGGAACTCCGAGCGCGTCTACGAAGACGGCAACATCGGTCACCGTCCGGGCGTCAAAGGCGGCTATTTCCCGGTTCCCCCGGTTGATTCGCTGCACGACCTGCGTGGCGCTATGTGTGACGCGATGGAAGAGATGGGCGTGCCTGTCGAAGTCCATCACCACGAAGTGGCGACCGCCGGTCAGTGTGAGATCGGCACCAAGTTCTCGACCCTGGTTCAGCGTGCCGACTGGGTCCAGATCCAGAAGTACTGCACCTGGAACGTCGCTCATGCCTACGGCAAGACGGCCACCTTTATGCCGAAGCCGATGGTTGGCGATAACGGCTCGGGCATGCACGTTCACCAGTCGCTTGCCAAAGACGGCAACAACATCTTTGCCGGCGATCTCTACGGCGGTCTTTCTGAAACCGCGCTGTACTACATCGGCGGCATCATCAAGCATGCCCGCGCGTTGAACGCATTCACCAACGCGTCGACCAACTCGTATAAGCGTTTGGTGCCGGGCTTCGAAGCGCCGGTCATGCTGGCCTACTCGGCGCGTAACCGTTCGGCTTCGATTCGTATTCCGTGGGTTTCGAGCCCGAAAGCACGCCGTATCGAGGTGCGCTTCCCGGATCCGACCGCCAACCCTTACCTTGCCTTCACCGCGATGATGATGGCCGGTCTCGACGGTATCCAGAACAAGATCCACCCCGGCGATGCTGCCGACAAGGACCTGTACGATCTGGAGCCGGAAGAAGCAGCAGGCATCCCGACGGTTTGTCACAGCCTCGACCAGGCGCTGGAAGCCCTCGATGCCGACCGCGACTTCCTCAAGGCAGGCGGTGTGTTCAGCGACGATCTGATCGACGGTTACATCGCACTGAAGATGGAAGAAGTGACCACGATGCGTATGACTACGCACCCGGTCGAGTTCGACATGTACTTCAGCCTCTGATCTTTCAGCAGGTTTGGAACGAAGAACCCCACCTATCCGGCGGGGTTTTTTGTTTACAAGCGGCGCCGGATATGCCACAAGGTAGTGCATCTAATGGATTTCGGAGTCGCAACCCGTATGCACCTGCACTATGCTAACGGCATGATTAAATTCGCATTGTTGCTGTTTTTCCTGTTGCCGGGGATGGCGTCGGCCGTTATCTGCAAGACCGTCGATGCCGACGGCGTGGTGGGTTATACCGACGTGCCGGCGGGTGAATGTCCGAACAAGGTCGAGCTCCCCGATTATTCGCGCTACTCGCCGCGCCCAATCGAACGACCAGCCAACCTGTCGTCGGGCAGCAATGCGCCTGCCGCACCGGAAAACTTCACCGGTTACACAGCGATGGTGATCAGCCAGCCGGAAACCAACGGCACCGTGCGCAACAACGAAGGTAAGGTGCCGGTCGCCATTTCTCTGCAACCGGGCCTGCAACCGAACCACACGGTAAAGATCTATCTGGACGGCACCGCGGTTTCCGGTGCTTTCGATGGTCTGGCAATCGAGCTCAGCGGCGTCGATCGCGGCACGCATACCGTGCGCGCTTCGGTCGTAAATGCCGCCGGTACCGTATTGATCAGTTCCGATTCCGTTGTCTTCACGATGCGTAAAGCTGCGCTGGATGCCGCCGAAGATGGCGATTCCGGCGACAATGGAGATGGTGACGGCGGTGATGGTTCCAACGGCGATGATGACAAAAAGCCGTTCGACCCCGACTATGGTTCCAGTTTCACTCCGTCTGGCGACACGTCCTACGAACCTGGCAGTGGCGCCAACTACAAGCCGGGCACTAGCGGCATCTCGACCACGCCCGGCAAAACCAACCCTGCGTTCAAGCCAAGTTATTCAAAATAAACTCCATGCACTAAAATAGTGCGTGGAGCCTGCAGGTATGCGCCGTGATCGGGCGCATGCCTCGTCAGCCTTCCCCAAGCCGTTGATTTCGCCTTGCAAAATGGGCATTTACGCAACGCCTGTCGTGGCGCGTCATGGCCCAAACTTTGCTTCAGAGGATGCATGCAGGTCTCGATCGAACCCTTGTCCTTGTTAAGCACCAGTATTCTCGACAATTTGGCTTCCGCCGTTGTGGTGTTCAACGAGGATCTTCGCGTCAGCTATCTGAACCAGATGGCCGAGATGCTGCTTGCCATTAGCGCAAAACATGTCCTCGGCGAACTACCGACCAGCTGGATGGCCTGTCATGGCGAACCCCTGGTCGATCTGATCGAGGCCGCCACGATCGGCGCGCCGATCACCAAGCGTGGTGTGGTGTTGTCCACCGACCGCGCCGAAGTCACCGTCGATTGCACCGTCACGCCGGTGGTCGACGAAGACGGCAAGCAGATGACCATCGTCGAGCTGCAGCAGATCGATCGGCACCTGCGAATCAGCCGCGAAGAACGGTTGATCAACCAGCAGGCACTGACGCGCGACGTGGTCCGCGGCCTGGCCCATGAAATCAAGAATCCGCTCGGCGGCTTGCGCGGTGCCGCTCAGTTGCTCGAAAGCGAACTCGAAAGCGAAGAGCTCAAGGAATACACGCACATCATCATCCAGGAGGCCGACCGCCTGCAGGAGCTGGTGAATCGCATGCTCGGCCCCAACCGCCGGCCGAGCTACGCACCGGTCAACGTGCACAATGTGCTCGAGCGGGTGCGCTCGCTGGTGCTCGCTGAAACCGGCGACCGCATCTCGATCGTTCGTGACTACGACCCCAGCATCCCCGAGCTTGTCGGCGATAGCGATCAACTCATCCAGGCGGTGTTGAACATTGTTCGGAACGCGACACGCGTGCTCGACGATGACGGCACAGTGACATTGCGTACGCGCATTCAACGCCAGATCACGATCGGTTCGGGTCGTTATCGTTTGGGCGCCCAGATCGACATCGTCGACGATGGACCGGGCATTCCGCCGGAAATCGCCGAGACCCTGTTCTTCCCCATGGTGACGTCCGGCACGGGCGGCATGGGCCTTGGACTGTCAATTGCACAGTCTTTGATCAATCAACACAAAGGGTTGATCGAGTGCACCAGCCGTAAGGGCGAAACCACTTTCACAATTTTGTTACCGATCGGTGAAGACATCGGCACCGATAGGGGTAAGGAGAACGCTGCCCGTGACTGAGAGAAACCAGGTCTGGGTCATCGACGATGACCGCTCGATTCGCTGGGTTTTGGAAAAGGCCCTGACCAAAGCCGGTATGCACGTCACCAGTTTTTCGAGCGCCAACGGCGTCATGGAGGCGCTTGAGCGCGGCCAGCCCGAAACGATTATTTCCGATGTGCGCATGCCGGGCATGGATGGCTTCTCTTTGCTGGAGAAGATCAAGCAGGCCTATCCCGAACTGCCGGTCATCATCATGACCGCGCATTCCGACCTCGATAGCGCCGTCTCTGCGTACCACAGTGGTGCATTCGAGTACCTGCCCAAGCCCTTCGATATCGAAGAAGCAGTCGACCAGGTTCAGCGCGCGTGCAAGCTGCGGCGTGAAGCGCGCGCCAGCGCAGAACACGAAACCACCGCGGCGACCGAAATCATCGGTGCTGCGCCGGCGATGCAGGAAGTGTTTCGCGCCATCGGACGACTGGCGCGCTCCAACATCACCGTGCTGATCAACGGCGAGTCGGGTACCGGTAAAGAGCTTGTTGCGCACGCTTTGCACAAACACAGTCCGCGCGCCAAGGGTCCGTTCATCGCCCTGAATATGGCCGCAATCCCGCACGACTTGCTGGAATCGGAGTTGTTCGGCCACGAAAAAGGCGCTTTCACCGGTGCCCAGGCGCGACGCGTCGGGCGGTTCGAGCAGGCGCACCAAGGCACCTTGTTTCTCGACGAGATCGGCGACATGCCGTCCGAGCTACAGACACGCCTGCTACGCGTGCTGGCCGACGGCGAGTTCTACCGCGTCGGCGGTCACGAAGCGATCAAGGCCGACGTGCGGATCATCGCTGCCACCCACCAGGACCTCGAGCAATTGGTCATGGAAGGACGGTTCCGCGAGGACCTGTTCCACCGGCTGAATGTCATTCGCGTGCACCTGCCGTCATTGCGCGAACGGCGTGAAGACATTCCTTTATTGATGGATCACTTCCTCAAGCGCGCGGCACAGGAGCTGGGCGTCGAAAGCAAGACTCTGCTGCCGGAGACCATTAAGGAACTCCAAGCGCTAGAATGGCGCGGTAACGTGCGTCAACTAGAGAACACGGCACGCTGGCTGACGGTTATGGCGTCGGGTCGCGAGATCCATGTCGAAGATTTGCCGCCAGAGCTGCATCGCGAACACGATTCGGAAACGAGCGAAGGGGATTGGCGCACGACGTTGCGCATTTGGATTCGCAACAGCCTCAATGCCGGCAAGGTCGGCCTGCTCGACCAGGCGATGCCCGAGTTCGAAACCATCATGATCGAAACGGCACTGGAGTTCACCGGCGGGCGCAAGCAAGACGCCGCCCGTCTGCTCGGCTGGGGTCGCAATACGCTGACACGCAAGATAAAAGAACTCGGTCTCGAAGAAGAGCACCGCGAAGCCGGATGAGTGAGCGATCATTCCCCTGCGAAAACACGGTTTTGACGGATTAGCTTGCCCGTCCAGTCCAGTATCGCTTTGCCTCTATAATGCCGCACCGTGTGTTGCGGAGTTTTTATAGATGGATAGCACCAATATTGAATTGCCCGGTTCCCTGATCAGCGCCGTCGAAGTCGATGGCGAAACCATCTCTGTCCGATTTGAACCGGCATACCTCATCAAGATGATGACGGGTTCGGCCGAGCGCACCCGTTGGAGACAGAGCGGTGCACTGGTATTCGACGGTGCCGAGCTCGCAGACGACGAGCCGCTGCCCGAACTGCCCGCAGAATGCCTCGGCGGCGATGTCGGCGAAAACGTCTACACCTACCGCGACATGGTGCCGGTACCGCTCGAAAGCCGCGGCCACGTGCATTGCGCCATCAAGACCGCCAATGGCAACGTCCGGATCAGCGGAACCGCATTGCGATTGGTCATGGACGACGTCCCGAAGTACATCGAACACTTGCGGCCCGAATAAGTTTCACCGCGAACTGCGCCATAAATCGCGCCGTGTAAATTTGGGATCAAGTTTTGCGGTCGACTTGCCGACATCCCCTCATACACTTCTATCCAGTGCGGTTATTGAGGAAGGCCGAAACATGGCGATTGAACTCTTTAACGACGGCAACCATGTCTGCGTCGCTATCCGCGACCTCGCCAGTGGTGAAGCCGTTCAAGCCAATCAGTTTCTGATTTATGACAGCAACCACGCCGCACTCATCGACCCCGGCGGCGAATTTACTTATACAGCGCTGTTTCTGGAAATAAGTAAATACATGACGGTGAAGGATCTCGATTACGTCATCGCCTCTCACCAGGACCCGGATATCGTTGCCAGCCTCAACAAGTGGCTGGTCGGCACCAACGCCAAGATCGTCGTGCCCGAGCTTTGGGAGCGTTTCATTCCGCACTTCACCCGACCCGGCAAAACCAAGGGCCGGATCATCGGCATGCCCGACAAAGGCATGAACCTCGAACTTGGGGGTATCAACATCAAGGCGATCCCCGCCCATTTCCTGCACGCCGAAGGCAACTTCCAGTTCTACGATCCCAAGAGCAAGATCCTGTTCTCGGGCGACCTGGGCGCCAACCTCTGCCCACCGGAGCAACTCGACAAGCCGGCCGAGAGCCTTAACGAAGTCATGCCGTATATGGAAGGCTTTCACCGCCGCTACATGAACAGCAACCGCGTCTGCCGCTTCTGGGCCAACATGGCAGCTGGTATGGATATCAACATGCTCGTTCCACAACACGGCCGCGCATTCACCGGCAAAGCAATCAAAGAGTTCATCGTGTGGATCAGCGAGCTGAATTGCGGGATCGACCTGATCCAGCAGTCGGATTATCAGGTGCCTTGATTGTCGTACGCTAGGGTCATTCATGGTGACCCTTAGGCCGTTCGAAATCGCATTGACGATGAACTGCGATGCTTGTGGCCAGACTCGGTGCTAAGGCAATCGTATCGATTCGTCAGCTACTGCCCAGCTGCTCAAAGATGAACTCAGCGACATTCCCAACGCTTCATGATCACCTTAGGCCGTCGATGGTACCGGTTCCGAACTGGAGCACCCTCACTTCACTGACCGTAGGACACGCCGCGTAAATGGACTAAAGATTCGACTGAATTAACTAGGCACAATCGCCCCACAAGGATTAGGGGACCAATGCATGAAGCTTCTTACCTACCCAATTATTGCGTTCGCCGCAACGTTTGCACCTGCTTGTCCAGGTGTGCTGGCAAGTGCGCCAAAGTTAGAACTGACACCAACTCCAAGAGCCGCACAGCTCTATCCCGATTTCCCTACCGACGGTATTTTCCCGAGGATTGAGGACGCGCAATCAGCGCCTGATCCAAGCGCACTACGTCAGCCAGAAAGCCTCGTGAAGAATTTGAAAGCAATTCAAACAGGCACACTGGAAGAGCGGCTGCAAGCGTTGAAGAAGAAGTCCATCGACGACCAGGTTTTTATTGAGGGCGGCAAGTTTTTGATGGGCGATTTCGGTTATTTGCAAAGCAATGAAAAGCTTCCTTGGAGCAGCGCAAAATCGAATAAACCGCTACGGAAAATTAGGCTGTCAAGCTATGCAATGAGCAAGTACAAGGTAACGTACGCAGAGTTTGATCTATTCACGGAAGCCAATAATGCCGAACGTATTCAAACAGACATGTGGTTCAAGCCAAAGCGTATCCCTGATGCTCCAGCAGGTGTAACTTGGGAGCAAGCAAAAGCGTATTGTACTTGGCTAAGCACTCTCACAGGGCAGCCGTTCGACTTGCTCTCAGAGGCTCAATGGGAGTTTGCCGCACGAAGTCGAGGTTATTTGATCGTGTGGCCGACCAATGATGGAACGTTGCGCCCGAATTACAATGTGCCCACCTCCGAACTTCGTGAGCGCTTGAATGGTGGATCAATCTACCCGATTGGTAAGTTTCCTCCAAATCCGCTGGGGCTATACGATCTCGCCCACAACGGGCTGGAGTGGGTCGATGATTGGTATTCAGCCTCATATTTCGCTGAATCTTCAATCGCGACTGATCCTAAAGGGCCGCCGGATGGCGACCTTAAGGTATTGCGCTCGTGGCCGCCCGGTGACAGTTTTGCTGGAATGAGTTTCGACAAGAGAGCTTTTCAGCCGGGCACACCGGCAAAGCCAAAGGTGGCCGGAATGATGATAGGCGGGCCAAGTCCAACAAGGACAGTGCGTTGCGGCTCAAAGATAACAGAACAACTTCGTTAAGCTATCTTCGATATCCTAGGCGTTTCCAAACCCGCATCAAATCCCCCGGCCACTTCAAACCCGGGGTCATCGCCTATTTCAACGTGTTACGCATATAGTGCACGGTTTTTACTAACGAACGCATATCCAATGATTGCTTCGTCATATAGATTGCCGTTGAAATTGCCAATCCCTTTGCCGTCGATCTTTGTATCATATCCCATCGCTACGAAGCTCTATACTTAGCAAAGTTTCCTACCCCAGCCCGAAGGATCTTCGCGTCAATTGGCGTCAAGAGCCGCATCATATTCCTGAAGCCCGATTTGCTACGAGGCTGAAGACTGACGATTCCAATTGCTTCTTTTCGATGCTTAAGAACGCCAAGTTCGGTCCTTGGATTTCTGAAAGGTATGTTGTTCCGGATTTCCAGCTATGCCTTGCCAGCTTACAAAGAATCCGACATCTCGTTTCGCGAGCATCGAGTGCTTGGCGTAGGTTGTCGATGCTGCAACTGCCTGTGCCCGATTTCACCCAGCCGTATGGGCCGGGGTCGTCGATGGCTTCGATCCATAGTGGTCAGTCGTTGCTGTTGTTAGGACATGCTTAGCATTTTGTGTGCACATGCCGTTGCATCAACTAGGTACAATCAGCTCCAATGGATCTCAGGGAGAAACGCATGAAGCACATTATTTACGCATTGGCCATCGTCACCATTCTCTCGTTACCGGCTTGCGCAGATGAAATGGTAAATGTGACAACGTTAGAGCTGACGCCAACGCCACGAGCCGCAAAGCTTTACCCAGATTTTCCGACCGACGGAATATTTCCGAGTATTGAAAAGGCCGACTCAATGCCCGACCCTGAAAGCTTGCATCAACCTGAAAGCCTAAGACAGGACCTAAAGGCGATTCAAACGGGTGCTCTCGAGCAACGGCTGGCAGCGTTGAAAAAGAAATCGATCGATGACCAAGTGTTTGTTGGGGGCGGCAAGTTTCTGATGGGCGATTTCGGTCATTTGCAAAGCAAAGAGGGGCTACCTTGGAGCTCGACAAAGTCAAATAAGCCACTGAGAGAGGTTATGTTATCTAGCTACTCCATCAGCAAGTACAAGGTGACATATGCAGAATTTGACCTGTACACCGAAGCAAATGGATTAGAGAGCATCCAAACAGAGGAATGGTTCCAAAATTATCGGCTTTCAGCCGCACCAGCTGGAGTGACATGGGAACAGGCGAAATCGTATTGCTCTTGGCTAGGCAAGCTGACCGAAAAGCCTTTTGATCTGCCTACGGAAGCACAATGGGAGTTTGCCGCGCGTAGTCGAGGCTTTCTAATTGTGTGGCCCACAGATGACGGAACTCTGACATGGGACAGAAATGTTCCTAGCTACAAATTGTTCACAGCCCTTAACGAAGGGTCTCTGCATCCAATCGCGTTGTTCCCGCCGAATCCGCTAGGAATATATGATCTCGCACATAACGGCATGGAGTGGACCAATGATTGGTATTCAGATAGCGATTATGCTGATTCTCCGACAATCGCTGATCCAAGAGGCCCTTCAACAGGAAAGGAAAAAGTTGTCCGTTCATGGCCGCCCGGCTGGGATTTGGCTGCAATGAGTTTCGACCGGCATAGCGAACCAATGGAGGTTCCTGAGCCCCGAGTAGTGAATGGGCTGTCGTACGGAGGCGGTCCGAGCACGTCAAATACTGTTCGATGCGCGACAGCAGGTATCCGCTAAGTGATAATCGAAAGGTCTGGTCTTTCTGATCCTGGATCGTATCCTCCGGCGACGTTGAACCCGGGATGGTCACCCATATTTACGCGCGCAGCATACAAGGCGTTGTTGTTGTCGACGAATGAATACCCGACAACAGGCTTTTCATAAAGGTTGTCGTATAAATCTTGAAGTGACTCGTAGTATCGGCTTACCTGCTTATCGTAGTCGTCAGGGTCGTACCCCATGTCCATGAAGTTTTTAACGTGCTGGAAATTCTCTTCCCAGCCTTTCGAACCCTTTGTGCCATTCGGCGTCATATGCTGCATCATATTTCGAAAGTCTGCTTTGCTACGCGCCTTAAAGCAGACGATCTTTATAGCTTCTTTGCGAAGCTTCAAAAACGCCAAATGTGTGCCCTGATTTTCTGGTAAGTGTGTTGTCTTAGTCATCCAGCTGTGCCGGGTTAGTTGGTAAAGAATCTGTCCTCTAGTTTCAGGTGGGGAGTAGTTCAAGGCAGTAGGCTCATCTAGCACGCCTTTCATGAGTTCGACTCGAAACTCTTCCTTTTCGTATTGTTGTACCAATCTAATCAAAAATTGTTCTACGTTCTTCCCTAGCATCGCAATGGCGTCTTCAATAATCTGACCCGTTTGTATCATCAACAGCGATATTGCTTGCCAAGTCTTGAATGCGATATCTGTGAGGATCACCATGAACTCATAGTTTGTCGCATACAGAGCGTAGGCAAGATACTTCATCATCTCCAAAG
Organism: Thiosocius teredinicola; assembly: GCF_002009425.1. Classification (NCBI taxonomy): domain Bacteria; kingdom Pseudomonadati; phylum Pseudomonadota; class Gammaproteobacteria; order Chromatiales; family Sedimenticolaceae; genus Thiosocius; species Thiosocius teredinicola. Next base: position 26,301 of record NZ_CP019936.1, read on the forward strand.
TCTTACCGACATCGACTTCCAGCTCCAGCTTGCCTCTCGCGCCAACGCCAAGGCAGGCTGATGCGGCGACTAATATGCGAAATTTTCCGTCCATGAAGGTTATCGTTGCCCGCCCACCGATTCCTACGCCAGCTTGGAATCCGACGCCAGGCCCAATCGCCGCCAGCGGAACAAACTCTCGTGCTTCTGGGCTATTCCATTCGAACGCCCCCTTTATACTTCCGCCAGCTTTCACACCGGCAAAGATTTCAATATTTCCATTGCCCGATGCCCCATCACGCGCCTTTTTCGAAATGTCGATGTAACGATCGCGCTGGCTTCCTGGACGGGGATGACCACGCATGCCGGCTTTGCCTTCCATCAGACTCGTGTAATCGACCGCCACATCAAGTTCAGCGACAGCGCTAGCGCCAGCGGCGCCATAGAGCTCGAGATTCGCAGCAAGTCGAACCAGACCGATCTTGTATTCGGTTTTGGTATTCGGGCCCGTTATTGCCCATCGAAACCCAGATCTATCCGGCCAATAGCAACTCGCTCGAAACTTGCCTTCGGCAACGATGAACTCACCACGTGCATTCGCTCGTAGGGCGACGTTGCCTTCTTTGGGAGCCCATTCTGTTTGGAGGCCCGCACCGGCGAAGTAACGCAGCAGTTGTGCTTCCGCGCCGACTTCAACATTCTCGTGGCCCGCGTTAATGCCTCTTGCCCATGAATCCAGGGATTCTTTGATCGATTTGTTGACGTCTGCCAGCGCAACACCGGAGGCCCATGGTTCATCGTAAAGTTTGCCGGACGCTTCAAAATTTTTGAGCTGCTGCCCGAGCTTCTTCGTGTCAATCTTTCCGTCTTCTGTAATTATGGTGTTCTGCGGGCGCCCGAAATACTGATCACGCTCTTTGGTACTGAGCGGATAGGTACGGAAATGCGACTTTATCTTTTTGCTTCTGACATATGTCCATTTTCTACCCCACTTATGTTTGTCTCTGCCTGAAGACGCATCTTCGCTCGCGGCGTTCCTCGGATAAATCGGGATGAGTTCTAGAATTTTGTCACCGGTCCCATCCAGGTTACCTATTGGCTTGATTTCGTTGACAATCGAATCTTGAGCTGCCTGCAATTTGCTATCAGCTTCCTGCAACTTACGTTCCTGTTCTAGAACGACTTGCGAATCTTCGGGTTTGCCTTTGGTGGGTACGCCTTCAGCTTTCCGCTCCGCCTCTAGCATCTGGTCGGCGGCGAGCATGCGAGCCTCTTTCGCATTGCGAAACTCGTAGATTAAGTAATCCATTTTGCGGCATTCGTTCTCGAAGGCCGCAGCGTGTTGTGGTTCGACAACCACAAACTCGTTAGTTTCTGGCCGGTAGAACAACAATGCACCGCCGGATACACGTGCCTCAACTTCGCTACCTGCACGTGCGTTGCTCGTCCCGTCAGCGATGACCTGCTTCCTTTCTCGTGTTGGTCGAAATACTGTTGAGCTTGAATCGTTGGATTTTGCGTACGGGTCGTATCTTTCGTTCTTATTGTTGTCGGGGCGAAATACAGGCTCATCCATGATTCAGTCTTCCAAGATCAATCGTACAGTTTTCTTCTCAAAACCAGTTTGCACACGCACCGTCTGCCCATCAGCGTTCGTTAGTCCGCTGGCGAGTACAGCTCCCGTCTCGTCTTCTATCCGGTAGGGAAGAAACGCCCGAGGTTCTCCCGACGTTTCGTCGCGAATTACAAACAGTTCGTCGTAGAGATCCTTTGGGTCGGGAAGATCTAGTCCAAGCCCAGTTGAATCTGCCGGCCCCGTGAAGTTCTTCTGACTGGCCTTAAACTTCACCTCACCCGGCGCATGTACTTCAATGTTGCCGCCTTCGAGCTTGATGTAGGCCCCTTGTGCGGTGGCGAGCAGGTGACCCTTGGCCGACGCGTGTGTGCTGGCGTGGGTGCTGGTGATGGTCACTTTCTTTTCAGCGGCGATCTTGGTCTGGTCTGACTGCGATTGCATGCTGACTTTGCCGCTGGCAGCGTGCAGGTGAATACCCGTCTCGGTATTCGGTTTGCTGCCGTTCTCGGCTTTGCCGATGGTGAACATCGACAGCCCGCTGCGAATCGCGACGCTCTGGTTGGCCTGGGTAACGAAGTTGGTGTCCTGGCTGGTCGTAATGCTCGTGGTCTTGCCAGCGACCAGGAAGGCATTGGCCGGGGTCAGTTGCGCGATGCCGCCGGGTGCGGCGTATTGGATGCGCGGTTCGCTCCAGGCCGGTACGGTGCCGCTGCCGCCCAGTGTTGCCTTGAATTCACCGTGGGTGCTCTCGCTGTGCTCGCCGAGGTTGTCGGTGCTTTCGAGTACCTCCAAGGCATGCTCGAGGGCCTTGCTGACAGGCAGCTCTTTGGCAGCCGGGTCGTTGGCGAGTGCGGCGTTCTGCTTGGCGGCGACATCGGCGAGCGACACGGTCAGGTCTTTGGCGATGCCGGTTTGATCGATTGGCTCGCGGCTGTCGAGGTGGGCGCTCGATGCGCCACGCCGGGCGTCGGCCGAGATCAGTACGCCGGCACCGGCACGTAGCGCGGCGCTGGCTTGGGTGGTCAGATCGACACCGTGTCCGCGCGCTGCGAGGCGTTCATTGTCGTCCTGTTGTTTGAGGTGACCGAGTTGCAGCCAGGTATCGAACTGGGTGCTGCCCAGTTCGATGCGCGCCTCACCCGGTGCGTCGTCGAACACCAGCTGGTTGAAGCCGCCCTGGCCACTGCGGCTGGTCTGCAAGGCCTGGGTCTTGATGCCTGACAGCGATGCGGTATGGGCGTGCGGCTCGGCCTTGCCGGCGAAGAAGGCCGGCGCATTGGCGCTCGATTGGCTACCACCTTGCGCACGTTGGTTACCCGCGGCGTCGGCCTGTCCTTGACCGTTGTATACCGCACCAACCACAACGGGTCGATCGATGTTGCCGTGCAGAAATGCCACCAGCACCTCCTGGCCGGGGCGCGGGATCAGGTGGCCGCCCCAGTTGGCACCCGCGACCGGTGTGGCGACGCGCACCCATGTACCCAGCCGATCGCTGGCCGGCGCATTGTCACCGTAGTTGGGTTGATTGCGTCGGTTGGCGGCATTGGCACCACGTTGCCAATGAAACTGCACGCGTACGCGATGGTCGCGATCGGTGTGGGTCGGTGCGCCGTCGCCGACAACGATCGCCGTCTGGGTGCCGTCAATTGTCGGCTTGGGATGGATAAACCTGCCGTGACCGTCGATATCGAGTGGTCGCCACGGCACGTTGACCCGCACGGCCGTCAGCCGATTGCGATAAAGGTCGGGCGAGGTTTCGGCATCGCCCCAGACCTCGTCGAACAGCGATGCCCGATCACCGAGCGCCGCCATTGCGTCGGGGACGCGCTCATTGAGATTGTTGCGTGCTTGATGGGTAATCTCGACGATCGCGAAGCGGCGATGTTCTTCTTCGTCACCGGCGTGATCTTCGTGGTCGTCGAGGCGGAAGATGCTGCCCGGCATCGCGGTACGCACGGTACCTTCACCGGTGAACAGTTTCGCGCGCGCATCGAGTGCCTGGCGTTGATTGTCGATGCGGCGATTGCCTTGCGCCGATGTTTCCCAGGCGTACTGGCCGGGGTCGTCGACAGCTTCGATCATCCACGATTCGCTGCCGTTGTCGATTCGGCTGGGCGCAGACTGGGGTCGGGTATCGAGCGTGCGGTAGTCCCAACTCGCTGACGTGGTGATGCTGCTGTCCAGGCGACGGCTGCCGTGCCATCGATCGAGGCTGTCTTCGCTCAGCGTGGCTCCGGGTTGGGTGAAACGAAATGCCGGCTGAATATTGTCGACGAACGCTTCGTTGTGATCGGCGATGACCAAGGTATGTTTGCCGAAAACGTCGCTGTCATCGCCGGTGTGTTCGAACCAACAGAACAGTCCTTCTTCGACCAGCAGGCGACGGACAAATGCCAGATCGGTTTCCTGGTATTGGGTAGTGATCGAGCGGGTGGGGTAGAGCTCGCGGTCGGCAATTTCCCAGCGCCAGTCGGGCACGAGTTTGGCTTGTTGCCAGCTGCCCAGAACCTGCTCGACGATGTCGAACACTGTACGATCCTGATAGATCACACTGTCGCGACGATGATTGAGAAACGCCAACCACGGTTCGATCTTCAGTTGGTAACGTCCGAACCCGGCGTTGGCGCCGACGCGCGTGATCTGGGTGATATGCCCATGGAACGGCCGAAGCTCGGTACGTGACTGACTCGTTTGCAGGTCGAGCCGCACAGGCTGGCCGAGCAAGGTAGTGAGGTCATGATGGGCATCGGCCGACAATGCCGTCATATCGATGACGAAACCGGTGTGGTCGCAGGTAGGGCCGATGGCTTCGCGAATCTGGACGGTTTCAGCCAGGAAGGCGTCCGGGCCGGCGGGCGTGTGCAGAACCAGTAGCCGGTTGTTCTGGCTCCAGTCAGCTCCGTTTAACAGCGAATCAATCACGAACATCCCTTCCTTGGGGTAACTACACCCGATGCGCGGTACAGGTTACGCCTTGGCTTTTGCCATCCGATGACGTTGCCCTGGATTACCGATCGCGGCCGGCGCCGAGCCTTGTCTGAGGGTTGGCTCCGCGCCTACCCACAACCAGCGGGCCGACTAACGTAACGCGTGCGATGATATCACGACGGTTGCGCTGTTCGCGTCATCGAGCAGACGTAGATTCTTGAATTCGGTGCACAGAAGCGGCGAGTGTGTCGGGCAAACAGAGCAATTCGTCTGCGCTACGTCGATTTCGATAACACGGTTTTACATCTGGCTTTCGTGCGCAGCACGATCGGCTAAGGATCGGCCAACGATGCGGCGAAGTTGTTGATCCGCTCGATGGTTGCGGCCACCTTGCGCATGATCTCGTCCGGCGGGTTCGCCAGGCCGGATTTCACCAAAGACGGCACGTCATCGGCCGCCGGCAATGCCTCGTCGCCGTCGTCGGAACGACCGATGTGCCACAAGGCGGCGATCGTGATATCCGAATAGTTGGGGTCACCGTCATGATCGTACGACCAGGGCCGGTTGATGCTGGCGGTCTCGACCGCTTCGTGCGGCATGTTCCACAAGGTAAGCAACACCTGGCTCACGGTCGCGCGATTCTGGCGTAGTACGCGCTGCAATGCGGCAGGGTCCTGAAGATCGGCATGTTGGTCTGCGTAGCTGAGCAGAACCGGTTCCGAGATGCTGTGCATCAGGCCGACCACGCCGGCGGAGTCGCGATCGAAACGGCTGTCGATGCGCGCAAGCACGCGGCAAACGGCACCCATCTGTACGGCGCGTCGCCACCAGGCGCGCATCTGGTTGCGTACTGTCTGCGAATCGCTGCGCAGTGATTCACGTAGCACGCAGCGCACCGCAAACTCGAAGCACTGCTCGGCGCCAAGTTGCTTGATCGCGGCCGGGATGTTGCGCGATACCTGTTCGGCACCGCCGATCAACTTGGCCGCGCGCAATACCTTGAGTGTGATGACCGGGCAGCGCGACAGTGTCTTCGCCATCTTGGGGATGTCGCCGTTGGGATTCAGCGAACGACCGACATGTACGGCCACTTCCGGATCCGACGGCACGAACACATGCCCGCGGTTGATGTCATCGAACAGGTCGAAGATCAGCGGATGATGCGATTCCTCGCCCTCGATGAGCTGGCTCGCGGTGTTGAACAGGTCGGTCTCTTCGACAATGAACGCCTGCGTAGACAGGTCGCAGACGTAGCGATCGAGTAATTGTTGTTCGACGAACAGGTAGCGGGTCAGCGTCTGGGCGGTTACCCGATATCGCGAAGGTCGCAGTTTCGACAGCGGGCCTTGCGCGGCTTCGTCACCGTCGGCCACGACGTGTCGTGCACCGTCATTGGCGACCAGTTCAACGCGACCGGACAGCAAGAACAGCAGGCGCTTGTCTTCGCTGCCCATCGGCAGCAGGCAGGTGCCGGGCGGTGCTTTTTGGACGTCGAGCAGTTCCGCCAAACCTTCCAGCTGTTGGTCGTCGAGACTGGACAGATGTTCGAGGCGGCGCAAAGCAGCAATGATGGATGCGCGGTCATCCTCCGGCATCTGCTTGGCTCCCGGCTTGGTGGATTCGTTTTTTATCTGGGCACTCATGTTATCGCTGCCGTATATGTTTGACTATTCCTGTCGGGGCACGCTCATCCGGCAAGCAACTGCTTGGCGGCTGCGATCTCCGCTTCCGCTTCGTCGTCCTTCAGCGCCTGCAGGTGTTGGCTTTGTTCATCGACCATCAGACCAAGACGCGCCACCGCCGGCACCTTCTGTGGATCGAGGTCGCCGAAGATCCCTTCGTGTACCTGTGCTGCGATCACAAGATCCGCGTAATCGGGTTTGCCCGGGTGTTCGCGTCGCCAGTTCTCTGCCTCTTTGGCGGCGTTGGCCAACTCGACGGGTAGCTTCCATTTTGAAAGGATCAGCCCGCTGAGCTGGCTGCGCAGTGAACGGATACTTGCCTCGAGCGCGACCGGATCTTCGGCAACCTCGGGTACTTCACGTGCGTAGCTGATCACGGCCAAACCGCCGACGTCGTGTATCAGGCCGGCCAGCATCGCTTCATGCGGATTGAAACCGTTGACCCGCGTGCTCAGTACGTGGGTCAGCGCGGCAATGCGCCGGCTGTGTTCCCACAATCCCAGCATGCGCTTTTTCAGCACCTTGCTGTCGGTGCGGAACAACTCGCGCAACGCGAAGGTGACGACCAGTGTGCGTATGTTCTGCATGCCGAGCCGGGCCACGGCATCGGCGACGGTCGCCAACTGCGCGACACCGCCGAAACGGGCGCTGTTGGCCGCCTTGATCACTTTCACGGCAATCGCCGGATCGGTTTCGATCAGTTTCGCGATCCGCCGGGCGTCGGCATCGTCGTTGTTCACCGCCTCGCCGATGCGCACGGCGACTTCGGGCAGGCTCGGCAGCAACAGGTGTTCGGTGTTGAGGTCTTCGTACAACCTCAGAGTCAGGCGGTTCTCTGCGCCGAGGTGGCCGAGGTCTTCTTCCTCTTCCACTTCGTAATTGTCGATCGTGAGGCCGGAATGCGGTTCGACCGATCCGAGCGATTCGCTCAGAAGGCCGTTGTCGATCCGCAGAAAGCGCACCGGGCTGCGCGCGACGACGTGATAATGGCTGGGGCGCAGGCGCGCCAACGGCGACTTGGCCGACTCGTCGGTATGGCGGATCGTGGTCACCGCGCCATCTTCCGCCTGGAGTTCGCAGGTGCCATCCAACAGATACAAGATGGCGTCATCTTCGGAACCGATTTGCAACAATTCGGCGCCTTTCGGCGCATGATGAACAAACGTCTGCGCGCTCAGCGTGTGCAATATGTCATCCCCCAAGTCGCGCAGGGTGCTCAGCCGGCGCAGTGCGGCGGGTGAAGGATGTTCGGTCGTTTCGGTCATAGATGCTCGGCTGACAGAGACTTTTCGCTATCCAAAAGTCGGCGCGCCGGGCAGATTCTGAAGGTAAACAGACGTAAAAAAACCCGCCAGAGGCGGGCCTTTTAGGCGGAAAGCCTGGGTCGATCAGTTGGCGGAAGAACCGACGATCTGGTGCGACAACTCAACCACGCGCATGGCTTTCTGCATATAGACTTCGCGATAGTCTTTCAGCAGACCTTCCTGCGAGTAGTAGTAGTCTTTGCCGGAAATGCCGTTCTTGTGCTCGATATCGATGAACTGCTTCTGCATGTCGAGCATTTCGGTGATCAGTTTGGCTTTTTCAGCCTTCAGGGCTTCTACGTCACTCATGGTTCTCTCCAAAAGGTTTGAGAGTTATCTACGTCCGCCAGGGACGCGTACGCCGAGTATAACCCATTGCTAATGTTCGAAGTCAATCCGCGACAAGCTGGCCATGCCGCGGTTTGGCGGTGCCTAGCAGCCGCAGGCCTGCGCCGGTTTGCGGGTGTTGAGCTGCAGGGCGCCGGTGATCTGGCCGACATTGGCCAGCTGCTGGCGGTCCATGTAGTCGACGATGCCCTGGTTGATCTTGGGCAGGATCAGCGGATCGTAGAACAGTGCAGTACCTACCCCGACCGCCGAGGCACCGGCGAGCAGAAACTCGATCGCGTCGGACGGTGTGGTCACGCCGCCCTGGCCGATGATCGGAATGCCGTGCTCCTTGGTGACCTGGTACACCTGGTGCACCTTGAGCAGCGCGATCGGCTTGATCGCGGGGCCCGACAGGCCGCCCTGGTTGTTGCCGATATAGGGGGTGCGCGCCTCGATGTCGATCGCCATGCCCATCAGCGTGTTGATCACCGCAAAGGCATCGCTGCCGGCCTCGATACAGCGGCGGGCGTTCTCGGCGATGTCGGTCTGGTTCGGCGAGAGCTTGGTGATCAGCGGTTTGTCGGTCACGCTGCGGCAGGCCTCGACCACCCGCGCCGACATGTCGGGATCGTTGCCGAAGGCCACGCCGCCTTCCTTGACGTTGGGACACGAGATGTTGATTTCGATGGCATCGATCGGCGAGTCGTCGAACTTGCGCGTAACCGCGATGTATTCCTCGATCGTCGAACCCGAGACATTGGCGATAAACCGGGTTTCGTCGAAATCGAGTGTCGGCAGGATCTCGTCGACCACCTTGTCGACTCCCGGGTTCTGCAGGCCGATCGCGTTGAGCATGCCGCCGGGTGTTTCGTAGACCCGATGCGGTGCGTTGCCCAAACGCTGTGTGCCGGTCGTACCTTTCAGGCAGATCGCGCCGGCATCGCGGTTGGAGAAGCCTTTCACTCGCGTGTACTCTTCGCCGAAGCCCACGCAGCCGGACAGCAACACCAGGGGTGTCGCGAATCGCATACCGCAGAATTCAGAGGCCAGGCGTGGGTCAATGTCAGCCATCGAGATCGGGTTCCTCGCGTTGTTTCATGTCGTGCTCTATCAGCCGGAGATTCCGCCGAATACCGGCAATATCATACGCCTGTGCGCCAACACCGGCAGCACTCTGCACCTGATTCATCCGCTCGGATTCGAGTTCGACGACAAGCGCCTGCGACGCGCCGGGCTCGATTACCGCGAGTTCGCCACGGTTCAGCAACATGCCGATTTCGCGCACTTCCTTTCGTCGGTTGAGCCACCGCGTTGGTTCGGCGTATCGACCCGCGGCCGTCAACGCTACGATCAGATCGACTACGCCGCCGGCGATGCCTTCGTGTTCGGTCCGGAAACGCGCGGCCTGCCGCAGGCCATGCTCGACGCCTTGCCGCCGGAGCGTCGCCTGCGTCTGCCGATGGTGCCGGGGCAGCGCAGCATGAACCTGTCGAACAGCGTGGCGGTGCTGGTGTTCGAGGCCTGGCGACAGCAGGGGTTTGCGGGCGGCGAATGAGCGCCGATGAGTCGCGCCGGTGCGCGACATGCTGCGCCGCACCAACACGGGGCGGTCTCAGCCCACCATGGCCTGAGTTTATGGGTGTATAACCCGGGAGCGCTTCTTGCTTCAGGTTAAGAAACCCGTTTTGGAGGGACGATGGGTCCTTCGCTCAAGGCCGAAATCGAACGTCAACGGACGATCCTGAACAGGGCGCTACGCCTGGTGCTGGCGCCGACTGCTTCGGTGTGCGCGGCAACCTGGTCGACGGCAGACAAGCTCGACGCGGTGCTGGCGGCGTCGATCGCCCACCTGCCGGGCTGCAAGCTGCTTTATGCCCTGGATACCGAGCGTCGCCAGGTGTCGGCCAACGTGACAGACGACCGTATCGAGTCCTCGGTCCGCGGACAGGATCTGTCGGTGCGTCCCTTTCTGCTTGGGCTGGCGGTGGATGCCGAGTTCCATCTTTCACCGGTGTATGTCAGCCGCGTCGATCGTCAGCCCTGCGTAACCGCGTTGCACCGCGTGCAGGAACCCGGTGGCGCGGTGCTCGGTTTCGTGGCCGCCGACTTTGCGCTCGACAGCCTGCCCAGCACCAACAACGCCGCACTGTGCGGGTCGTCGGCATGGCGTCAGATCAAGGGCGATCCGGCGATCCGGCAGAATCTCTTTCTGCAGGAGCGTGTGCACAGCGCGATGGACGAGCGCCTGGAAGAGGTGCACGACACGGTCGTGTCACTGATGGCCGAACGCGGCATCTTTCACGCCAAGCTGCACTACGGCAGTTCGCGTGCGACGTTGTGGCTGTACGACGATCCGCACAACTATCGGCTGCACGTGCTCGATGAGATCACCGACCCCTCGGTTTGCCTGGCCTATCCGCGTGCCCAATACGCCGAACGTGCCAAGGTGCCGCGTTCGGCGCTGCGCGACGTGTTTGGCCGCATGGCGCGACTGCGTCTGGCCGACAGTACGCTTTACCTGCGGTCGGGCTCGCTGAACGTCATCAACGGCATGGTGGGATTGACGTTCTCCTGCGACGGCAGCCACTACATGCCGGTCGACGAGTTTCTCGGCAAAGACGATCGCTTCTGGTTCGGCGCCGCCTGAGCAAGCGCTCCTTCCATTAAGAAAACCCCGTCCGGGCCGATGGTTTCAAGTGGAGCTGCCGGCAGTTAGGGCAGCGCGATGCCCCGACAAGTGCAAAGGACATGTCCCGCAACGACGGTCAGGTACAACAACAACCCCGAGCGGCCGACCTCCTGCTGCCAACGCCGCAAAGCCCGGCCCAGGCCAAGCCTGACGGCGACGTATCGCTTTGGCGGCTGATCTTTTTCGGCTCCGGCGGGGATATCAACCAGGAGCAGGGCCAGGCCGTTGCGCGTGTCGCACTCAGCATCCTGGGCAGTGCCATGCTGGCTATCGTTCGCGCTTTCGATGGAGCCGACAACCTGCCGGTGATGTTGGCGTTGTCGTACATGCTCGCCAGCATCTTCTACCTGTCGTACATCGCCCGCCACAAGGCTACCCACCTGTGGCGACGTTACGTCGCGATCGTCGCCGACCTTTCCGTTGCCACGCTGTTGACCGCTTACTTCGGTACCACCGGAATCGCCTTCTACCCGCTGTTTCTGTGGGTGATGATCGGCAACGGCCTGCGTTACGGCCAGCATCACATGCAGATCGCGACCTTGGTCGGCCTGCTCGGGTTCACCGGTGCGGCTGTTTACAACGGCTACCTCGCGGCCGAGCCACTCGCCTACACGGGTTTGATGGGTGGCTTGGTGCTGATGCCGAAATTTTTCGTCGTTATGATCGAGCGGTTGGCGCGCGCCAACATCGAACTGCAGCAACAGAAAGAACACGCCGAGTATATGGCGACCCACGATGTGCTCACCGGGCTGCCCAACCGCGCCTACCTGCATACGCGTATGGAACAATCGCTGGCCCGCGCCAAGCGCAACGATAGCGAAGTGGCCGTGGCGTTCATCGATCTGGACGCGTTCAAGGCGATCAACGACACCTATGGCCATGAGTATGGCGACTACCTGCTCACCCAGGTGGCCGACGCGATGCGCCTGGCGGTGCGCGCCAGCGATACGGTGGCCCGTTTGGGGGGCGACGAGTTCGTCGTGTTGATCGAAGACTATGTGCACGGTGAAGGTTCGGATATCGGACGCTTTATCGAGCGGTTGTTCTCGTGCGTCGGTCGCTACTACACCATCAGTGAATACGAAACCTATGTGACCTGGAGCTGCGGTGTCGTCGTTTATCCGCGCGACGGCCAGGACGTTCACACCCTACTCAAGCACGCCGACACCGCGATGTACGCGGCCAAGGCGATGGGTCCGAACAACTACGCCTTCTACGATGCGACCATGTCGCAGCAGGTCGGCGAGCAGCTGGAGTTGCGCGATGACCTGCGCCAGGCGCTCGAGCGCAGTCAGTTGGAGGTCTACTACCAGCCGATCGTCGATGCCAAGTCCGGCCGCGTGAGTTCGGCGGAGGCGCTGTTGCGTTGGAATCACCCGACGCGCGGGTTGCTTGCGCCGGGCCAGTTCATCGACGTGGCGGAACACAGTGGTCTGATCAATCCGATCGGTGAATGGGTGTTGCGCGAAGCGCTGAAGACCGCCGCGGTATGGCGCGAAATGGCGGGCTATGACATCACCATGCATGTGAACGTGTCCGCCCACCAGTTGATGCAGCCGGGCTTCGTCGACCAGGTGCAGTCCGCGTTGCGCGACACCGGCCTGCCGTCGGATGTGCTCGACCTCGAGATGACCGAGAGCGCCTTGATCGAAGACTCGAAGCGCGCGGAGTGCCTGCTCGGTGCGCTCGCGCAGATTGGGGTCAAGATCGCGTTGGACGACTTCGGTACCGGGTTCTCATCGCTGTCGTACCTGAAGCATTTGCCTGTGAACGTCATCAAGATCGACAAATCGTTTATCGATGACCTGACGCATGGCGAGCGTGATGGCGCACTGGTCGAAGCGATTCTGACGATAGGCAACCGCCTGGGTTTTGACATCATCGCCGAGGGTGTCGAGACCGAAGAACAGCTCAACTGGTTGTTGGCGCATGGTTGCCGATATCTGCAGGGTTATCACTTCAGTCGACCGATGACGCAGACCGATTTCTTCAATCAGGCATCGAACCTCTACCGGATGCCGCGCAGCGTCGCGCCGCCGTTGCAGCCCTTCGCTATCGACCGACTTGCGGCCGACTCCGCCTGATCTATCTTCATGGTCGACGGTGAGTTTCACGGCCGGCGAGACTACCGAGACAAGCAACGCGTGTTCACCCATGCCGAACGTTATGAGGCCGGCAAAGTGGTGTCGCTCGAACCGATCGAGTGATCGTTTCGCCTTGGTTGCACCTTTCGGCTAATCGTCGATGATGTCTACAACTGCGCTGCCACGGCTGCGGTCGACGCTGACCTGCAACAGGCCGTGAACATTGGCGCGGTGCGGATCGTCGTGGCAATTGCATCCGCCGGCGACCTCTTCGAAAAACACGCTGACCCTCGCGCGGCTACTATCGCCTTGGTGTTCGACCGACAAGACGCTCAGCGTGAGATGTTCGGCATCCGCGAAGCCACCCTGATTGCACATGGGCTGCAGCGGTAGTTGATCGCGCAGCATCTGCAATACGGCGGGTAGCTGAGTTGCCACTTGTTCCGGATCAACGGTGAAGCGTTCGTCTGTCAGTGTGATCTCAGGCATGCGACTGAATTCAATCGATGGTGTAACGGTTAAAGAACATATCAGCCGGTGAACGCCTCTTTGGATTGAAGATAGGCCCGCTCTTCCGGCGTGCTGCGCCGACCGAGTATCGCATTGCGGTGCGGAAAGCGCCCGAAGCGTTCGATGAGTTCGCGATGGTGTTTGGCGAACCGCAAGTTGTCGCTTAACCCGGCGGCATCGAACAGTTCCACTGCACGCTGCTGATGCTCGATGCGCTCGCTGTGCATCAGCGGCATGTACAGGAAGGCCTTGTGCTCGTCGGGCAATGCCTGATCGAGGCCGGTATCCACCGCGCGCCGGCTGGCGGCCACCGCGAGCGTTTCGGTCGAGAACGACTTGGCGGTACCGCGGTACATGTTGAGCGGAAACTGGTCACACACGATGACGAATGCCAGACAGCCATTTGCATCATTCAACCAATCGCTGCACCGGCCCTGACCGGCCGCTTGCCAGATCTGTTCGAAACGTTGCCGTATCTCTTGATCGATTTCGGGCGTCGAGCGGAACCAGGCCTTGCGTATGGTCGGCGCAAACCAAAAATCGATAACGTCATTCGCCTCGATTCCTTGATCGAGCGAACTCATGCCGGTTTCTCGTCTGGCTCATCCGACTCGGGCAAGGTCTCGGTTGGTTCCGGGTCGGGTTCTTCAGGTTGTCGCAGGCCGCGGCCCTTCCACAACAGGTAGATCACGGGGATCACGAACAGCGACAGCAAAGGTGCGGTGATCATGCCGCCGATCATCGGTGCAGCGATGCGGCTCATCACTTCCGAACCCGTGCCGGTACCGAGAAAGATCGGCAGCAGGCCGGCGACGATCACCGCTACCGTCATCGCCTTCGGCCGCACGCGCAGTACGGCGCCTTCCATGATCGCGGCGCGCAGGCTGGCCGGCGTGAGTTCGCCTTGCCGTTGATGGTCGCGTAGCGCGTTGTCGAGATAGACCAACATCACCACGCCGAACTCAGCGGCAACGCCCGCCAGCGCGATAAAGCCGACGCCGACCGCAACCGACAGGTGAAAGTCGAGCAGGAAGATCAGCCAGAAGCCGCCGACCAAGGCGAACGGCAGCGAGGCCATGACCATCAGTGCCTGACCGGCATGGCGGAACGTCAGATACAGCAACACGAAGATGATCACCAGGGTCAGCGGCACCACTTGCGACAAGCGCTCGTTGGCGCGCAGCATGTACTCGTACTGGCCCGACCAGGTGATCGAATAGCCGGCCGGCAACTCGACCTGCTCGCGTACCGCCTGCTGGGCGCGTGCGACGTAGCCGCCGAGATCGACGTCGCGGATGTCGACGAAGGTCCAGCCGTTGAGCCGGCCATTCTCGCTCTTGAGCATCGGAGGGCCGTCGATGATCTTGACCTCGGCGACCTGCGCCAACGGAACCTGCGCGCCGGTCGGCGTGACCAGTGGCAGGTTACGCAGTTTCTCCAGGTCATCGCGGCGCTCGCGCGGGAAGCGCAGATTGACCGGGTAACGCTCAAGCCCTTCGACCGTTTGCGTGATGTTGATACCGCCGACCGCCGCGGCGATCACCTGGTTGATGTCATCGATGTTCAGACCGTAGCGCGCGGCAGTGACGCGGTCGGGCACGATATCGATGTAACGCCCGCCGGCCACGCGCTCGGAGTAGGCCGACGTGGTGCCCTCGACCTGCATCACCACCTTCTCGATCTCGCGTCCGATACGCTCGATCTCGGCTAGATCCGGTCCGGCCACCTTGATGCCGACCGGGGTCTTGATGCCGGTCGCCAGCATGTCGATACGCGTCTTGATCGGCATGACCCAGGCGTTGGTGACGCCGGGGTATTGCACAGCCGCGTCCAGTTCGTCGATCAGCTTCTTGGTCGTCATGCCGGGCCGCCACTGATCGCGCGGTTTGAGCTGGATGACCGTCTCGATCATGGTCAACGGTGCCGGGTCGGTCGCGGTATCGGCGCGGCCGATCTTGCCGAACACCTGCTTGACCTCGGGCACCTTCTTGATCAGCCGGTCGGTCTGTTGCAACAACTCCTGCGCTTTGCCGATCGACAGGCCGGGCAGGGTGGTCGGCATGTACATCAGGTCGCCTTCGTCGAGCTCGGGCATGAACTCCGAACCCAGGCCGTCGGCAAAGCGCGCCAGCCAGGGCGTGTCGCGAAAGCTCTTGCGCCAGTCACGAACGAAATCCTGTTTGGCCTGTTCGATTTCAGCGGGGGCGGACTGCGGCTTGCCGGTCGCCATCTCGACCAGCTGGAACGGCCACTTGGCCGGCTCGAAAAAGCCGCCGAGACCGGCGATCGGAATCACCAGGCTGACGATCGCCAGAAAAGCGACCAACAGAGTCAGCTTGGGCAGTCGCATGACGGCCGTCAGCAGCGGCTTGTACAGCCAGATCAGAAATACGTTGAGCGGGTTCTTGTTTTCGGCCGGGATCTTGCCGCGAATGAAGTAGCCCATCAGCACCGGCACCAGCGTGACGGCCAGGCCGGCCGCTGCGGCCATCGCATAGGTCTTGGTAAAGGCCAGCGGCGCGAACAGACGACCCTCCTGTGCCTCGAGCGTGAACACCGGCAGAAAGCTCAGCGTGATGATCAGCAGCGAGAAGAACAGGGCAGGGCCGACCTCGGCTGCAGCGTGCGTGATCACCGCCCAGTGCTCGGCACCTTCAGCATCATGCCCATAGTTGTGGCGATAGCGCTCGAGATGCTTATGCGCGTTCTCGATCATCACGATCGCCGCATCCACCATTGCGCCGATGGCAATCGCAATGCCGCCGAGCGACATGATGTTCGCGTTGATGCCCTGTTGCTGCATGACAATGAACGAGGCCAGGATGCCGAGCGGTAGGGTTACGATCGCGACGAATGCCGAGCGCAGGTGGAACAGGAACACCAGGCACACCAGCGCGACCACGATGAACTCCTCGACCAGCTTGTCTTCGAGGTTGTTCACGGCGCGCTCGATCAGTGCCGAGCGGTCGTAGGTCTCGATGATCTCGACGCCTTCGGGCAGCCCCTGGCGCAGTGTTTCGAGCTTGGCCTTGACGCGTTTGATGGTCGTCAGCGCGTTCTCGCCGTAGCGCATCACGACGATGCCGCCGGTCACTTCGCCTTCGCCGTCGAGGTCGGCGACCACGCGGCGCATCTCCGGGCCGATCTGTACCGTGGCGATATCGCGCAGCAGCACCGGCGTACCCATCTCGGTGACCGTGATCGGGATGTGTTCGAGGTCTTTGAGTCCGCTCAGGTAGCCGCGCGTGCGCACCATGTACTCGGCCTCGGCCAGCTCGAGCACAGACCCGCCGACCTCCTGATTGGCCGCTTTGATCGCGGCAGAAACCCGGGCCAGCGAGATGCCGAAGGCGCGCAGCTTTTCCGGGTCGACCACGACCTGGTACTGCCGCACCATGCCGCCGACGGTCGCCACCTCGGACACGCCGGGCACCGTCTGTAACTCGTACTTCAGGAACCAGTCCTGCAGGCTGCGCAGTTCGGCCAGATCGTGCTTGCCGCTGCGATCGACCAGCACATAGTTGTATACCCAGCCGACACCGGTGGCGTCTGGCCCGAGTCGCGGCTGTACGCCGTCCGGCAGATCGGCGGCGGCCTGGTTCAGGTACTCGAGCACACGCGCGCGCGCCCAATAGAGATCCGTGCCGTCTTCGAAGATCACGTAGACATACGAGTCGCCGAAGAACGAGTAACCGCGCACCACCTGCGCCCCCGGCACCGACAGCATGGTGGTCGTGATCGGGTAGGTGACCTGTTCTTCGACCACGCGCGGTGCCTGCCCGGGGTAGCTGGTCTTGATGATGACCTGCACGTCGGACAGGTCGGGGATCGCATCCAGTGGTGTCTTGTGCAGCGCCACCCAGCCCCAGCCGGTGATCACCAGCGCCGCGAGCAGCACCAGAAAGCGATTGTTGATCGACCAGGCGATCAGCTTCGTCAACATGGTCCGATCCTCAGTGGCTGCCGTGTGAAGCGCTACCGGCGCTGCCGGTATCGTCCATGCGCAGGAAGCTCGCCTGCAGGCTCGATTCCGAATCGATCAGGAACTGCCCGGACACCACCACCTCGTCGCCGGCCTTGATGCCGCTGAGGATCTCGACCTTGTCGTCGGTGCGCATACCGGTTACCACGTCGACCGGTTGGAAGCGTCCTTCGCCCAAGGCCATCACGACCGTATCGCGCTTGCCGGTGGTGATCACGGCCTCGGCCGGGACCGACAGCGTGTCACGCTTCGGCCCACCGTAGATCACGACATCGGCGAACATGTTGGCCTTCAGCAGGCCATCGGGGTTGTCGAATGCGAGTCGCACCTTGAGCGTGCGCGATTTGGGATCGAGCTCGGGGTAGATGTACTCGACCTTGCCCTCCCAGGTTCGGCCCGGGTAGGCGGGCACCTTGATCTCGGCGGTCACACCTGCGGCCAGCCAGTCGATCTGGTGTTCGTAGATGTCGACCAGCACCCAGATCTTGCCCAGATCGGCGATGGTCACAACCTCCATGTTGGGGGTCACGTACATGCCTTCGCGCGCACCGAGCTTGGTGACGACGCCCGAGGCGTTGGCCACCAGCGGCACCGTGTTGAGCGATTTGCGGCTGTTTTGGATCGTCGAGATGGTGCCTTCGGTCACGCCCAGCAGGCGTAAGCGGTTGCGCGCCTTCTCGATCCGCACCGAGCCGGCCTGCTGATCGAGCGCGATCAGGAAGTCGACCTGGGCCGAGAGGATCTCGGGTGAATACAGACGGCCGAGCACCTGGCCGCGTTTCACCGGTTCACCCTCGGCGCGCAGACTGAGCTGTTCCATCCAGCCCTCGGCTCGCGGGTGCACGTGGGCCAGGCGCGTCTCGTCGTATTCGATGCGCCCGACCGTCTCGATGTATTTCCACAGGGTGTCGTTACGCGCCGGCGCAGTGCGCACCCCCATGCTGTTGATCACCGCATTGCTGATCTCGACTGTGGGGCGTTTGCCGGCCTGTGCGTCGATCATCTTCGCCACCAGGTCCATGCCGCAGATCGGGCATGAGCCGGGTTCGTCGCGCACGATCTGCGGGTGCATCGGGCAGACATACTTCGGGTCGAGATGTTTCTGCGCGTGTTCCAGTGCCGTGTCTTTGCTGGCCTCGGCCATCGATTCGCTCGGTTCGACTGGCGGTTCTGAACAGGCGACGAGCAGTGCGGTAAGCAGCACGATCAAGATGCTTCGCAGGCGATAGGGGTAAGTATTCACTTTCGCAATCCATAATTTCCAGCGGCTTTTGCGCTGGGTGTCCAAAGATCAACGGCGGGTTGCCGTTGGTAATCGTTGGCAATCAGATAGCGACTATGGGAGGACGATAAAGGCGGTTGCGGGGCGAGTCCGGCAGCGAGTCGGGAACCGGTTCGGCGCTGACTTCGGCGAGGTAGGTGGCGATGTCGGCCGCGATCATGCTGACCGGTGCGCCTGCCGGCGCCGCGTAGTGGCAGCACTGGCACTGCGCCGCCGCGCCGCCGCCGTCGCAATGTGGACAGGGGACGCTGTTCTTGGCCTGCTGGTCGCTCTTGTTCGCACCGCCATGACACGGCATGTCGACCGTGGCATTTGCGGCGCCGATCGTGGCCGGCGGCATCTGCGCCAACGACCACATCGGGCTCAGCACGAGCACCAATGCGAGCAACAGGCGAAAGCCGATGCTCGAAACGGATTGGTTGCTGCGTCGATGCGGTGTCATTGTCGTGGGTCGTGCCCCTTGAACGGCAGATGGCCGGCTAGAGAAAGACCGGCCAGCCGTCGTTTTCGTTTCAGTGCACTTTATCCTTTGCCTTGGGAGGCGTTGTCAATTCGCCCGATGGCGCAACTGACGAACGACTTGGCCTTCGCCGCCGCCGCTTTCATGCCTTCAACCGAGCCGACCTCGGGGTAACCCATCTTGGCGAGCGCCATGGCTACCTGATCACGCCATTCCGGATTGCCTTCGACGTGTACCTGACCCTGTTCGATGTCGACCTCGACCGACTGGGCCAGTTCCTGATCGACGAGTTTGCTGCGGATACTGTTCGCACAACCGCCGCACTTGATGTTCTCAACTGCAATCGTGTAGCTCATGGTCGCACTCCTTCTGGTTGTCCATGCTGGCGATGATCGGGCAATCCCGCTCGCTCGCATGGCATTGCCGGACCAACCCGGCGAGTTCATCTCTCAGACGCGTCAAGGTCTCGATACGTTCCTCGATCGCGGCCAACTTGGTCTCGGTGAGCGCGCGCACATCGGCGCGAACGTCACCTTCCTGCTCGCGAAAGCGCAGCAACTGCCCGATCTCGTCGAGGCTGAAATCCATGGCTTGCGCACGCTTGATGAAGCGCAGGCGGGCTACGTCTTCAGCCGAGTAGCGGCGCTGTCCACCGGCGTTGCGCGCGACCTGGTCGAGCAGGCCTATCCGCTCGTAGTACCGCAGGGTATCGGGCGACAAACCGGTGCGCTCACCGGCCTTCTTGATGGTCATCTGCACGCCGTCGCAAGCCTCGTCGTTCGTTTCGTTGAAGAAAGTAATACCTGGAGTTAACTCCAAGTCAAGGGGCCATTTCCTTCGATTGAGTCTGGCAGTTCGGGTGCGAACAAAAGGCTTGACTAAACCGACCGGTCAACTATAGTCATCAGCAATCCGCTGTCGGGACGTCCATTAGGCGAGACGAGCATTACCCGGGCCAACGAAACAAAAACGCGCTTTGCGGGGTCTTGTTGTGCGATCGCTAAACCGACCGGTCAGATAACTTTAATTTTTCGAGGAGATACCCATGATCACAACCCAAGCACTACTTGACCCGACACCCCCTGCGGCCGACCGACATCGTGTCGATGCCGTTTTCAAAATGGCCGAAGAGATGATTGGCTTCGTCCCGGCCGGCATGCGCCTGTACGGCATCAGCCCGACCTTGCTCGAACTGTTCGCCGGCACCGTCGGCTACTTTCGCGGCGAAACCGAGCTTTCAGGAAAACTCACCGCGTCGATCCGCTACCTGGTGTCAGAGCGCATCGACTGCAAGTTCTGCATCGACCTCAACGAGACCTTTCTTGCCGGCATGGGCGTAGACCTCGACAGCGTGCGCGCGATGCGGGGGGATATCACCAAGGCGCCGGTCGCGGCAGAAGAACTGCCGTTGCTGAAACTGGCCGTGGCGGCAGTCGAGCAACCCGATGCCGACAAATCCGAGCTGATCGAACAGGCGCGCGAGGCCGGTTGGTCCGACCGGGCGATTTTCGACGCGGTTTTGCAAGCGGCATCGAACCGGGCGTTTAATCTGGTTCTGAAAACATTCAATGTGGAAACGCAAGAGGCCTTCGTCTGACGCAAGGCAAGGAGACAACCCGATGGAAGTCATCGAAGCCGTCGAGCGACGACGGTCGGTCAAATGGTTCGACCCGGAGCACCGGATGCCGGAAGAGGTGTTTCAGCGATTGATGTCTGCGGCGCTGCTGTCGCCGACAGCGTTCAATCTGCAGAACTGGCGTTTCGTCCGCGTGACCGATCGGGCGCAACGCAAGGCAATTCGCGCGGTAGCCTGGGATCAGGCCCAGGTCGAAGACGCCTCCGAGCTGCTGGTACTGTGTTTTGACCTGAAGGCCTGGAAGAAAGACCCGGCACGCTACTGGCGTGAGGCCCCGCAAGAGGTGCGCGACTTCATCGTGCCGGCCATCGCCCAGTACTACGAGGGTAAGTCGCGCGTCGAGCGTGATGAGGGTCTGAGGTCGTGCGGCTTGGTCGGCCAGACACTGATGCTGACGGCGCTGGAAATGGGCTACGACAGCTGTCCGATGGATGGCTTCGATTTCGCCGCCGTCGCCGAGATCATCAATCTGCCCGATGACCACGGCATCGCGTTCATGGTAGCGATCGGTAAGGGCATCAAAGATCCATGGCCGCGCGGTGGGCAATTGGCGCTCAGCGAGGTCATGGTCGAGAACCGCTTCGGCTGACGTCTTGCAGTCGATGCCTTTGTCAGATTATTGAAGGATAAGCAGCCAGGGACGGCTGCTGCAGGGCAAGGTGTGGGGTGGGAGTTTGCACTATCGTATGCATAGGGTCTCGCATTCAACAGCGATGACCGGTTACATCCCCTGTCAGAGAAAGGCCATGACATTCGCGGTGATCTTTCGCGCGCAGGTCGCGCAGCTGGACGAAGACTACGTCGAAACCGCCGAGCGTCTGCGTGCCTTGGCGTTCGAGAAATATGGCTGTCTCGACTTCCACGCATTGAGCGAAGGCGACCAGGAAATCGCAATCTCCTATTGGCCGAGCGAGGCGCATATCGCGGCATGGAAGGCCGACCCGGAACACATCGAAGCCCAGGCCCGCGGTCGCCGCCGCTGGTACAACCAGTACTCGGTCGAGGTCGTGGAGATCAAACGCAGTTACCCTTGATGGCGCGCAATTCGGCCATCCCGATGCCAAAGCCGTGCCGTTTCGCGACCAACCCGTAACGCCTCATTCCACCGATTCCCCGGCTCGCGAGCGGGCTATTGCCCGGTTCGTCTCACCCCCTTGTCAGACGAATCTGATTCATTCGTAAGGTTGTCACCGAGCGCCAAAACCGGCGATTTTCGTCATCTAGACTGTGTCTCACTGAGCCCGCAACCCCCTGTTACGTCGGCAAAAAACGACATTGCCGGGTGCGTTGGGCGCAGTTGGATAACGACTAACAGCAGCGATGAAGCTGCGGCATACGCCATTCCGGTTTTATTGACTCGTTTGTGCCGGGTCGGCGTGGCCAGGAAGAACAAAGCATCTAAACAGAAAGGAAACTGCCATGAAATTGCCCTATTCCGAACCGGATCCCGCGGGATCCGAACGTGCCCGCATCGCGCGCGATATGCGCGCCCTGGCGGCCGATATTTCACGCCTGCGCCCACAGGCGCTGACTCACGCCAACCGCGAAGAGGCCGACCACGGACCGCAATATCCGGCGAACTTCACCAAAGGCCTGCTGCATGACGGCTGCGGTCTGGTGAAGCACCCGGAGGACTACCGCTGCTTCGTCGAGGCGATCAACGCGCCCGATCCGACCTTGTTCGAAAAACACGTCGAGTCGGCGCAAACGCGTGGTGTCACGTATAGCTGCGTCACCAAGACGACCTGCCACGGTGACCAGGATGTCGCCTGGCGCGGTTGGGAGAGCCCACGCGGCGGTCACGTGTATGAACTCGAGGGCTCCGATCCGGGCGCCTGCGGGATGGCACCCGCGCCGCGCGTCGGCTCAAGTGAACTCGCTGCCGAGATGGCCGAAGTGTATGCGCTGGCCATTCTGCGCGATGTGCCGTTCACCGAGATCTGCCAGGGAGGCGACGAAAAGCTGTGTACATCGAGTGATGAGCAGACCAAGTCGTTGCTGTCGGCGGCGCAACTCGTCGACCTGCTCAACGACATGCCGTTCTACTCGGGCACCGACCGTACCTCGTCGACGCCGCACAATGTCGACGAGTCCGGCCTCAACAGCTACGAACGCAACCGGCGTTTTGCGCGCACCCAATCGGCCGATGGTGCACTGACCCCGGAGACCGCGTTCCGCGGCTCGACCAAGGGGGCGCTGGTCGGTCCCTACCTGTCGCAGTTCATGCTGATCGGTGCCAAGTCGCTCGCCTGTGCCGGTGGTGGCGCGGCCAGCTATCCGGGCCGCGATGCGCCGTTCGACCTGCAGGACGGCTACATCCCCTATGGCTCGTTGATCATCGACCAGCGCGCCTTGTCGCATAAAAACTGTCTCGACTACATGACCGATTGGTGTTCGTGGCTCGACGTGCAGAACGGTGCGAACCTGAAGGGCGCCGACCTGTTCGAGGAAAACCGGCGCTTCATCACGACCCCGCGCGATCTTGCCACCTATGTGCATTTCGATGCGCTCTACGAGGCCTATCTGAACGCCTGCCTGCTGATGCTCGCGATGGGCGTGCCGGCATCCAAGGGGTTCCCGGAACCGAGCCCCTCCGGGCGACGCGATGCCTTCGCCACCTTTGGTGGTCCGCACATCCTGTCGCTGGTGACCGAGGTCGCGACCCGTTGCCTGAAGGCAGTACGTCGGCAGAAGTTCAACTATCACCGCCGTGCGCGCCCAGAGACCATCGCCGGGCGTCTCGCCCTGGTGTGCTCCAAGGTCCATGACAAGCTTGGTTGTTCGTCCCAGGCGTTCGAGAACACGTTCAAGGAGATTCCGTCGGACCTGCTCAAGGCGATCGTCGAGCACAACAAGGATCAGAACGACAACATGGCTGCGATGCGCAACCTCGACTGCACAAGCAAGGCGTGTGCGCCCGACGGTGTCGACCCGGGCGATTTTGCGGACTGCAATGTGCTGTTGCCGATGGCGTTTCCGGAAGGCTCGCCGATGCACCCGGCCTACGGTGCCGGCCATGCAACGGTGGCTGGCGGCTGCGTCACCATGCTCAAGGCGTTCTTCGAGATGTTCGAAGACTGCGACAGCCACGTCGAACGCGGACTGTGCGACAAGGACGGCAAGCCGATCGTCTACGTGCCCAACGCCGATGGCTCGCGCCTGGTCAAAGACAGCAAGTTCAAAGGCAAGCTGACGATCCAGGGCGAGCTCGACAAGCTGGCGGCGAACATCTCGATCGGCCGCAACATGGCCGGGGTGCACTACTACTCCGACTACTACGACTCGTTGCGCATGGGCGAGCGGATCGCCGTCGGTATCCTGCTCGAACAGGCGCCGACGTACGGCGAAGCCGTCGAGACCACCTTCAAGTCGTTCGACGGTGACTACATCACCATCTACGGCGAGGCCGGCAGCTGTCCGGCGCTCGTCGTGCAGGACCGCTACGGCAACCCGGTCTCACCACACGATTGGTGGCTGCGACATGTGCCGGGTGAGGAGCTGTCGGAAGACCTGTAAACCTTAGCCAAGACTTCCTTTTGCAGCGATTGCAAACCCCCCGTATCGCCCGGTACGGGGGTTTTTTTGTGCGTGCTGGGGCGTGGTCCCGAGGGGCGCTTGTCTATTCGGAGCGGGCTTCGCGGCTGAGCAGATTGCGTACGGCAGCCGACGGTTCGAGGCCTTCGTACAGCACCTGGTAGGTCTGTTCGGTGATCGGCATCTCGACCGCCAGTGACGAGGCCTTGCTGCGCACTTCGCGTGCCGTGCCGACGCCTTCGACCTCTTGGCCGATCTCCTTTCTCGCGGCTGCGATGTCCAGGCCGCGTGCCAGTGCCAGGCCCATGCGCCGGTTGCGCGATTGGTTGTCGGTGCAGGTCAGTGCGAGGTCACCGAGCCCGGCCAGGCCCATGAAGGTCTCGGGCTTGCCGCCCATCGCCAGTCCCAGTCGGGTGATCTCGTGCAGGCCGCGCGTGATCAAGGCCGCGCGGGCATTGGCGCCGAAGCCCAGGCCATCCGAGATGCCGGCGGCGATCGCCATGACATTCTTGCTGGCGCCGCCGACCTGCACGCCGATCAGGTCGTCGCTGGTATAGGCGCGAAAGTTTTCGCCGTGCAGGTAGCTGGCGACCCGCTCGGCGTTTTCCATCCGGTTCGAGGCCACCGTAATCGCGGTCGGCAGGCCGCGCGCGACCTCGCCGGCGAATGTCGGGCCGGATACTACCGCCATGTCGGCCTCGGGCAGGTGGCGTTCGACCACGGTGCTGAGCAGCTCGTTGCTGGCGTCGTCGAAACCCTTGGTCGCCCAGCTCAGCGAGCGGATATCCGGGCGGATCGCGGCGACCTGGCGGCACACCGCGTCGAAGGCATGGCTGGGCACAACCAGCAGAACCTCTTCGGCCTCACCGATACAGGCGGTGAGGTCTTCATTCGGCTGCAGCGACTCGGGCAGCGCAATGCCCGGCAGGTAGCGCCGGTTTTCCCGGTCTTGCCGCAACGCCGCGACTTCTTGTGCGTCGTGACCCCACAAGGCGACCTTGCAGCCATTGCGCGCCAGCTGGATGGCAAGAGCCGTCCCCCACGAGCCGGCGCCCAGGACGGCCAGTTTTGGGTCGACGCTGCTCAACTCAATGGGCGTTTTCGGTTTTTTCGCTGGTCTGGGCGGCCTGCGCCTGGCGCTTCTGAGCGTACATCGCCTCGAAGTTCACCGGCTGCAGCACGAATTGCGGGAAGGTACCGCGGGTGACCAGGTCGGAGACCAGTTCGCGCGCATAGGGGAACAGCACGTTGGGTGCGGCGATACCCATCAGGGCGTCGAGTTCTTCGGCGGCGAAGCCCTGCACCAGGAACAGACCGGCCTGTGCGACCTCGACCAGGAACACCGTTTTGTCCTGGTGTTTCGCCTCGACGGTTACCTTGAGTACCAGCTCCAGGCTGCCGGGGGCGATCTCGTTGACCTTGCTGTTGAGGCCGACGCTGATCTCCGGGGTCCAGTTCTCCTGGAAGATCGCCGGCGAGTGCGGTGCTTCGAAAGAAATGTCCTTGGTGTAGATGCGTTGTACCAGGAATTGGCGTTGGGCTTGTTGTTCGTCGCTCACTGTTATCTCCTGCGGAACCGGTTATTTGCGTTTCACCGGCAGATTGGCGTTTTCCCAGGCCATCATTCCACCACGCAAATTTTTCACGTTTTCGAAGCCGTGCTTACGCAGCATGCTGCAGGCCGCACCGGAGCGCGAGCCCGAGCGGCACACTGCCACGATCGGTTTGTTGCGATGTTTTTCGAGCTGTTTGAGACCGTTGTTCAGGCCGTTCAGCGGGACATTGATCGCGTTGACGATATGGCCATCTTTGAACTCGGCCATCGAACGTACGTCGAGCACCACGGCATCTTCGTGATTGATCAGCGCGGTCGCGCCGAGCGGGTCAACGGCGTTCTTGCCGCCGGGATCGGTGATCAGATTCCAGGCCAGCGCCGCCAACACCGCCAGAAATGCCCCAACCAGCAAGGTGTGGTTGCCGGCGAATTCCAAGAGTTGTTCCATGTTGCCTCGCCACCGCCGGTCAGCGATTGCCGGCGCTACAAACGACGAAACGGGAGGCGGCTGCCTGCCCGTTCGCTCAAAATTTAATGTAGACGCCGGTGGTCGGCCGCAGCGAGCGGCTTAGTGCTCGTGCGTACAGAACACTTCGCGCATCATGCCGATCAGGCGCAGCGTGCGGTTGTCGCTGACCCGATAGAACACGCGGTTGGCGTCTTTGCGGGACGTGAGGATACCCTTATCACGCAATATGGCAAGGTGCTGCGAGATGTTGCTCTGCGATGTCCCCACATGGTCGACGATATCCTGCACGCTGACTTCCTCGTCACCGAGGGTGCACAGGATTTTGAGTCGCAGCGGATGTGACATGGCTTTGAGGGAACGCGAAGCGCGGTCGATGTCTTCGTCGCCTTCGAGAAGTGACAGTTCGTTTTCTGTGTCTAGATCGTCGTCGTGCATAGAACCAGTGGAACTCTCATACAGGTGCACCGAAATATCCTCCATCAATGGGCTATTTACTAGCCTCTAATCTAATAATAGACAGCTATTGGAACAGGAAATCGGCACCAAGGGCGAGCATTTTTCTTGAATTTAAGCCTAATTTTCACTTATGGCTGTGGGGTTATATGCGCTTCGGGTAGCAGGCTCGGGGCTAAAATGGTTCAATAGCATGCGCCGCCAACGGCATGTCCGTGCCTCTGGGCGGTGTCGAATTTTTTATACTTTTCATAGGGTTATTTGGCTGTCGTCTGCCGGACAGGCGATCCAGCCGAGCGAAGCACAAATATGAGTAGCAAGGTGCGTCCTGCGGTACTGCTGATCCTCGATGGATGGGGTCTAAGTGACAATACCGACCACAACGCGATCAACGCAGCCGGCAAACCGAACTGGGACCGTCTGTGGAACGAGTACCCACACACCGAAATCCGCACCTCGGGTTCGGCCGTCGGACTGCCCGGAGGGCAGATGGGCAACTCCGAAGTCGGCCACCTCAACCTGGGGGCCGGGCGGGTGGTGTACCAGGAATTCACCCGCATCAGTCGCTCGATCCGCACCGGCTCGTTCTTCACCAACCGTACCCTGACCGACGCGGTCGACCAGGCCGCCCAAGCCGGAACGGCGGTGCACATCCTTGGTCTGTTGTCGCCGGGCGGCGTGCACAGCCACGAAGAACACATCCATGCGATGACCAAACTGGCCGCCGAGCGCGGTGTTGAACGCATCTACATCCACGCGTTTCTCGACGGCCGCGACATGCCGCCGAAGAGTGCTCAGCCATCGCTCGAGGCCATGGATGCCGTGCTTGCGGAGATTGGTTGCGGTCGTATCGCAACCATCGTCGGTCGCTATTTTGCGATGGACCGCGACCATCGTTGGGACCGTATCAAGCGCGCCTACGACCTGATCACCGACGGCAAGGCCGAATACTGTGCAGACACCGCCGTGCAGGCCCTGCTGGCGGCCTACGAACGGGGTGAGACGGACGAGTTCGTTAAAGCGTCATGCATCGGCGAGCCGGTAAAGGTGGCCGATGGCGACGTCATCATCAATATGAACTACCGCTCCGACCGGGCACGCCAGATCACCCGTGCCTTCATCGAGCCGGATTTCGATGGCTTCGAGCGCGCGCGCGTGCCGCAACTTGCGGCGTTCGTATCGCTGACCGAATACAGCAAGGATTTCGATATCCCGGTCGCTTATCCGCCGGAGCGTCTCGAAGATACCTTCGGTGAGTACATCGCCAAACTCGGCCTGCTGCAGCTGCGCATCGCCGAGACCGAAAAATATGCGCACGTCACCTTCTTCTTCAATGGTGGTGTCGAGGCTCCCAACGAAGGCGAAGATCGCATCCTGGTGCCGTCGCCGCAGGTCGCCACCTACGACCTTCAGCCGGAGATGAGCGCCTACGAGGTTACCGACAAGCTCGTCGCGGCGATCGAAAGTGACCGCTACGACACCATCATCTGTAACTATGCGAACGGCGACATGGTCGGCCATACCGGCAACTTCGATGCTGCCGTGAAGGCCATCGAGGTGCTCGACGCCTGCGTCGGACGAGTGGCTGAAGCCGTTGAGAAGGTCGGTGGCGAGATGCTGATCACCGCCGATCACGGCAACGCCGAGCAGATGCTCGACCCCAAGGCCGACCAGCCGCACACCGCGCACACGCTCAACCCGGTACCGCTGATCTATGTCGGCAAGGCCGCCGCCGGCCTGATGGAGCACGGCGCCCTGTGCGACATCGCACCGACCCTGCTGCAGATCATGGGGCTGCCGCAACCGGCCGAGATGACTGGCCGCTCGTTGTTGCAGATGGCTGACGCCGACGCGGCCTGATCGCGTTATCTCGCGGTTTGCGATCGCTTATTGCTATGCTGCCGGCGTGTCTTACCGGTAGGTACAAATTGCCACCCATGCCGCGCGCTTTGCTGTTTCTCGTGTTGTTCGCTTTGCTGCCGGGCATCGCCTCGGCGGCGTCCGATTCTGCGGAACAGCGCGCCAAGCTCAAGGCCCTGCGCGAACGCATCGCCGACCTGCGCGAACAGATGCAGGCCAAGACCGGCGAAAAAACCGAGGCCTCGGAGGCATTGCAGAACGCCGAACAGCAGATCGGCCGGCTGGCGCGCAAGGTGCGCGTGCTCGACGGCCGGCTCGAGCGACAGCGCGACCGGCTCGACGGTCTGCGTATCGAACAGGCGGCCCAGACCAAGGCATTGCAGCAGCAGCGCCGGGTGCTCGCACGCCAGGTCCGGGCCGCTTATGCGATGGGTCGACAAGAGCGACTGAAGATTCTCCTGAACCAACAGGACCCGGCCACCGTCAGTCGAATGATGGTGTACTACGACTACCTGAGCCGCGCGCGGGTGCAGAAGATGCGCGTGATTCACGAACACATGGCGCAGCTCGCGGAGACCGAACACGAGATCGCCACTGAAGAGGCCAAGCTCGAGCGTTTGCGCGGCGAGCAGGAAACGGAATTGCTGGCATTGCGCGGCTCGCAGGCCCAGCGGCGGGCGATCGTCGAGCGCCTGACGCTGGAACTGAGCGACCAGAGCAAAAACCTCGACCGCCTGCAGTCCGACGAACAGCAGCTCAAGACCCTGATCGACGGCCTGGAGCGCGCCCTGGCCGACATCCCGGCAGAACATCCCCAACAAACGCGTTTCTCCGGTCTGCGCGGCAAGCTGCCGTGGCCCGCCAGCGGTAGCATCGTCAAGCGGTTCGGCGCGCCGAAGCTCGGAAACCTGCAGTGGGACGGTGTTATGATCTCAGCGCCCGAAGGGCGCGAAGTGCGTGCAGTGCATCACGGCAGGGTCGCCTTTGCCGATTGGCTGCGTGGATTCGGTCTATTGTTGATCGTCGATCACGGCGACGGCTACATGACACTTTATGGGCACAACCAGAGTCTGTTCAAAGAGGCCGGCGACTGGGTCGACGTCAACGAACCGATTGCCCTGGTCGGCAGCAGTGGCGGCCGCGAGCGCTCTGGTGTGTACTTTGGTATCCGGCATGAAGGGAAACCGGTGAATCCGGCCAAATGGTGCCGGCGCGCCACCGGCAATAAGGTGGGTTGAACCGCATCCGCAGGGTGGTGCGGCAGATTGAGGACGTTATGAAGCAAAGTTTGCCCGCAGCGCTGGCTGCCGGATTGATCGTCGCAACCGGGATGCTCGTCACCCCGTTCGGCGCGCTGGCTGAAGAAACCAAGCCGAGCAGCGATCTGCCGCTCGACGAACTGCGGATATTCGCCGAGGTGTTCGGGCGGATCAAAAACGACTACGTCGAACCGGTCGACGATCGCAAACTGTTGAACTTCGCCATCGAAGGCATGCTCAGCGGACTCGATCCACACTCGGCCTATCTCAACGAAGACGACTATCGCGACCTGCGGGTCGGCACCAGCGGCGAGTTCGGCGGCCTGGGGATCGAGGTCGGTATGGAGAACGGCTTCGTCAAGGTCATTTCGCCGATCGACGACACGCCGGCAAAGCGCGCCGGGGTTCAGGCGGGCGACATCATCATCCGGCTCGACGAAAAGCCGGTGAAGGGCATGACGCTGGATGAAGCGGTCAAGATGATGCGCGGCAAACCCGGCACCGAACTGACCCTGACCATCGTGCGCGAAGGCGCGGACAAACCGCTGGAGATCACGGTCGTGCGTGACGTGATCAAAACCGTCAGCGTCAAGCAGCGCCTGATCGACAAGGGCTACGGCTATGTGCGCATCTCGCAGTTCCAGGCGCGCACGCCCGAAGACATGTTGAACGGTATCGGCAAGCTCAAGCGCGAGGCCGGTGGTTCGCTCAAAGGCCTGATTCTCGACCTGCGCAACAACCCGGGCGGGGTATTGAACGCCGCCGTGGCGATCAGCGATGCCTTTCTGACCGACGGCACCATCGTCTACACCGAGGGCCGGATCCGCGATTCGCAGCTCAAGTTCAAGGCCGCACCGGACGACGTGCTCGATGGCGCGCCGATCGTCGTGCTGGTCAACGGGGGGTCGGCGTCGGCCTCCGAGATCGTCGCCGGTGCGCTGCAGGATCACCAGCGCGCGGTGATCATGGGCCAGCAGACCTTCGGCAAGGGTTCGGTGCAGACCATCGTGCCGGTCAACGAGCGCACTGCGGTCAAGCTGACCACCGCACGCTATTTCACGCCCAACGGCCGGTCGATCCAGGCCGAAGGCATCGTGCCGGACATCAAGCTCGGCAATGTGCGCCTGACACGCGGCGAAGAACAAGCGCCTAAACTCAAGGAAGCCGACCTGGCGCGGCACCTGGTCAATCCGGAAGAGGATGGCGAGGTCGAGAAACCCGCCCAGCCGAAACCCAAGAGCGAAGACGAAGAGGCCGAGAACGACTACATGCTCAGCGAAGCACTCAACCTGCTGAAGGGACTTGCCATACTTCGGCCGAACAAGGCCTGATGGCGAGGGCGGGGCAATGCGCCGGCTGATCTGCGGCCTGGCCCTGTGCCTGCTGGCCGTTGTTGTGCAGGCGGAGCCGATCGCGCGCGTCGCCATCATCATCGACGATCTCGGCAACAGCCTCTCGCTCGGCCGCAAGGCGGTCGATCTGCCCGGCGCCCTGACCTGTGCGGTGCTGCCTGACCTGGCTCACAGCCGCGAACTGGCCGAGCGCGCCCACCGCGACGGCAAGGAAGTCATGCTGCACCTGCCGATGCAGACCGCAGACGGTCGCCTGATGGGCCCGGGCGGCCTGCACATGGATATGACCCGCGAGGGCTTTGCCCGCAAGGTCAAAGCCAACCTCGATGCCGTGCCCTACGCAGCGGGCGTGAACAATCACATGGGCAGCCTGCTGACGCGTCACCCGGGAGCGATGCGCTGGCTGATGCAGGATCTCAAAAGTCTCGGCAGCTACTACTTTGTCGACAGCCGCACCGATGTGCGTACCGTGGCGCGAGACCTGGCGCGCGAAGAGGGCCTGGCGAACGCCGAACGCGATGTGTTCCTCGATAACCAGCGCAATGCCGATTACATCCGCGGCCAGATGCGCCAGCTGATCCGCGAGGCGCGCCGCAACGGTACGGCGATCGGGATCGGTCATCCCTATCCTGAAACCATCAAGGTCCTGAAGGAGATGCTGCCGAGGCTCGCCGATTACGGCATCGAGCTGGTTCCCGTCTCCGAACTGGTCGAACCACGGAGCGAACAACTATGGCACGCGTCCTCGTCCCCCTTGCAAACGGTTGCGAAGAACTCGAAGCGGTAACCATCATTGATCTGCTGCGCCGCGCGGGCATCGAGGTGGTGGTCGCCGGTCTCGGCGACGGCCCGGTCAAGGCCAGCCGCGGCGTGGTCCTGGTGCCCGATACCACGCTCGATGCGGTCATCGATGACGATTTCGACATGATCGCCCTGCCCGGTGGTCTACCCGGAGCCAACTACCTCGATGAAGACCCCAGAATCCATGCCCTGCTGCAGCGCATGGCCGAAAACGATCGTTACACCGCGGCGATCTGTGCGGCGCCGAAGGTGCTGCTCAACGCCGGGCTGCTCGACGGTCGAAACGCCACGGCATACCCCGGGGTGATCGACGGGATGGTTACCGACAAGGCCAGATTGCTGTCGGATCCGGTCGTGGTCGACGGCCGCGTGGTGACCTCGCGCGGCCCGGGAACGGCGATGGATTTTGCACTTACCCTTATAGAAAGGCTGCTTGGTGCCGACAAACGTCAGGAAGTTGAAGCCCCTTTGATGCGCACATGAGGTTTTTTTGAGCAATGGCTTTTCGTCCAGGGAAAATTTTGGCTGTGCTGCTGGTTCCGGCAGCGGTCTATGGTGTCGCCAAGGGCGTCATGTACTTCAATGCCAAACAGGCCGCCGATGACTTCGTTGAAGCGGCGCGTCCGCACGCCGAGGTTCGCTATACCGATATCAGTACGGACCTGACCGGTGGGGTCA
The DNA here is from genome assembly GCF_002009425.1 of Thiosocius teredinicola. Taxonomy (NCBI): domain Bacteria; kingdom Pseudomonadati; phylum Pseudomonadota; class Gammaproteobacteria; order Chromatiales; family Sedimenticolaceae; genus Thiosocius; species Thiosocius teredinicola. The sequence continues at coordinate 58,704 of NZ_CP019936.1, forward strand.
CCTACAAGGGCATCACGGCGTCGCCTTATGGCGAGTCGGAAAGCATCACGGTGGATGCGGTGCGCATCTCCAGCAGCGATCCGCTGGCGTTTATCAAGACGGCCGAATGGCTGCCCGGTGAGAAGAAGCTGCCGGACAGCGTGTCGTTCCAGATTATGGGTATGCACGTGCCGATGTCGTTGGCCGAAGGCAGCATGCTCGACCAGCCGGCGATCCCGGCTATGGCTGTCGAGGGTGACGAGCAGTCCTCGCTGTGTGCCGGCGGCCTGGATATCAACGCCCGCCTGTTGGGCGCCATGGGATTCGACGAGATGAACATGGACATGGACGTGAACTACACGCTGAACGAGGCGCAGCGTACCCTGGATGTGAGTATCAGTTCGGAACTGCACGATGTGCAGTCATTCCAGGTGTCGGCCACGTTCACCGACGTCGACGTGCAGACCTTGTCGAACGGTGCACCGCCGGCCTTCAATCTCGGCGGTTTTACGGTCGCTACCACGGTGCTGCCGCAGTTCGGCCACCGTGCGCTCAAGACCTGCGCAGCCGGTACCGGAAAGACGGTGCAGGAATGGAGCGCGATGCTCGCCGACATCGATGAGCAGCGCCTGCAGTTGGCCGGGCTGACGCTTGGCGACGGCCTGAAGCGCGCACTGCGTACCTTCTATAACGACTGGGGCGAGGTCGAGGTCAAGGCGTCGCCGAAACAGCCGGTTGGCGTGCTGAGTCTCGCGTTTCTGCCACCGGAACAGTTGGTGAGAACCTTGTCGGTCGACATGCGCCTGAACGGCAAACCGGTCGGCGACACCAGCTTCACCTGGGTACAGCCCGACAACCAGCAGCTGAGTGCTTTGTTCGGCATGCAGCAGCCGGGTGGAGCGCCGGCCGCAGCGAAGCCGGCCGAACAGCCGCGCCGTATTCTGGTGCGACGTGAATACGAGAACGTCCCGGTGGCCCGTCTTGGAGAATTCATCGACCACCAGGTTCAGCTCAAGCCGCGTGGACAACCCATGCGCGAGGGCAAACTCAAAGGCGTGCGCAATGCGCTCGCCGAAGTCGAACAAACGCTGCACGGCGGCAAGTACACCGTGTACGTGCCGTTAGCCGATATCGTGACCGCGCAGGCGCTGGTTCAGCGCGAGGTTAAGCCGGTTCAATAATCCGGTTTTCACGATGTGACAACGCCGGGGAACGCTCTGCTCCCCGGCAACCCCGCTTGGGTCCCCCAGGGTTTTTCCTAGCTGCTATGTTTACTTGAGGGCTTGTTGGGGCCGATTGACGCTGTTCAGTCCGAGTAGTGTTAACAGGCCTTGCCGGACAGCAGAGGTCGCCCGGTCCTCCTGTCTTAATCGCCCGCTTATAACACTGATAAAGAGTCCCGCCGGGACCACCAGAGCGTAAGGAGAACCCGATGTCTGACAAGACAGAGCAGCCCTTGGCCGCTCCCGAAAAGCAAACCCAAGATCCAGAGCGCCGACGTTTTCTTAAATCCTCCGTGGCTGCAGCGGGGGGCGCGGCCATTCTGGGCGCACCCTGGATTCGCGACGCCAAGGCCGCCCAAACCACTACCTGGAAAGTGCAGACCTCGTGGCCGGGTGGTATCGGCCTCGACACCTTCAAGGCGTGGTGTAACAGCATCATCGAGAAAACCGGCGGCGAGCTCGCCTTCCAGCCGTTCGGCGCGAAAGACGTGGTTGGCGAGTTTCAGCTGTTCGACGCAGTGAAGAACGGCGTACTCGACGCGATGAACCCGTTCACGATCTACTGGGCCGGTCGCATGCCGGCGTCGGTGTTCCTCACGTCCTACCCCATGGGCCTGCGTTATCCGCACGAGTGGGATGTTTTCTATTACGCCCTCGGCGGCCTCGAACTGGCGCGTGAATTGTTCGCCAAGTTCGATATGCACTACGTCGGTCCGATTCACCATGGTCCGAACATCATTCACTCGAAGGTACCGATCCGCTCGATTGACGACTTCCGCGGCCGCAAGATGCGTCTGCCCGGCGGCATGGTCGCCGAGCTGTTTCAGGCGGCCGGTGCCAAGACCACGTTGTTGCCCGGTTCGGAGATCTTCCCGGCGCTCGAAAAAGGCACCATCGATGTGGCTGACTATGTCGGCCCGGCGATCAACTATGCCCTGGGCTTCCACCAGGTGACCAAGTACATCTCGATGGGCCCGCCCGGGTTCATGTCGATCTACCAACCGGTCGACCTGATGGACCTGACGGTCGGTAAGAAGTCGTGGAACGCCCTGTCCGACAGCATGAAGCAGTTTGTCGAGATGGAGGTGCATGTCTATTCCGACCTGCATCATGCGGCGATCCAGAAGGCCGACCAGGAGGCCTGGGCCAAGTTCACCGAGGCCGGCACCGAGGTCACGCGCCTGACGCAGGACGATGTCGACGCGTTCACCGAACTGGCGGTACCGCTGTGGTTCAAGTGGGCCAACAAGGATCCGGATGCGGCACGCGTGTTCAAGATTCAGCTCGACTACATGATGTCGGGCTCGCTGGGCTACGTGACGCCGGACATGGTAGAGGGTCATTCGCTGAACGTCTGACCACCGCGAGAGCGGGCATCCGTGAGGGTGCCCGCGCTCTAGATGGCTCTGCTGCTTGAACGGGTTGAAGGACACTGGCTGAGCAGCCGCTTGGGTGCTTGGGAATTTCGGTTGAAACCGGCAGCTTGTCAGACAGCACATTGTGTATCGGGTGTCGTTGTATTCGAATCTCCGCTGTTACTCGTTCGCCAGGCCAAGGTGCGACGCGGTACATACGTGTGCCGCGCCCTTCGGTCCGGCGTTCGCCTGTTGCCATCGGCTCACAGCAGATCGGTCGCTCAAGTGAGCGCCGCGGCTTTCGTGTACGCAGCGACGTGGTGTCACAACGGTGGCGGAACTCGCGGCGCCTTCGAATACGGGTGCAACATGCAGGTTAACGCGCATGCCTGAAATCAGTTTTGTTCTGCCGCACTGGCTCTATTGGGCAACCTTGCTGTTGTTTCCGCTGTTTGCCGCTTGGCTGTATCGGCGTTCGCGCCACAGGCAGAGTGATCAGCCGGTATCGACCGGGCTTGCCTATTTTTTCTGGGCGACCGGTGGCTTCCTCGGTATTCACCGCCTGTACGTGAAAAGCCCGATCGCGGCGGTGTTCTTGGCGCTGCTGGTGGGCGTTCTGTTGATCAACGTCGAGGCACGGCTCGTGCGTGACGAGGTGTCAGCAGGCGCCAACGCGGTCAAGCTGGCGGAGAGCCGAATCAGTCGCGGTGAGCGCAACGTAGAGAAGGCGCAGAAGCGCCTGCAACGCAGCGACAGCGAACGTAATCGCACGCGTCTCGAAGACGCCGAGTCGAAACTCGTCGAGGCCAAACAGCGCTTGGTGACGGCACAGGCCGAGAACACTGCAGCGCAGGAGCACGCCGCCTACTGGAGCAATCTCGCGATGGCGGCCGGGGCGGCCATCGTGCTGTTGATGTTGATCGACGCCTTGCTGATTCCCAGGTTGGTCGCGCGTTGCAACGCGCGCGAACACGTTCCCCGCGAAGAGGGCATAGCGCTGCCGTGCGCCGAGACGGTGCCTGAGTTCACGTTGGACAAGTCGCTGCCCTGGTACGAGCGCTATGTCGATTGGTTCAACGCAAAGGCGGGGGAGTTCGTCGCCTACTGGTCGTTGATCGCGGTATTCGCCTATTACTACGAGGTCGTCGCACGCTACGTGTTCAACTCGCCGACCAACTGGGCACACGAGGCGATGTTCCTGATGTTCGGCATGCAGTACCTGATCGCCGGCGGCTTCTGCCTGCGGGAGAACGCGCATGTGCGGGTCGATGTGCTGTACACGCATCTGAGCGAGCGCGGCAAGGCGCTGGCCGATCTGATCACGTCGGTGTTCTTCTTTATCTTCACGGTGACCCTGCTGGTGACCGGCTGGATCTTCTTCCACGATGCCTGGTCGGCGCAGGAGGTGTCCTTCACCGAATGGGGTATTCAGTACTACCCGGTGAAGTTCGCCCTGCCGCTGGGGGCCGTGCTATTGCTGCTGCAGGGCATCGTCCGCCTGTTCAACGACGTCGCCGCCTATCGCGGCCTGCGTCATCTGCCACCGGAGTCGCACTGTGGGGCTTGAAATCGACATCCTGTGGCTGACCGTACTGATGTTCGGCTCGCTCGCCATCCTGTTGATGGCCGGCCTGCCGCTGAGCTTCGTTACCGGCGGCCTGGCCTGCGTGTTCCTGTTCCTGTTCGGCGACGCGCAGATGCTCAACATCCTGCCGTCGCGCATCTTCCCGTTGATGACCGATTACCAGTTATCGGCGATCCCGCTGTTCATTTTCATGGCCTCCATGCTGGAACGTGCCGGCATCATCGAAGAGCTGTACGACATGGTGTACAAGCTGCTCGGCGGCTTGCGCGGCGGCCTGGCGGTCGCGACCATCATCGCGTCAACCTTGCTGGCCGCGATGTGCGGTGTGATCGGGGCCACCGAGGTCACGATGGGCATGATCGCCTTGCCGGCGATGGTGGCACGCAACTATCACCCGACGATCGCCTGCGGCTCGATCCTGGCCGGCGGCACGCTCGGCATCCTGATCCCGCCATCCATCCTCGCCATCCTGTTCGCCGTGGTTGCGCAGCAGTCGGTTGGCGAGCTGTTCATCGGCGCGGTCGTGCCCGGCCTGATCCTGTCGGGCATGTATATCCTGTATGTGCTGATCGTGACCTTCTTCAAGCCCGAAGCGGGTCCGGCGCTGCCGCCCGAGGAACGCGTCGATACGCGCGAAAAGCTGCGCCTGCTGAAGAACATGATGGCACCGATTGCACTGGTCACCTTGGTGCTCGGCATCATCTTTGCCGGCATCGCAACGCCGGTCGAGGCCGCCGGTGTCGGCACCTTCGGTGCGATCGTGGTTGCGGCGATGCACCGTCGCCTGTCGTGGGAAAATACGCGCGCTGCCGCGCTGACTACGCTTAGGGTTACCGGCATGGTGTTGTGGATCATCTTCGGCGCGACCCTGTTCGTCGGTTTCTACGTGGTCAACGGCGGTCAGCAGTTCGTCAACGAAACCATCATCGGCACCGGCCTGGGGCCGTACGGCATCCTGACCTTGATGATGGTGATCCTGGTCATCCTCGGTATGTTCCTCGACTGGGTCGGTATCCTGCTGCTCGCCGTGCCGATCTTCGTGCCGCTGATGAAGACCCTGTCGTTCGATGGCGTGTTCGGCCTGCCCGGGGTGGCGCCGGAAGAGCTCGCCTTGTGGTTCGGCGTTGTCTACATGGTGAACATGCAGATGTCGTTCATCAGTCCGCCTTTCGGCTATGCCCTGTTCTACCTGAAGAGTGTTGCGCCGCCCGGCGTGACAATGGCGCAGATCTATCGCTCCTCACTGCCGTTCCTGTTTCTTCAGGCCGTCGGGCTGGCGCTGTGCATCATCTTCCCCGAGATCGTTCTGTGGTTGCCGCGGCAGGTCTACGGTTAGGAGCCCGGCGATTCAACTGCAGTAACAAACTTCCTGAATCCTTAAGGCAATTGACGTGTGTCATTTAGCGCGGCTTGTCTTGGGCGCTAGTATCGCGATCCGTTTTCCAATACGACTGATAAGCGTTCACGATTCAGATAACAATGAACAATACCAAATACTATTCGCTCTTTGTGATCCTTCTATTAACCCTGTGTGGCGGGGCTTCGGCAGCGTCGAGCCTCGGACCGGCGATCGACAAGGCCGGCAGTCAGCGCATGCTGACCCAGCGCATGGTCAAGGCCTACGCGTTGTTGGGCATGGACCTCAACCCGGGGGCGCGCGGTGAGCTGAATGCGGCGTTGACCCGCTTCGACAAACAGCTCAAAGAGCTGTCGAAGGTCGCCGAAACCAGTGAAGAGAACGAGCAGATCGACAAGACCCGGCTGCTGTGGAGCGAGCTTCGCACTGAATTGCTGAACGCGCCCGACGCCAGCCGTATCGGACAGGTCAACGATCTCGCCGAACTGCTGTTGCAAGAGTCTCACCAGTTCGTGCTGTTGCTCGAAAAACGGGCCGGCACCCAGGCCGGTGGCATGGTCAACCTTGCCGGGCGCCAACGGATGTTGTCGCAGCGCATCGCCAAGCTCTATCTGTTGGAGACATGGGGTATGGACGCCGCGTTGGTGCAACAGCAATACCAAGGCGCGGTCGATGAGTTCAGCACCGCCTTGATTCAACTGCACGGTGCCAAGATCAACACGGCGGAGATCACCGACGCCCTTTCCCAGGTGGATAAGAACTGGAAGATCTTCAACATCAGCAACTACAGCAAGAAGTACAACACGCGTGTGCCCTCGCTGGTTGTTCGCTCAATGGATAAGATCATGGCGCAGATGAACGACGTCACAGCGATGTACGCCAATCTGCACTGACAGCCTCTCGGCGTGCACAAACTTGTCGCAATGCCGACATCTCGGGCCGGTGGTGGCCTCGATCTTCAGTAGGGAATCCTCGATGAAACAACGGGTTCACAAAGCGGCCTGAAAAGTGCTTGGTTGGTGGCTGACACTTTGATGCGGATACGGCTGTCGTCGACCGGCCGTCTGCGAGGTTGGTGTATGGAGTTGTACAGATGAGGAATGCTCAGAGGTTGTTGCGCTCGGCCGTTGCATGGGCTGCGCTGATGATCGGCGCGACCGCATCCGGCGACCAAGTGAATGTGGCGGTTGCCGCAAATTTCACCGCAGCGATGAAAGAGGTCGCCGCCGGTTTCGAGAAAGCGACCGGCCACAAGGCCGTGTTGAGCTTCGGCTCGACCGGCAAGCTCTACGCGCAGATCCTTCACGGCGCGCCGTTCGGCGTGTTTCTCGCTGCCGACCAGGAGAGGCCGCGAAAGCTGGTCGAGGCGGGCAAGGCCAGCGGTCAGTTCACCTATGCCAACGGCAAACTCGTGCTTTGGAGCAAACAGGAAGATCTGATCGGCGACACGGCCGACGTGTTGAAGAACGGAGGCTTCAAACGGCTGGCCATCGCCAATCCGAAGACCGCACCCTACGGTGTGGCGGCCATGCAGGTGTTGGATTCGCTCGGCATTGCCAAGGCAGTCCGCCCCAAGCTCGTGCGCGGCGATTCGATTGCACAAACCCACCAGTTCGCTGCCACCGGCAACACCGAACTCGGCTTCGTCGCCCTGGCCCAGGTGGTGTTGAGCGACGGCGGTTCACGTTGGATCGTGCCGCAAGAAATGTATGACCCGATCCGCCAGGATGCGGTGCTATTGGCGAAGGGAACGGATCAGCCCGCCGCGGCGGCGCTGCTCGATTACCTCAAAGGCGACGAGGCGCGCGCCATCATCGAGCGCTACGGGTACGGTCTGGAATGAGCTGAATCGAAACCCTGTTGCGGCCGGCGCCGCAATTCGGGAAACAGCGTTACCACATCAGATCGTCGGGCACCTGATAGTCGGCATAGGGATCATCGCCATCTGCCGGTTTGTCTTCGGGCAGATCGATCACCAGGCTCGAATTGCGTTCGCGGATCTTTTCTGCGATCGCGGGCGGCACCAGTTCGAATACCCCATTGTCGTTGACGATTTTGAGTTTGCCGTCGCTGATCAGCTTGTGGGTGTCCGCTGAGACGAAGATGCGCTTGATCTTGCCTTTGTTCTCGAAGTGGAACGGCACGTCGTCGTCTTTCTCGCTGCGCGGGTGCTTGTGACCGCGGACCAACTGGCGCACCTCGGCCGCCACCTCGCGTTGGCGGCGCACCTCGTCACGCTGCTTGTTGAGTTCACGGTCGCGCGCGGCCTTTTCGGCGCGCGCTTTCTCGACGGCGGGATCAACCGGCTTCGATTTCGCAGCCTTGCGCTTGGCCTTGGGCTGTTGGGTGCGATTCTTCTTTTGCTGTTTTTTTGCCTGGTCGATCTTGGTCTGATCGATCAAGCCGGCTTTCAACAATTCGTCTTGCAGTGAGTTACCCAAAGTCCGCCCTCCACGTTAACGGGCAATATCGCCGTGCCGGACTTTCCACCGATAGCGGTGTCTGCCGTGATTATCGGTCGAACAAGGGGACAATTTCATGGCAAAAAACACAAATTGGCGCTGAACGCTTCTGATGCAGCGATTCGTCGCATTTATCAAGCCGCCTATCGACGCATTAGCGGCGGAAGGACAGTGCCAGCAGCAAGCCGCCGGTCCCGCTGAGCGCCGCCATGGCCCACATCGGATTCAGCACGTGGCCGATATCGATCAGGCCGCCAACCAGCACACCGGCGATCAGCAGGCTGCCACCGACGATGCTGGTTTGCGTACGCTTGTTGCCGGTGCGGATCTCTTCGTGGATCTCATCGAGTTTTTCCGATTCCCACTGCACCTTCAGTTGCCCGTCCACGGCTTTGCGTAGGAAACGATGCGCCAGCAGCGGGACTTCGGGCAGGTCTTCGGAGATCTGCGGCAGCTGGTCTTTGAGGCGGCGGACGAATGCCTTGAGGCCGACCTGCTCCGACATCCAGCGTTCCATGAATGGCTTGGCGGTGCTCCACAGATCGAGCTGCGGATACAGCATGCGACCAAGTCCCTCGATGTTCAGCAGGGTCTTTTGCAACAGCACCAGCTGCGGCTGCACCTCCATGTTGAAGCGACGCGCCGTCTGGAACAGCCGCAACAGGAAATGACCGAACGAGATTTCGCTGATCGGCTTTTCCCAGATCGGCTCGCAGACGGTGCGGATGGCGGCCTCGAAATCCTCGATGCGCGTGGTGCTCGGCACCCAGCCTGATTCGACATGCAGCTCGGCGACCTTGCGGTAGTCGCGATGAAAGAACGCCAGCAGGTTCTCGGCAAGGTAACGTTGGTCACCGGTCGTCAGGGTGCCCATGATGCCGAAGTCGACGCCGACGTAGCTGCCGTCCGGGCGTACGAAGATGTTGCCCGGGTGCATATCGGCGTGGAAGAAGTTGTCGCGAAACACCTGGGTGAAGAAGATCTCGACGCCGCGTTCGCCAAGCTTTTTCAGGTCGATGCCCTTGGCGAGCAGTTCGTCGATCCGGTCGACCGGAATGCCATAGATGCGTTCCTGCACCATGACGTTCTCGCGTGTGTAGTCCCAGTGGATCTCGGGCACGTAGAGAATGTCGCTGCCGCTGAAGTTACGCCGCAGCTGCGCACCGTTGGCGGCTTCACGCATCAGGTCTAGTTCGTCGTGGATGGTCTTGTCGTATTCCTCGACGACCTCGACCGGGCGCAAGCGGCGCGCTTCGCGCGAATACTTGCGCGCCAGTTTGGCGATCGTAAACAGCAGGTCGATGTCCTGTTGGATCGTTTTCTCGATGCCGGGGCGGACAACCTTGACCACCACCTTGCTGCCGTCGTGCAGGGTTGCTGCGTGCACCTGGGCAATCGAGGCCGACGCCAGCGGCTCGCTGTCGAACTCGGCGAACAGTTCGCTGACCGGCTTGCCCAGTGAGCGTTCGATGATGGCCTGCGCACGCTTGCCGGGAAAAGGCGGGACTTGGTCCTGCAGTTTCGACAGTTCGGCGGCGATGTCGTCCGGCAACAGGTCGCGCCGGGTCGACAGGATCTGGCCGAACTTCACATAGATCGGGCCGAGGTCTTCGAGTGCGCGCCGCATGCGTACGCCGCGCGGCGGCTTTTTGCCCCAATAAAACGGTGACAGGAATCTGAAGAAGCGAATCGGTCGAAACAGGTGCGCGGCAAGGATGACCTCATCCAGACCGTGTCGCATCAACACCCAGCCGATGCGCATCACGCGCAGGCTTTCTCGAATCGGGATCACGCGCCGTCACCCCGGCGTGCTTTCTCCAGCAGGGCGATGCGTGCTTCGAGGCGTTCGACATCGTCGCGCAGCGTATCGACGTCGCTCACAAAGTCTTCGACTTCGTAGCGATGCGGCAGCACGCGCGTTTCTTCGGTGAGGTATTCGGACAGGTTCTGTTCGGCACTATCGCGCATGCGTGCGCCCTGCTGCATGGCGGCGCGTACGCCGCGCCCGATCTCATGTGCGGCGATGTCGCCGGTCAGGCGCGACAACTGTTCTTCCCAGTCGATATCGAGGCTGCCGAGTGCTTCGCTGAAGCGTTGTGCGAGCTTGGCGTCGCCGTCGATGCTGACGCGCCCGGCGAACAACTGGGCCGTACCCTGGTTCTGCTCGTTGGCCCGCATCAGGTCGAACGCACTGCCGCGCAGGGTGCAGTCGGGTTCGCCTTCGATCGAGCCGAGCATCTGCAAGCGGCCGTCATGGCCCGGCACCATGTTCAGCGCAATGCCTGTGCCGCTAAGCTCGATGCGCACGCTACTGCCGTGCAGGGTTGCCAGCCGTCTGGCGGCATCCGGGTCGAGGGCGATTACCGCGTTGATCGATTGTTCCAGGCCTTCGAGTGCGAGGTCGCGCAGTGTCATGCCGACAGGCTCCTAGAACTTGAAACCGCGATGGACGGCGACGATGCCCCCGGTAAGGTTGTGTACATCGCAGCGCTCGAATCCCGCCTGTTCCATCATGCCCTTGAGGGTTTCCTGGTCGGGATGCATGCGGATCGATTCGGCCAGGTAGCGGTAGCTGTCGGCATCCTTGGCGACCAGATCGCCGATGCGCGGCAGTACCTGGAACGAGTACAGGTCGTAAAGTTTTTCCAGGGGCTTGTTCAGCGGCTTGGAGAACTCCAGCACCAGCGCGCGACCGCCCGGCTTGAGCGCACGGTACATCGATTCGAGCGCCTTCTGTTTGTCGGTGACATTGCGCAGGCCGAACGCGATGGTGATCAGATCGAAGGTGTCGTCGGGAAATGGCAGCTCCTCGGCATTGACCTGCGCATACGCGAGATTGCCGGCATGTCCGCGATCGACCATGCGATCACGCCCGACGCTGAGCATGGCCGCATTGATGTCGGTCATCAGCACCAGCCCATCGGGGCCGACGAGGTCGGCGAACCGGTCTGCCAGATCACCGGTGCCGGAGGCCAGATCGAGAATCGTCTGTCCGCGGCGCACACCGGCGAGTTCGACCGCGTAGCGCTTCCACAGCCGATGAACGCCCATCGACATCAGGTCGTTCATGACATCGTATTTGCCGGCGACCGAATCGAACACGCCGCGCACCAGGCCCGCTTTATCGCGCGGGTCGACGCTGCGATAGCCGAAATGGGTGCTGTCTTTGTTGTCTGCCATGGGAGCGGTCCCGCTGTGGTGGGGCGGGCGCCGCAGAACGTCAGGCGGCGGGCTCTTTACGGGTGTAGCCCTTTTCCTTCAGCTCTTCGAGATACTGCGCCCACAGGTCATCGTAGTGCTTGCCCAGATTGTACAGGGTTTCCCACGAGTAGATGCCGGTGTTGTGCTCATCGTCGAAGTGCAGCACCACCGCATAGTTGCCGACCGGTTCGATGCGATCGATATTGACGCCTTCCTTGCCCAACGGCACCTTGCGCTGCCCCGGCCCATGACCGGCGACCTCGGCCGACGGCGAATAAACCCGCAGGTACTCTGCCGGCAGTTTGAAGTTCGACCCATCATCGAAGGTGACCTCGAGCACGCGCGACATGCGGTGCAGGTTGAGCTCTGTGGGCGTGGGCGTACTCATACGACATTCCTCGACGGTTTCGTCCCGCTGTGCCTCGGGCGCACGGGTGGCAAATTTCTCGATGCCGGCGATTCTACCGTCTTTGCCCTGTCGGATAGCCCAAAAAATGTCCGCCTATTTAAAGGTACGCATCGCCGCTTGTCGGCAGGCAAACGCCATCGCCCCGTCGACCAAGGAACGATATGCTGTCGCAGATGAAGTCTTTGCTTACCCGCCTAGCCGCCGGCGATACCGCTATCGCCGGATGGATGCTGTTTGCCGCCATCGTGGCGTCGATCATTCTCGGCCTGGGTCTGCCCATCAGTGCGGTGGTGCCGGGGCTGGCATTTTGGCTCGCCGGTCTGCTGCTGCTCCACAGGGTCCGCGGTTTGCCGCGCATCCAGATGATCGTGATGCTGTTGGTTGGTCTGGCGGGCCTGGGTTATGCGGCGTGGACCGGCGGCAGTGCCGAGATAACCAAGGCGATCAGTGCCAACCAGGCGTTGCTGGCGATGCTCGGAGGGGTGACCTTTCTGCGCCTGATCAGTCTGCCGGAGGTGGATGCCGGAGAAGAGGATCCGCGCGGACCGCACGCCTTGTGGCGCACCTTGTTTGGCGTTCACCTGTTCGGCTCGGTGATCAATCTGTCGGCGGTGATGATTCTCGGCGACCGGCAATCTCGGCGTGCGCCGATGACGTCGTTACAGGCGACCGTGCTGTCGCGTGGCTTTTCACTGGCCGCGCTGTGGTCGCCGTTCTTCGCTGCCATGGGTATCGCACTGAGCAACGCGCCGGGTGCGCAGCTGACGACGCTGTCGTTGGTCGGTCTGCCGCTCGCGGTGCTCGGCCTGGTCATATCCGGCCGCGAATTGACACGGAGCGCGGGCGGATTGGATTTCGTCGGCTACCCAATGCATTTCGGCGCGCTGTGGATACCCGGGCTGCTCGCCCTGATGGTACTCGCCGCCCACGAGGTCTTTCGTGCCGTACCCATTCTCACATTCATCAGCCTGTTGTCGATCCTGCTGACGGCCGTGGTGCTGGTCGTGCGTCACGGCAATGCGGCGCTGCAACGGCTACAGCAACACGTACGGGGCGGGTTGCCGCAGATGTCGGGTGAGTTGGCATTGTTTCTCGCGGCGGGCGTGTTGGCCGCCGGCATCGCCAGCGTTGCGCACAGCAGTGGATGGCGTCTCGATATCGAACACGTCGGTGCGACCGAGGCGAGCGCCTTGTTGCTGGTGATGGTGGCTGTGTCCGTCGCCGGGGTACACCCGGTCATCAGCATCTCGACCGCCCATGGATTGCTCGCGCCGATGTCTCCCGACCCGAACCTGATGGGCATTACCTACCTCATGACATGGGCTGCCGGTGTATCCAGCTCGCCGTTTTCGGGGATGCACCTGGGTATGCAAGGGCGCTTCGGCATCGATGCGCGTGGGTTTCTGCGTTGGAACGGACGCTTCACCTTGATCATGTTGTTTTTCGATGTTGTGGCTTTACATATTTTTGAACGCTTTTACATCTAGATGGTCCAACATCCGGTTTGCCGTCTGCGCATGCTGCGTTGCACCTTGCCGTTGGCATGGGTATTTACGTAGCTTATTGCTATGCCGAACAATAATTAGTGGCTTCGATGATGGTCGCCCGGCAGACGGCACGTTAGTATCTGCGACCAAAATTCAACGCCCTTTCTGGAGTAGTACGCCGCAATGGCAGGGGTTCTGGTTAGTTACCGCCGAGATGACAGCCAAGGCTATGCGAGCCGCCTCGCAGATGATCTCCGAGAACTTCTCGGTGCCGATCGCGTCTTCCGCGACGTAGAGATTCCGCCGGACAGCGACTTCACCGATGTGCTGCATCGCGCGATCGCGGCTACCGATGCGCTGGTCGTGGTCGTTGGACGCCACTGGGCGGCACTTTCCGACGATGGGCACGCCACCCGCTTGTTCGATCCCACCGATTGGATACGCACGCAGATTGAAGCGGCGTTCGCCCAAGGCAAGGCCGTCGTGCCGGTTCTGGTCGGTGGCGCAGAGATGCCGGGGCGAGGATCGCTGCCGCGCAGCATCGCGCGGCTCGCCAGCTACCATTCCGATTCGCTGACCGCGACCGACTGGCAGACCGGCGTCGCCGAATTGGTCGACCACCTTGTCGATTTGTGTCCCTCGCTCGTTGCAGAAAGGGTGCGCGGTGCCTATTCCGAGACGCCTTTGGACGTGCTGCGTGAATTGGATGATGGCTTTCAAGCCAAAGTGCATTCGCGTCGTCGGCCCAAAGTGGCCCCGCCAACCTTGCCGCCCACCTTCGGGCAACGCCTGCTACGGGGTGTCTTGCGCGCTTCGCTGGTCATGTTGATTCTGTTGATTGTGGGGGCACTGGGTTACATGGGTGTGCGCTTGTTCGGCAACACCGAGATGATCGAAGAACTCGATGCCATCGAGTCGGTGGTGAACCAGCGCTTTCAGTGATTGCCGCTTGTCGGCTTGGCCGGCTCGCGTCACCCCCACTGTCGTGACTATGCTTGACGCATCATCCAGCTGACGCGGCTACGACGTGACACCTGCCGATCTCGCCACCCCGAATCCCCATGCAATTGCCGTCATGCTGTTGACGCTGGTCGCGTTGCTGTTGTTCACCCGCGAGCGCCTCGCCCTGGAAACCTCGAGCCTGTTCGTGCTCGCTGCCCTGGTGCTGGGGTTCGAGTTGTTTCCTTTTGCCCGCGAGGGTGTCCGTCTTCATGCTACCGATTTCTTTCTCGGTTTCGGTCACGAGGCCTTGGTGGCGGTGTGTGCCCTGATGATCGCCGGGCAGGGCCTGGTGCGCACCGGGGCCCTCGAGCCGGTGGGCCGCTTGTTGGCGCGTGCCTGGGGGGTGGCGCCGTCGTTCTCGTTGCTGCTGACCTTGTTGATAGGCGCGCTGTTCAGTGCCTTCGTCAACAACGTCCCCATCGTGGTGTTGTTGCTGCCGATCCTGATCAGTGTGTCGCTGCGCACCGGCAACCCGCCCTCGGCGGTGCTGATGCCGATGGGCTTTGCCACGTTGGTCGGGGGCATGAGCACAACGATCGGCACCTCTACCAACCTGCTCGTGGTCAGCGTCGCCGCCGACCTCGGGGTGCCGCGATTCGAGATGTTCGACTTCCTCCTGCCGGTGGCGATTGCCGGCAGCGTCGCGATCCTCTACCTGTGGTTGATCGCGCCGCGCATCATGCCGATACGCCAGACCGAGCTCGAAGACAACCGGCCACGTGTTTTCTCCGCCCAGCTGCACATTCCGGAAGACAGCTTCGCCGACGGCAAGACACTGAGCGACGCGATCGACAAGGCCGGCGACATGAAGGTCAGCCGCATACTGCGTGGCGAGCAGACCTATGTCACCCCTTTGCCGGATGCCGTACTGCGTGCGGGAGACCGGCTGCTGGTCAACGATACGGCCGACAACCTCAAAGAGTTCGAGAGCGCCCTGGGCGCCGCGTTGTATTCGGCCAATGCACCAGTCGATGAAGACAACCCGCTGCATGCCGACGATCAGCAACTGGCCGAGGTCGTCGTCACTCAGGGTTCCTCGTTGGAAGGCAGCAGCCTGTCGCGATCACACTTCGCCGACAACTATCAGCTGCTCACTCTGGCGCTGCATCGCGCGGGGTGGCAGATGCAGGCACTGCGAGCCCAGGTGCACGACATCCGCCTGCGCGTCGGTGACGTGATCCTGGTGCAGGGCGCACGTGATCACATCAGTGAGATGAAGCGGCGCGGCGACGTGCTGGTGCTCGACGCCACCGCCGACCTGCCGACCACGCGCCGGGCGCCGCTGGCGATGCTCATCATGGCGGCCATCATACTGAGCGCCGCGCTCGGCCTGGTACCGATTGCCATCAGCGCACTGGTCGGTGTCCTCGCGATGCTGGCGACCAACTGTCTGAGCTGGCGCGATGCCGTACGCGCATTGAATACCCAGGTCGTCATGATCGTCGTGGCGAGCCTTGCCCTCGGCTCGGCGCTGTTGGATACCGGCGCCGCCGATTATCTGGCCCAGGTGTTCGTTGCCTACACCCAGGGGGTGTCGCCGGGCGGCCTACTTAGCGGCTTGATGTTGTTGATGGCGTTGATGACGAACATCGTTTCGAACAACGCCGCCGCGCTGATCGGTACGCCAATCGCCATCGGTATTGCCCGGCAGTTGAATCTGCCTGCCGAACCCTTTGTGTTGGCGGTGCTGTTCGGCGCGAACATGAGCTATGCGACGCCGATCGCCTACAAAACCAATCTGCTGGTGATGAGCGCCGGAGGCTACCTGTTTGCGGATTTCCTGCGCATCGGCATACCGCTGACCTTGATCATGTGGGCGGCTTTTTCATGGTTGCTGCCGATGCTCTACGGGCTCGCCTGGTAGACGGCGCAACGGCGAACGCTGCGCCGTCTACGTATCAGGCTAGCTGGCCACGCATCCGCGCAGCGCGCTCTTTTGGTGCCGGGTGGGTCGACAGCCAGTTCGAACCTCCGCCGCCCGACAAGGCGTCGAGCTTCTCGAGCGCCGTTACGCACGCTGCAGGCGCGAAGTTCTTGTCTTTCATAAAGCCCATCGCGTAGTCGTCGGCTTCGTTCTCGTTGCCCTGCGAGTGCTGGGCGACTACCACTTTTTCAAACAGCTCGCCCAATTGCGAATCCGCCAGGTCGGCATGCTTGGTACCGCTGGCTGCGACGGCATCGCGCAGGCCACCGGTGGTCAGCGCGACCTGCATGCGTTTGCGGGAATGCCCGGCCTTGACGTGACCCATCTCGTGGCCGACCACGTAGCGGACTTCGTCGTCGGTCATCAGGTCGAGCAAGCCGCTGTAGAGTCGCACTGTTCCGTCAGCCATGGCGAAGGCGTTGACCTCTTCGGTCTCGTAGACTTTGAAGTTCAGCGTCATGCCGTCATAACTGTCGAGACCCTCGGTGAGCGTCGCCAAGCGCTTGCCGTACTCGCTGTCGGGTGCCGCGACACGGTTTGCATCATCCTGTTCCTTTGCAAGTTGTGCGCAATAGTTGGCAATGTCCTCGTCGCTCAAGGTAGCGGCGCCGGTCAGCGATTTTGCCGCACCGAATGCGCGGTCGAGATCCAGTGCCGAAACCCGGCCGGCCATCGATACGCCGAGCAGCAGCAGGCATTGACGTAACATTTCTCTTCTATCCATAGGTCCATTCGTCCTCTAAAAACTCATTCAACAAACGTTTTGCCACCCGAAGGGTGTACAGCGCGCGGGATTTTCGCATTAATGATCCGGCCAAAACACGAACGACCTCCGGTTACGACACTTTGCGGCCGCGAACGGGTTGCGAAGAACCAGGCATGACGCCTGCGCCCGGGTTGTCGAGCAAACAGGTGGATTGATGAGGAAACGTACGGTGATACTGCTCGCGACAGGGATATTGATTGCAGCCGGCTATCTGTTGCCCGAGCGTGTCGTCGTGCCGGTGCAGAATGCGAGCAGCAACGATTGGCATCCGGACTCGTTTTGGTTCGAGCCCTGGGGCACCTCGGGAGTGCATAAGGGCATCGACATCTTCGGCGCGAAAGGCACGCCGGTCGTCAGCACGGTTGACGGGCTGGTGGTGTTTGCGGGCGATCTACGCAAAGGCGGCAATGTCGCCTTGGTCCTTGGGCCGAGTTGGCGCTTGCACTATTTCGCCCACCTCGACACCGTCGACGTATCTGCCGGTTCTTGGGTTACTTCCGGTAACATCGTCGGCCGCCTTGGCGATAGCGGCAATGCGAAAGGTAAACCGCCGCATCTGCACTACGCGATCGTGCGTATGATTCCGCTGCCTTGGAAGATGGACAGGTCGACACAGGGATACAAGAAAGCCTTCTTCATCGACCCCGATCGCTATCTGCGCGCTGCATTGGCCCGGTAATGCGATTTAACAATCCGGCAATGGCCAACAGCCGGCCAACGTGAAATAGTCCGTCAATCATGGCTGAATCGACCATATCGCGGTATTCGAAGCGCCGCGCGATGCGAATTGTTTGGACAGCAGTCGCGACGCTTGCGGCGCTGTTTGTCACTTGGCTGCGACCGGAAGTCTATTGGAGTGTTTTGATCTGTGGCCTCGCGTTTGTGTGGGAGCTGATCATCGGCGAATACGAGCACAGCTGTGCCGAGCCTGTAGCGCCAAACATGCAAAGCACCCAGCCTGGGTTGCCCACGGCGGTTATTTCGGCGCAGCGCATCGAACACGACGACGCAGGTATGACGATCCAGCTATCGACCGACAATGTCGAGCACATGACCTGGGACGAACTGTCGATGGTCGTGATCGAGACGAACAGTTTGGGTCCGTTCGTCGATGACGTGCACTGGTTGCTGGTGGGTAGCGATCCGGAACGCAGTTGGCGAATGGCTGCCGATACGGCAGGTTTCGACGACTTGCTCTCGAGGCTGCAGCAGTTGCCGGCATTCGATAACGACGTCGTTATCGATGCCATGACTTCGGTCGATGATGCCCGCTTTCTGGCCTGGCAACGGCCGACCTGATTGGTACGAAAGGCCGCGCGGAGACCGACATGTCGAAACGACCAAGCACATCGCACGTTGCACAACGCCACCGAGCCACTGATCGGCGCTTTTTCGTTGGCGTCATAGGTGTGCTGCTGGTGTGCCTGGCGACAGCGGGTGCATATGCCGGCCCGTTGCGCGACTGGCTCGACGAGCGTCGTGGGTCTGAAGATGATCAATTGCAGCGCGTCGATGCCGGCGCGCTGCCAAGCGATATACAGATCACGAACGATGTGCCGTATGGCGAGCATGCGCGGCACAGGTTCGACGTGTATGCACCGCATGGTGTACACGATGCACCCGTTGTCTTCATGGTGCATGGCGGTGGTTGGCGTCGAGGCGACAAGGCGCATGACCGGGTAGTCGAGAACAAGGTCAAGCGTTGGCTGCCGCGAGGCTTCGTGTTCGTATCGACCAACTATCGCCTGGTACCAGATGCGGATCCGGTGCGTCAGGCAACCGATGTAGCGCGCGCATTGGCGGCCTTTCAGCGTCGCGCCGCAGAGTTCGGCGCCGATCCGCGTAAGGTGATCCTGATCGGCCACTCCGCCGGTGCGCATCTTGTCGCATTGTTGACCGCCGATCCTTCACTGGCGGCTCAACAGGGCGTATCGCCCTGGCTCGGTGCAGTACTGCTCGATAGCGCGGCCCTGAATGTTCCCGACACGATGCGCGCACCGCCGCGCATCATGCGCAAGGTTTACAAGAATGCGTTCGGTGATGATCCGAACTATTGGCGCAAGGCTTCGCCGTATCACGCACTCGTCGCCAAGGGACCGCCGGTGCTTGCGGTGTGTTCGTCGCAACGGCGTGACGATCCTTGTGGTGCTGCAGATAGTTTCGTCGCCAGGATGCACGCCTTGGGCCGCCGGGGACAGGTGCTGCCACAGCCGATGTCGCATCGTGAGATCAACGAGCAACTCGGGTTGCCCGGCAGCTACACCACAGCAGTGGAGGCGTTCATGGCTTCAATCGACTCGCTCGTCGCCGCGCGCTTGAGGCACTGACTGCGGGCAAGGTTCGCGAGCCAACGTTGACGCGGGCAGCGATTTCATCGTGCGTTGGGCAGTGCGCAACCTTTAATTCTTGCTGCCCGAATGCGCCTCCCGACAAGCTGTGGTACGCACCACAATGCAGCGTAGTTGCCAAGCCGCATGCGCCAAAAACTGCGACCTGGTTCTAGTCAGCTAAGCGCTATCGCTTACTACAGTTCGCTCAACGGCAACACAGCGGAGACCCGACATGAAGCAACCGAACACCCTCGCAGAATCGAGCCTGGCCAAGTCGAAATTAGAATTGGTCGCGTTGTTCGTCATCACCACGATTGCATTGTCCGGCGCCTTCCAAATGCATTGGGCGGTCTCGCTACTGGTCGCGCCGTTGGCGATGGCCGGAGGCATCCTTGCCATCATGTTCGGCGTGCATACGTTGTGGATGCTGGTCACCGGTGCCGAAAAGCTCGGCATGATGGTCGGTCTGCGCAAGACTCCCTTGCTCTGACGATCTTTGTGTCTGGCGCTTGTTGTCAGCGCCAGACGCCTTCGGCTCCACTATAGCTGTCCAGCACGCGGATATAGTTCAGGCGTTCATAGTCAGAGGGATCGAGAACGCTCGACTGACTCAAGCGGCCCCGCAACTCCGCAACACTCTCGAAGCCCTGGTGTTCCATCCAGGCAGACATGTCGGCGATCACTTTGCTCAGGTGCTTCGGGCCAAGCGCCAACAAGGCATTGCACAGATGCACGACATCGGTACCGGCCAGCAAGAGCTTGATAGCGTCTTCGCCGGTGTGTACGCCGCCGGTCGCGCCCAGCGAGCATTCAACTCGGCCGTGCAGGATGGCGATCCATCGCATAGATAACAAGGCGTCGCTTGATCTTGTCGGCGTCAAGGCGTGCTGCAGCCGCATGCCTTCGATATCGATATCCGGTTGATAGAAACGATTGAACAGCGATACGCCGGCGACACCGGCTGCTTCGAGTTTCTTGATCATGTTGCCGATCGAGCTGAAGAAAGGTGACAGCTTCATGTTGATCGGGATGCTGATGTGTTCGCGCAATTCCTTCAGCAACGTGATGTAGCGTTGCTCGACATAGTGACCATCTTCCCAGACGTCACCCGCCACGTAGTAGGCATTCAGTTCGAGTGCATCGGCGCCCGCATCCGCGATCTCTTTGGCATGCGTCATCCAGCCTGTCGCGGTGACGCCGTTCAGGCTGGCGATCACCGGGATCTCCAACGACGCTTTGAGGGCGGCGACTTGTTCCAGGTAGCGATCGAGTTCGCCTGGAAAGTCCTGGTGGGCGGGCAGGTAGCTGTCTGCCTCGGCATGGCCGGTTTCGGAGTGGTGCAGAAAGGTCAGCATGCCGTCTTCTTCGGCGCGCACGGCCTCTTCGAACAGGGAATACATCACGATAGCGGCCGCGCCGGCGTCCTCGAGTTGCTTGGCTGCGTCGAGACTGCGGGAAAGCGGTGAGGCCGAGGGTACCAAGGGGTTTTTGAGTTTCAGCCCTAGCCATTGGGTGCTCATATCCATGCTGTGTCCTCCGTCGTGCGCGTCGTGGTTACTGATTAAGCGTAGACCGCCTGCCTCGGCTTGCCGACGCTCGAACATGCGCCGGCCAGTCGCGCTTTGGCGGCATCTATTGTTTGTCCGGTACCGTCGGTTCGGTCTCGCCGACCGCCAGTTTCGCCAGCTGTTCGTACAGGTGGAACTTGGCCTTGGTCTGATGTTGGGCGGCATCCATGAAGCGGTGCGCTGCCTGCGGATGGGTGCGCTCGAGTACAGCAAAGCGCGTTTCCGACATGGCGAAGTCGCGATACGGCACGCTCGGCTCTTTCGAATCGAGATGTAGTGGATTCTGGCCTTCGGCAGCCTTGCGTGGATCGTAACGGAACAGGCCCCAGTGACCGGCGTTGACGGCCAGGTTCTGTTGCTGCAGGTTCTTCGCCAGATCGATGCCGTGCGCAATGCATGGCGAGTACGCAATGATCAATGACGGGCCATCGTAGCTTTCCGCTTCGAGGAAGGCGCGCAGCACCTGCACATCTTTGGCGCCATAGGCAACCTGTGCCACATACACGTCGCCGTAGGCCATTGCCATCATCGCCAAGTCTTTCTTGATGACCGGCTTGCCGCCGGCGGAGAACTTGGCGACCGCGCCCAGCGGTGTCGCTTTCGAGGTCTGGCCGCCGGTGTTGGAATACACCTCGGTATCCAGCACCAGGATATTGACGTTGCGCCCCGACGCCAGCACATGGTCGACGCCGCCGTAACCGATGTCGTAGGCCCAGCCGTCGCCGCCGATCAGCCAGACACTTTTCTTGACCAGGTAATCGGCGACTGCTTCGAGTGAGCGCGCAGCCGGTTTGTCGATTGCCTTGAGTTTCTTGCGCAGCTCGATGACCCGGCCGCGTTGTTCGAAGATGTCGGCCTCAGTATGTTGATCGGCGGTGCCGATCGCCTCGACCAGGGTATCGCCGAGATCGCCGGCCAGTTCCTGCAGCAGTTCAACCGCATGCTCGGTCTGCTTGTCGACGGCGATCCGCATGCCCAGGCCAAACTCGGCGTTGTCTTCGAACAGCGAGTTGTTCCACGCGGGACCGCGACCGTCGGGGTTGGTGGTGTAGGGCGTGGTCGGCAGGTTGCCGCCGTAGATCGATGAACAACCGGTGGCGTTGGCGATCAGCATACGGTCGCCGAACAACTGGGTCGCCAGCTTGATGTACGGTGTTTCGCCGCAGCCGACACAGGCGCCCGAGAACTCGAACAGCGGCTGCATGATCATCGCGCCTTTGAGCGTTGTTTCCTTCAACTGGGTGCGATCGAACTCAGGCAGCGTCAGGAAGAAGTCCCAACTGGCCTGCTCGACCTCGCGGCGCGGTTCGACCGGCACCATGTTGAGCGCCTTGCGTGCCGGGTTCTGTTTGTCGCGGATCGGGCAGATCTCAACGCACAGGCCGCAGCCGGTGCAGTCATCCGGTGCAACCTGGTAGCTGATATGCGTATCCGGCGGGAAATCCTTGGCACCTTTGACCGGCATGTGCAGAAAACCGGCAGGGGCGCTGCGCGCAAGGCCCGCATCAAAGACCTTGGAGCGGATTGCGGCATGCGGACACACCAGCGGGCACTTGCCGCAGTGGGTGCACAGATCCATCTCCCACTGCGGGATCTCGAGCGCCAACTGGCGTTTTTCGTAGGCGGCGGTACCCAGCGGCCAGGTGCCGTCGGCGCTCATCGCGCTGACCGGCAGGCTGTCGCCGAGGCCGGCGATCAATGGCGCAGTCACGCGTTGCACGAAGTCGGGGGCATTGGCGGCGACCACCGGAGGCATCTCTACCTGGCTGCTGATCTGCTGCGGCACATCGATCTCGTGCAGTCCGCTAACAGCTTCATCGATGGCGGCGAAGTTGCGTTCGAGCAGCCGGCGCCCTTTGCGTCCATAGGTTTTCTGCACCATGGCCTTGATCTTGTTCAGCGCCTCATCGCGATCGAGGATCCCGGTGATGGCGAAGAAGCAGGCCTGCATGATGGTATTGATGCGTCGTCCCATGCCGGTACGCTGCGCAATACCGTAGGCATCGATACTGAACAGCCGCAGCTGCTTATCAATGATCTGTTGCTGCACCTTGCGTGGCAGGCTGCCCCACACGGTGTCGGGCGAGGCCGGCGAGTTCAGCAGAAAGGTCGCCCCCGGCGCTGCCTTGGCGAGCATGTCGTAACGCACCAGGAAGTTCGGCTGGTGACAGGCGACGAACTGGGCCTCGTCGTTACCGATCAGGTAGGTCGAGCGGATCGGCTGGTCGCCGTAGCGCAGATGGCTGACGGTGACTGCGCCGGCCTTCTTCGAATCGTATTGAAAGTACCCCTGCACGTGCTGGTCGGTGCTCTCGCCGATGATTTTGATCGAGTTCTTGTTGGCCGACACGGTGCCGTCCGAGCCCAGGCCGTAGAACACGCAGCGCGTGATGCCCTGCGCCGCCAGTGGGGCGAAGGTGCTATCCCAATGCAGGCTGGTGTGGCTCACATCGTCGTGGATGCCGATCGTGAAACCGTTTTTCGGCCGTTCGTTGGCCAGCTCGGCGAACACGCCGGCCACCATGCCGGGGGTGAACTCCTTCGACGACAGGCCGTAGCGACCACCGATGACCCGCGGCATCGCGTTGCGCTCGCCGTCGGCCACTGCCTGAACCAGCGCGGTCAGCACGTCCTTGTACAGGGGCTCGCCGTCGGCGCCTGGTTCTTTGGTGCGATCGAGCACCGCGATGGTGTTGACGGTTTCTGGCAGCGCGGCCAGCAGGTGCCTGGGCGAGAAGGGTCGGAACAGCCGTACCTTGACCACCCCAACTTTCTCGCCCCGATCGACCAGGGTTTCAACGGCCTCCTCGGCAGCCCCCAGACCTGAGCCCATCAGCACGATCACATGCGCGGCGTCCGGTGCGCCGACATACTCGAACAGGCCGTACTGGCGCCCGGTCAAGCGGCCGAACTGCGACATCACGTTATCGACAATATCGGGTAAATCGGCGTAGTAAGTGTTTACCGACTCGCGCCCCTGGAAGTACACATCCGGGTTCTGCGAGGTACCGCGCAGCACCGGTTTGTCGGGTGACATGGCGCGCGAGCGATGCGCGGCGACCAGCTCGTCTTCGATCATCGCGCGCACGGTCTGCCGATCGAGTTCCTCGATCTTGTCGACCTCGTGCGAGGTGCGGAAACCGTCGAAGAAGTGCACAAAGGGGATGCGACCGGCGAGCGAGGCGGCCTGGGCGATCAGGGCGAAATCCTGCACCTCTTGTACGCTTGCCGAACACAGCATGGCGTAGCCCGTGGCACGGCACGCCATCACATCGGAATGGTCGCCGAAGATCGACAGCGCCTGCGCCGCCAGCGAGCGCGCCGCCACGTGCAGCACCGTGGGCGTCAACTCGCCGGCGATCTTGTACATATTGGGGATCATCAGCAGCAATCCCTGCGACGCGGTGAAGCTGGTGGCCAGTGCACCGGCCTGCAGCGCGCCGTGGATGGCGCCGGCCGCACCCCCCTCGCTCTGCATCTCGATGACCTGCGGCACCGAGTCCCACAGGTTCTTCACCCCGACTGCCGACCAGTCGTCGGCCCATTCGCCCATCGGCGATGCGGGGGTGATCGGATAGATGGCGATGACCTCGTTACACAGGTGAGCGATCCGTGCGGCGGCTTCGTTGCCGTCGAGCGTGACGAGCGTGGTAGACATGGGAGTGACCAGCGGTTGCCTTTATGTCGCCAAGATTGGCGATGGCTACCTTGCTCGGCAACCGCACCCACAGGCTTGCTTGACGTGCGTCAAGCGGGGGATCAGGCCCGGTGCTGTCTAGAACAGCCCTTCTTCGTTGCCCAGCGGATCGGGTACCGCCTGCCACTGCGAGCGCAGATTCTTGCGAAACAACAGCTTTTCCTGCGCCGATTCAGGCAGATCGGTGAAGCGGAATACGCCGCGACCGACCAGCAGGTCGATCACGTCTTCGAGTACCCTGACCAGCCCGATATCGAGTTCGCGCAGAAATGCCTGAACATCCGGATCGTCGATCGCTGCCGCCTCGGCGCCGCCTTCGGCCGTCGCCGACAGCCCGGTAATGACGCCGCTGGCGTCTCGGATGACAAAAATTGGCTGCATGCCGGTCTGCCTCGACAATTTCGTGGGATGTTTCAGGATTTCGGATCGCTAGTCGATAACTTTATTCCTAAAACCGCATAATTCCAGCGGCGCGCACCAGTGGAGAGCAGGGTTTTGAGCGAAACAGCAGTGGACGTGAGCTTGGCGACGGAGGCCGATGCGGCCGATCCGTTGGTCGGCTGCCTGTTGATCCTCGCCCGGCAACATGGCCTCCCGGTCTCCGAGTTTGCCGCCACGGCCGGGCTGCCGTTGCACGACGGCCGTCTGCTGCCGTCAATGTTCGACCGCGCCGCGCGGCGCGTCGGCATGCGCGCGCGTGTCGTGGCGCGGCCCCTGGAACGCCTCGACAGCCTGGTCACCCCGGCGGTGCTGCTGCTTGATGATGACCGGGCCTGCGTGCTGCTCGAGCCGCTGCACGATGGCAAGGCCAAGCTCATCCTGCCGGAGAACCCGGAAGCCGAAGTCATTCAGGATGCCGACCAGCTGCGCGGCCTGTATACCGGCCATGCGATCCTTGCCAGTCCGACGCATCGCTACGATGCGCGTACGCCGGGGCCGGAGCACGACAGCGAAGGCGGTCACTGGTTCTGGGGCACGATCGCCGCTTCGTGGCGCATCTATCGCGACGTGATCCTGGCATCGGTGCTGGTCAATCTGTTCGCGGTCGCCAGCCCGCTGTTCGTGATGAACGTCTACGACCGGGTAGTGCCGAACGAGGCGCTCGAAACCCTGTGGGTGCTGGCGATCGGCGTAACCGTGGTCTACGGCTTCGACTACCTGCTACGCAGCCTGCGTGGCCGCTTCATCGACGTGGCCGGCGCCAAGGCCGATATTGAACTGTCGGCCAAGCTTTATGAGCGCGTGTTGGGTCTGCGTATGGATGCGCGTCCGGCATCGGCCGGCGCCTTCGCCAACAACCTGCGTGAGTTCGACGGCGTGCGCGATTTCTTTGCCTCGCTGACCCTGACCACCTTCGTCGACGTGCCGTTCGCGGTGCTCTTTCTATTGGTGATCTGGCTGATCGCCGGCCCGCTGGTCATCGTGCCGCTGGCGGCCATCCCGATCCTGCTGCTGTACGGCCTGTTCGTGCAGCCGCGCCTGCGGCGTGCGGCCGAAAACGGCATGCGCGCATCGGCGCAGCGCAATGCGACCCTGGTCGAGGCCCTGGTCGAGGCCGAAACCGTCAAGTCATTGGGCGTGGAAGGCCGGCTGCAACGCCAGCTCGAGAGCAGTGTGGGCGAGACGGCACGCTGGAATGCGCAGGCGCGCCAGTGGGCCTTGTCGGCCACCAACCTGGCGACCTTCCTGCAACAATTGGTATCGGTCGGCGTCGTGGTCAGCGGTGTGTACCTGATCTCCGACGGCCTGCTGACGATGGGCGCCTTGATCGCCGCGGTGATCTTGAGCGGCCGCGCGGTGATGCCGCTTGCCCAGATCGCGGCGTTGCTGACCCGTTATTACCAGGCGAGCACGGCGCTGAAGACGCTCAACGAGATCATGCAGATGCCGGTCGAGCGCCCGAACGGCAAGGTGTTCGTAACCCGCCCGGTGCTCAACGGCAGCATCGAGTTCGAGCACGTCACCTTCAATTACCCCGGCCAGGAGTTGCCCGCGTTGCAGGATGCGAGCTTCAAAGTCGAGCCGGGCGAACGCGTGGCGATCATCGGTCGGGTCGGGTCCGGTAAGACCACGATCAACCGCCTGGTTGCCGGGATCTATCATGCCGACAATGGCGCCGTGCGAATCGATGGTGTCGACATGCGCCAACTCGATCCGGGCGATCTGCGGCACAACATTGCTTATGTCTCGCAGGATAACCAGCTGCTGTTCGGTTCGATCCGCGACAACCTGACTATGGGCCTGGCACATGTCGACGATGAACAGATCGTGCACGCCGCCGAGCTGGCGGGCGTGTCGTCGTTCGTGAATCGTCACCCGCTCGGCTTTGACATGCCGGTGGGAGAGCACGGTAGCCGGCTGTCGGGTGGCCAGCGTCAGGCGGTCGCGCTGGCGCGGGCATTGGTACAGGATGCGCCGATTCTGCTGATGGATGAACCGACCGGTGCGATGGACAACAGCAGCGAGGAACACATCAAACGCGAGCTGGCCAAGGTGGTCGACGGCAAAACGCTGGTGCTGATCACGCACCGCGCGTCGTTGCTCGACCTGGTTGAACGGGTGATCGTGGTCGATGCGGGCAAGATCGTGGCGGATGGTCCGAAGGCCCAGGTGCTCGATGCCTTGCGCGCCGGCCGGATCAAGCAGACGCGTTGACGGAGCAGGGAATGAGCGAACGCACCAGCAAAGCCAACGAATTCGCGGTCGACGCCGCGGCCGCCATCCGCTCGCGCTCGGTGCGCGGCGAACAGCTGCTGGTATGGGTCATGTTGCTGTGCGTGGCCGCGTTCTTCGTCTGGGCGTACTACGCCGTGCTGGATGAAGTGGTGCGCGGCAACGGCAAGGTGATTCCGTCGTCGCAGGTGCAGGTGGTGCAGAACCTCGAGGGTGGCATCGTCAAGCATATCGCGGTCGGCGAAGGCGAGATCGTCGAGGCCGGTCAGGTGCTGCTGACGATCGACGACACCCGCTTTGACTCGTCGCTGCAGGAAAACCGCGCCCGGTTGTTGAGCCTCAAGGCCAAGGTGATTCGCCTGCGCGCCGAGGCCGAGGGGTGGGAGGAGTTTCCACCGATGCCTGACGAGATCACGGATGCGTTGCCAAAAGCCTACGAGCAGGAAAAAAAGTTGTTCGAGGAGCGCCGCGGTGCGCACGATGCGATGCAACGTGTGTTGATCGAGCAGGCGTCGCAAAAACGCCAAGCGATCGCCGAGATGAAGTCGCGCATAGATCGCCTCGGCCGCAGCCTGAGCCTGACTGAACAGGAACTCACAGTGACCCGCCCGCTGCAGCAACAGGGTGCCGTGTCGGAGGTCGAGATTCTACGATTACGCAGGCAAGTCAACGACTTACGTGGCGATTTGGACGAGACGCGCCTGGCCATACCGCGTGCCGAGGCCGAACTGGCCGAGGTTGAGCAGCGTCGCGCAGAACTCGACGCCAAGTTCCGCACCGAAGCACGCGGCGAGCTGAGCGAGGCGACTGCTGAACTCAACGCGCTGAACGCGAGCAACGTGGCGTTGGAAGACCGCGTGCTCCGCACCCAGGTGCGCTCGCCGATCAAGGGCATCGTCAAGGTGCTGTCGGTGCGTACCGTCGGCGGTGTGATTCAGCCGGGCATGGACCTGGTTGAAATTGTGCCGGTCGAGGACAGTCTGCTCATCGAGGCACGCGTCAAGCCGCGCGATATCGCCTTCCTGCGCCCGGCGTTGCCGGCCAAGGTCAAGCTGACCGCATACGATTTCGCGATCTACGGGGGCCTCGACGCTCAGGTTGAGCACATCAGCGCCGATACTTTTGTAGATGAGGATGGCGAGTCTTACTATCTGGTACGGGTTCGAACCGATCAGCCTGCCCTGGTGAAGGGGCAGAAGTCGTACTCGATCATCCCGGGTATGACGGCGGAGGTGGATATCCTTGTCGGTGAAAAAACCGTGCTTACATATTTGCTCAAGCCCGTTTTGCGGGCGCGCGAGACGGCATTGCGGGAGCCCTGACGAGTGACGTTGATTGTTGCATCAGGCGAAGACCGCGATGTGTTGATGCGCTGGTCGGATGCGGCGCTGGCGGGCGGGCATCATTTTCTGGTCAAGCCGCCACGGTCGGTGTTGACGGCGGCCGCCTGGCCGGCGGATATCTGCCTGTACGACCTCGGCGCGCAGCGCGATGCGGATACCACAGCCTTGCTCAAGGCTGTGGCCAAACGTCCGAATACCAAATTCATCGCCATGACCGCAGTTCCCAATGCCGGTGAAGGATTGAGAGTCCTCAAGGGCGGCGTGCGCGGTTATTGCAACCGGCTGGCCTCGCCGGCGATCTTCAATGCGCTGATCTCCGCCGTTGCTTCGGGCGAAGTCTGGGCCGGTAAACAGGTTACGGATTTTCTGCTCGAGCAGGCCATCGCCGGCACCGTCGAACGTCCCGATACCAGCGATGTGCTGAAAGACCTCACGCGCCGCGAGGCCGAGATCGCATTGCAGGTAGCCGACGGCATGAGCAACAAGGTGATCGCGGCCGAAAACGGCATCTCCGAACGCACCGTCAAGGCCCATCTCAACAGCATTTTCCGCAAGACCGGTCTTTCCAACCGGGTTCAACTCGCTCTCGCCATCAGCCAGACCCAAGAGACACCGCGCGAACTCTCAAACGGCTGAATGACTTAGGTTCCGGTCGTTAAGACCGGCTTAGTACCAAAGTCCTATGCGGTGATCCCGATCGCTGCCGACATTAAAGCTGACATTTAAACGAAGCTGACTTTGTCGGGAGTATCCCATGGCGGACCAAGCCACGAACAACACGCAAACCGCAGCCATCGGCGAGGTGCAATCCGTAACCGGACGCGTCGTCGCAGTGGGCACAGATGGCGTTGAGCGCCAGTTGTTCGCCGGAGACATGGTGTTTGCCGATGACTTGGTCAAGACGGTAGGCGACAGCAGTATCGTCATTGCGATGAACGACGGCACCCGCGTTGACCTTGGTCACGATGCCGAGGCGATGCTCGACGACTCTGTATACGGCGACGAATCGGCTGTCAGTGCAGCAGCCATCGCCGACATCAAAGAGATTCAGGAGGCGATCGCCGCCGGTGCCGACCCGACCGAAGTTGCCGACCCCACCGCCGCCGGCGGTGATCAGGCTGCCGCATCCAGCGCAGCAGATTCGGCGCAGTCCGCGCTCTCGGTTGACCGCACGGGGCGCGTCGGTTTGGTCGAAGCCGGCTTCGAGACCAGTACAGCAGGCCAGAACGTCGATCCCATCTTGGTTGATCCCATTCCGCTCACAGGCGGCGATGCCGGCGGTGGCACGGCCGGCGCAGCACCGGTGGTCCCGCCCAGCGCCAGCATCGTGCTGGCTTCGATTACCGCAGACAACATCCTGAACGCCGCAGAAGCGGGCGGCCCGGTCACGGTCAACGGTACCGTGGTTGGCGACGTCAGCGACGGCGACACCGTGTTCGTCACGGTCAATGGTGTCGACTACAGCGGTGTGGTGGCGGGCGGGGTGTTCAGCATCCTGGTGCCCGGCAGCGAATTGCTCGCCGACGCAGACGGCGTCGTCGAAGCACGCTTCACGACAAACACCGGCAGCCCGGCCGGTGAAACCACTGCCACCGACACGCAGAGCTTCAGTTCGGACACAACGCCGCCTACAGCGAGCATCACCCTCGACCCGGTCACCGACGACAACATCGTCAACGCCGCAGAATCCGGCGGCACCGTGGTAATCAGCGGCAGTGTGGGCGGTGACGTCGCCGACGGTGACGTTGTTACCGTCACGGTAGACGGCATCGACTACTCCGGTACCGTCACCGGCGGTACGTTTGCCATTGATGTACCCGGCAGTGCGCTTGCCGCAGACGCCGACACCGCGATCGAAGCGAGTGTTACGACCAGCACGGGCGACGTGAACGGTGAGACGACTGCGGTCGCTTCTCGCACGTACGGCGTCGATACCGCCGCCCCGGCTGCGACGCTCACCCTGGACGCCATTACCGCCGACAACATCATCGATGCCGCCGAGTCTGGCGGCACCGTCGCCGTTACCGGCACCGTCGGCGGAGATCTCACCGACGGCGATATCGTGACGCTGACGGTAAATGGAATCGATTACAGCGGCCCGGTAGCGGGTGGAAGCTTCAGCATCAGCGTGCCGGGCAGCGAGCTGGTCGCTGACGGTGATGTGACTGTCGAGGCCAGCGCCACCACCAGCACCGGTGACGTCAATGGCGAGACAACAGCCACCGACGCACAGACCTACGGCGTCGATACCACGGCACCGACGGCAACCATTGTTCTCGATCCGATCGCAGGCGACAACGTGCTCGACGCGGCCGAGGCGGGTGCAACGGTTGCGATTACCGGCAGCGTAGGGGGTGACGTCGTTGACGGCGACACGGTGACCGTTAGCGTCAACGGTGTCGATTACACCGCCAGCGTTTCCGGTGGGCTGTTCAGCGTGAACGTACCCGGCAGCGAGCTCGCATCCGATGGAGACGCCATCGTAGACGCGAGCGTGACGACCAGCACCGGCGACGTCAACGGCGAAGCAACCGCAACGGCGGCACAGCCCTATACGGTCAGCACCGGCCTGACGACCGCTACCATCAATCTCGATCCGATCACTGCAGACAATATTCTCAGCGCAGCGGAAGCCGGCGGCACCGTGGCCGTGACCGGAACAGTTGGCGGCGATGTCGCGGATGGGGATGTAGTCACCTTAACTGTGGATGGCATCGACTACACCGGCAGTGCGTCGGGTGGGCTGTTCAGCATTGATGTGCCTGGAAGTGCGTTAGCCGCCGATGGCGACGCCTCGGTTGAAGCTAGCGTGACGACCACCACCGGCAACATCAACGGCGAAGCGACGGCAACCGATACGCAGGTTTACAGCGTTGATACTTCTGCGCCGACGGCAACGATTGCGCTAGACACGGTAACCGTCGATAACATCCTGAGCGCCGCCGAAGCCGGCGGGACAGTAGCGATCACAGGTACCGTAGGTGGCGATGTCACCGATGGCGATACCGTAACAGTGACGGTGAACGGCGTTGACTACACGGGCGCGGTCGCGGGCGGTGCGTTCAACATCGGCGTGCCTGGCAGCGAATTGGCAGCGGACGGTGACACCACCGTTGAAGCCAGCGTTACCACTTCTACTGGTGACGTCAATGGCGAAGCCACCGCTACCGACACGCAGGCGTACTCAGTAGATACCTCAGCCCCGACCGCGACGATCACTCTCGACGCCATTACCGCAGACAACATCCTTAATGCTGTTGAGGCCGGTGGCACTGTAGCTGTCACCGGTGCGGTCGGTGGTGATGTCACCGACGGCGACACGGTTACCCTGACGGTCGACGGTGTTGATTACACCGGTACTGTGTCAGGCAGTGCGTTCAGCATCGACATACCGGGAAGCGCTCTAGCCGCAGACGGCGACACCACCGTTGAAGCCCGCGTTACCACTTCTACTGGCGACGTAAACGGCGAAGCAACGGCGACTGATACGCAGGCGTACTCCGTAGACACATCTGCACCGACGGCGACGATCGCCCTCGATGCGATCACAGCTGACAACATCCTGAATGCTGCCGAAGCCGGTAGCACCGTAGCCGTTACCGGTACGGTTGGCGGCGATGTCACCGATGGAGACACGGTCACGCTGACGGTCGATAGTGTTGACTATACGGGCACTGTCTCTGGTGGTGCATTTAGCATTGATGTGCCGGGCAGCGCTTTGGCAGCTGACGGCGATACGACGGTAGAAGCCAGCGTCACCACGAGTACTGGTGACGTCAATGGCGAAGCCACCGCTACCGACACGCAGGCGTACTCGGTCGATACCTCAGCCCCGACCGCGACGATCACGCTCGACGCGATTACGGCTGATAATGTTCTGAATGCCGTTGAAGCTGGCGGCACCGTAGCTGTCACCGGCGCGGTCGGTGGTGATGTCACCGACGGCGACACGGTTACCCTGACGGTCGACGGTGTTGATTACACCGGTACGGTCTCTGGCGGCGCGTTCAGTATCGATGTCCCAGGCAGCGCTTTGGCCGTGGATGGCGATGCCACGGTTGAAGCCAGCGTCACGACCAGCACGGGCGACGTCAATGGCGAAGCCACGGCCTCTGATACGCAGGCGTACTCCGTTGATACGTCGGCACCGACCGCGACGATCACTCTCGACACCATTACCGCAGACAACATCCTTAATGCTGCTGAGGCTGG
Organism: Thiosocius teredinicola; assembly: GCF_002009425.1. Taxonomy (NCBI): domain Bacteria; kingdom Pseudomonadati; phylum Pseudomonadota; class Gammaproteobacteria; order Chromatiales; family Sedimenticolaceae; genus Thiosocius; species Thiosocius teredinicola. Next base: position 91,277 of record NZ_CP019936.1, read on the forward strand.
CGGCACCGTAGCGGTCACCGGTACGGTCGGCGGTGATGTTGCCAACGGCGACACGGTAACGTTAACCGTCGATGGCGTCGACTATACGGGCAGTGTCTCTGGCGGTGCATTTAGCATCGACGTGCCCGGAAGCGCTTTGGCCGCAGACGGCGATACCACCGTAGAAGCCAGCGTGACCACAAGCACCGGTGATGTGAACGGTGAAGCTACCGCCACCGACACGCAGGCGTACTCGGTCGATACCTCTGCTCCGACGGCAACGATTACGCTCGATGCCATCACGGCTGACAATATCCTCAGCGCTGCCGAAGCAGGCGGCACCGTACCTGTGACCGGTACGGTCGGTGGCGATGTCGCCGATGGCGATACGGTCACGCTGGCGGTTGACGGTGTGGACTACACCGGTACTGTGGCAGGCGGTGCGTTCAGCATCGACGTACCGGGAAGTGCTCTAGCCGCAGACGGCGATACCACCGTCGAAGCCAGCGTGACCACAAGCACCGGTGATGTGAACGGTGAAGCTACCGCTACCGACACACAGGCGTACTCGGTCGATACGTCGGTTCCGACGGCAACGATCGCCCTGGATTCGATCACCACAGACAATGTTCTCAACGCTGCCGAAGCCGGTAGTACCGTAGCCGTTACTGGTACGGTCGGTGGTGATGTCACCGATGGCGACACGGTTACCTTGACAGTCGATGGTGTGGATTACACGGGTACGGTCACTGGCGGTGCCTTCAGCATTGACGTGCCGGGAAGTGCCTTGGCTGCAGATGGCGACACAACCGTCGAAGCCGGCGTTACGACCAGCACGGGCGACGTGAACGGTGAAGCAACGGCGACTGACACGCAAGCTTACTCGGTTGATACCTCAGCACCGACGGCAACGATTACGCTCGATGCCATCACAGCTGACAATATCCTCAGCGCTGCCGAAGCAGGCGGCACCGTAGCTGTTACCGGTACGGTCGGTGGTGATGTCACCGATGGCGATACCATCACGCTGACAGTCGACGGTGTCGACTATACGGGTACGGCCTCCGGCGGCGCATTCAGCATCGACGTGCCGGGCAGTGCTTTGGCTGCGGATGGCGATGCGACGGTTGAAGCCAGCGTCACGACCAGTACGGGCGACGTCAATGGCGAAGCCACGGCCACTGATACGCAGGCGTACTCCGTAGACACATCTGGACCTACGGCGACGATCACGCTGGATTCGATCACGGCGGATAACATTCTCAGCACCGCTGAGGCTGGCGGTGCAGTTTCAGTAACTGGCACCGTTGGCGGTGATGTTGCCGATGGCGACACGGTTACGCTGACGGTTGATGGTGTCGACTATACAGGCACCGTCTCCGGCGGTGCATTCAGCATCGACGTGCCAGGAAGTGCATTGGCTGCAGACGGCGACATGACTGTCGAAGCGAGTGTTACCACGAGCACCGGCGATGTGAATGGTGAAGCAACGGCGACCGACAGCCAGGCGTACTCGGTCGATACCTCAGCACCGACGGCAACGATTACGCTCAATGCCATCACGGCTGACAACATCCTCAGCGCTGCCGAAGCAGGCGGTACCGTAGCTGTGACCGGTACGGTCGGTGGTGATGTCGCCGACGGCGATACCGTCACGCTGACAGTCGACGGTGTCGATTACACGGGTACCGTCTCTGGTGGTGCGTTCAGCATCGATGTCCCTGGTAGCTCATTGGCTTCCGATGCCGACACTACCGTTGAAGCCAGCGTTACCACCAGTACAGGCGACGTGAATGGCGAAGCGACGGCGACTGATACGCAGGCGTACTCTGTAGATACTTCGGCCCCGACGGCCACGATCACACTCGATGCGATTACCGCAGATAACATTCTGAATGCTGCCGAAGCCGGAAGCACCGTAGCCGTTACCGGCACGGTCGGTGGCGACGTCGCTGATGGCGACACGATCACCCTGACGGTCGACGGTGTTGATTACCCGGGCACTGTTAGTGCTGGCGTGTTCAGCATCAATGTCCCGGGAAGCGCCTTGGCGGCAGATGGCGATGCCACGGTTGAAGCCAGCGTCACCACCTCTACTGGTGATGTGAACGGTGAAGCGACGGCGACCGATAGTCAGGTTTACTTGGTTGATACCTCGGCACCGACCGCGACGATTGCTCTTGATGCGATCACCGCAGACAACATCCTCAATGCTGCTGAGGCCGGCAGTACTGTTGCGGTGACCGGCACGGTCGGTGGTGATGTCGCCGACGGCGATACCGTCACGCTGACAGTCGACGGTGTCGACTATACGGGTGCCGTCACTGGTGGTGCATTTAGCATCGATGTGCCGGGAAGCGCGCTGGCGGCAGACGGCGATACCACCGTCGAGGCAAGCGTTACAACAAGCACCGGCGACGTGAACGGTGAAGCTACCGCTACCGACACACAGGCGTACTCTGTCGATACGTCGGCCCCGACGGCGACGATCACCCTCGACTCAATCACCGCAGACAACATCCTCAATGCTGCTGAAGCAGGTGGTGCTGTCGCTTTGACTGGTACGGTCGGTGGTGATGTGGCTGATGGTGATACCGTCACGCTGACAGTTGATGGTGTCGACTACGCTGGCATCGTATCGGGTGGTGCGTTCAGCATCGATGTGCCGGGAAGCGCACTGGCTGCCGATGGCGATGCCACGGTTGAAGCCAGCGTTACCACTTCTACTGGCGACGTAAACGGCGAAGCAACGGCGAGCGATGCGCAAGCTTACTCGGTTGATACGTCAGCCCCCACCGCGACGATCACGCTGGATTCGATCACCGCAGACAATATTCTCAATGCCGCAGAGGCAGGCGGTACGGTCGCTGTTACCGGCACGGTCGGTGGTGATGTTGCCGACGGCGATACGGTTACGCTGGCGGTCGATGGTGTCGACTACACGGGTGCCGTCTCTGGCGGCGCGTTCAGCATCGACGTCCCGGGCAGCGCGCTCGCGGCAGACGGCGATACTACGGTAGAAGCCAGCGTCACGACCAGCACGGGCGACGTAAACGGTGAAGCAACAGCGACCGATAGCCAGGTTTATTCGGTCGATACCTCTGCACCGACGGCAACGATTACGCTCGATGCCATCACGGCTGACAATATCCTCAACGCTGCCGAAGCCGGCGGTACGGTCGCAGTCACCGGCACCGTAGGTGGCGATGTCGCCGATGGCGATACGGTTACTCTGACGGTCGATGGTGTGGATTACACAGGTACTGTGTCAGGCGGTGCGTTCAGCATCGATGTCCCCGGTAGCGCATTGGCTTCCGATGCTGATACCACCGTCGAGGCTAGTGTCACCACGTCTACCGGCGATGTGAACGGTGAGGCTACGGCGACTGATACACAGGCTTACTCGGTCGATACCTCAGCGCCGACGGCCACGATCGCATTGGATTCGATCACGGCGGATAACATCCTGAACGCCGCAGAAGCGGGTGGCACGGTGGCCGTGACCGGCACGGTCGGTGGCGATGTTGCCGATGGCGATACCGTTACGCTGACGGTCGATGGTGTGGATTACACCGGCATTGTCTCGGGTGGTGCATTCAGCATTGATGTGCCAGGAAGCGCACTGGCTGCCGACGGCGACACCGCCGTTGACGCCAGCGTTACGACAACGACCGGCGACGTCAACGGCGAAGCGACGGCAACTGACTCGCAGGCGTACTCCGTCGATACCAGTGCGCCGACGGCCACGATCGCGCTGGATTCGATCACTGCAGACAATATCCTCAGTGCGGCCGAGGCTGGTGGCACGGTCGCGGTCACCGGCACCGTCGGTGGCGATGTTGTTGACGGTGACACGGTCACGCTGACTGTCGATGGTACCGATTACACCGGTAGCGTTAGTGGCGGCGTATTCAGCATCGGTGTGCCGGGAAGCGCGCTGGCTACCGACGGCGACACCACCGTTGAGGCAAGCGTTACCACATCTACTGGCGACGTGAACGGTGAAGCCACGGCGACCGATACGCAGGCGTACTCGGTCGATTCGTCAGCGCCGACAGCAACGATCACGCTCGACGCGATTACCGCAGACAATATCCTCAGTTCTGCTGAAGCTGGCAGTACGGTAGCGGTCACCGGTACGGTTGGCGGTGATGTCGCCGACGGCGACACGGTCACTTTGACGGTTGACGGTGTTGACTACACGGGCACTGTTAGTGCTGGCGTGTTCAGCATCAATGTCCCGGGAAGCGCCTTGGCGGCTGATGGTGATACCACGGTCGAAGCCAGCGTTACGACCAGCACGGGCGACGTCAATGGTGAAGCGACCGCGTCCGACACGCAGGCTTACTCGGTTGATACCTCAGCCCCGGCAGCAACGATCGCGTTGGATGCGGTCACCGCAGACAACATCCTCAGTGCTGCCGAAGCGGGCAGCATCGTGGCAGTTACCGGCACGGTCGGTGGTGATGTCGCTGACGGCGACACGGTTACCTTGACGGTTGATGGTGTTGATTACACCGGTTCAGTCTCAGGCGGCGCGTTCAGTATTGATGTCCCGGGGAGCGCGTTGGCTGCCGATGGTGACACCACGGTTGAAGCTAGCGTCACGACCAGCACGGGCGACGTCAACGGCGAAGCGACGGCAACTGACTCGCAGGTGTACTCGGTTGATACCTTGGCCCCGACGGCAACGATCGCGCTTGACGCGATCACAGCTGACAACATTCTCAATGCTGCCGAAGCCGGCGGTACGGTCGCAGTCACCGGCACCGTAGGTGGCGATGTCGCCGATGGTGATACGGTCACGCTGACGATTGATGGTGTCGACTATACGGGCAGTGTCTCTGGCGGTGTGTTCAGCATCGGTGTGCCGGGCAGTGCCTTGGCAGCCGACGGCGATACTACGGTCGAAGCCAGCGTTACCACCAGTACAGGCGACGTAAACGGCGAAGCAACGGCTACTGATGCGCAAGCATATTCCATCGATACTTCTGCACCGACGGCTACGATCACGCTTGACGCGATTACCGCTGACAACGTACTTAGTGCTGCTGAAGCAGGCGGTACGATTGCGGTTACCGGTACCGTCGGTGGCGACGTCGCGGATGGTGACACAGTTATGCTTACAGTCGGCGGCGTTGACTATACGGGCAGTGTCTCTGGCGGTGCCTTCAGCATCGATGTGCCCGGAAGCGCTTTGGCCGCAGACGGCGATACCACCGTCGAAGCCAGCGTGACCACAAGCACCGGTGATGTGAATGGCGAAGCCACCGCTACCGACACGCAAGCTTACTCCGTTGATACGTCGGCACCGACCGCTACGATTGCGCTCGACGCGATTACCGCAGACAACATCCTCAATGCTGCTGAAGCCGGCGGCACCGTAGCGGTCACCGGTACGGTCGGTGGTGATGTCACCGACGGAGATACCGTCACGCTGACAGTCGACGGTGTCGATTACACGGGTACCGTCTCTGGTGGTGCGTTCAGCATCGACGTGCCGGGCAGTGCTTTGGCCGCGGATGGCGATACCACGGTTGAAGCCAGCGTCACCACCTCTACTGGCGATGTGAACGGTGAAGCGACGGCGACTGATACGCAGGCGTACTCCGTAGACACATCCGCACCGACGGCGACGATCACCCTCGACTCAATCACCGCAGATAACATCCTCAATGCTGCTGAAGCAGGTGGCGCTGTCGCTGTGACTGGTACGGTCGGTGGTGATGTTGCCGACGGCGATACCGTCACGCTGACAGTCGACGGTGTCGATTACACGGGTACCGTCTCTGGCGGTGCGTTCAGCATCGACGTGCCCGGCAGCGCTTTGGCCACGGATGGCGATGCCACGGTTGAAGCCAGCGTTACCACTTCTACTGGCGATGTGAACGGCGAAGCGACGGCGACCGATAGTCAGGTTTACTTGGTTGATACCTCGGCACCGACCGCGACGATTGCTCTTGATGCGATCACCGCAGACAACATCCTCAATGCTGCTGAGGCCGGCAGTACTGTTGCGGTGACCGGCACGGTCGGTGGTGATGTCGCTGATGGCGATACGGTCACTCTAACGGTCGATGGTGTCGATTATACGGGCACCGTCTCTGGCGGTGTGTTCAGCATCGACGTGCCGGGCAGTGCTTTGGTCGCGGATGGCGATGCCATCGTTGAAGCCAGCGTTACCACAACGACTGGCGATGTGAACGGTGAAGCGACGGCGACTGACACGCAAGCGTACTCGGTTGATACTTCAGCGCCGACGGCCACGATCACACTCGATGCGATTACCGCAGATAACATTCTGAATGCTGCTGAAGCCGGTAGCACCGTAGCCGTTACCGGCACGGTAGGTGGCGATGTCGCTGATGGCGACACGGTTACCCTGACGGTCGATGGTGTTGATTACACCGGCATTGTCTCGGGCGGTGCGTTCAGCATTGATGTACCGGGAAGCGCATTGGCTGCCGATGGTGATGCCACGGTTGAAGCCAGCGTCACGACCAGTACGGGCGACGTCAATGGCGAGGCCACGGCCTCTGATACGCAGGCGTACTCCGTTGATACGTCGGCACCGACCGCGACGATCACGCTCGACGCGATTACCGCAGACAATATCCTCAGTTCTGCTGAAGCTGGCAGTACGGTAGCGGTCACCGGCACGGTCGGTGGTGATGTTGCCGATGGCGACACGGTCACGCTGACGGTCGATGGCATTGGCTATACGGGCAGTGTCTCCGGCGGTGCGTTCAGCATCGACGTGCCCGGCAGCGCATTGGCTTCCGATGCTGACACCACCGTCGAGGCTAGTGTCACCACGTCTACCGGCGATGTGAACGGTGAGGCTACGGCGACTGATACGCAGGCTTACTCGGTTGATACGTCGGTACCGACGGCGACGATCACGGTCGACGCGATCACAGCAGACAATATCCTCAACGCTGCCGAAGCGGGCGGCATGGTCGCAGTCACCGGCACCGTAGGTGGCGATGTCGCCGATGGCGATACGGTTACTTTGACGGTCGATGGTGTGGATTACACAGGTACTGTGTCAGGCGGTGCGTTCAGCATCGATGTCCCCGGTAGCGCATTGGCTTCCGATGCTGATACCACCGTCGAGGCTAGTGTCACCACGTCTACCGGCGATGTGAACGGTGAGGCTACGGCGACTGATACACAGGCTTACTCGGTCGATACCTCAGCGCCGACGGCCACGATCGCATTGGATTCGATCACGGCGGATAACATCCTGAACGCCGCAGAAGCGGGTGGCACGGTGGCCGTGACCGGCACGGTCGGTGGCGATGTTGCCGATGGCGATACCGTTGCGCTGACGGTCGATGGTGTGGATTACACAGGTACTGTGTCAGGCGGTGCATTCAGCATTGATGTGCCAGGAAGCGCACTGGCTACCGATGGCGATTCCATCGTTGAAGCCAGTGTTACCACGTCTACTGGCGACGTAAACGGCGAAGCAACGGCGACTGATACGCAGGCGTACTCTGTCGATACGTCAGCCCCGACCGCGACGATCACGCTGGATTCGATTACTGCAGACAATATTCTCAATGCCGCAGAGGCAAGTGGTACGGTAGCAGTCACGGGTACTGTTGGTGGCGACGTCGCGGATGGCGACACAGTTACGCTCACAGTCGGCGGCATTGACTATACGGGCAGTGTCTCTGGCGGTGCCTTCAGCATCGATGTGCCCGGAAGCGCTTTGGCCGCAGACGGCGATACCACAGTCGAAGCCAGCGTGACCACAAGCACCGGTGATGTGAATGGCGAAGCCACGGCCACTGACACGCAAGCCTACTCGGTTGATACGTCAGCGCCGACCGCGACGATCGCACTCGACTCAATCACCGCAGACAATATCATCAGCGCCGTCGAAGCAGGTGGCACAGTAGCTGTCACTGGCACCGTCGGTGGTGACGTCACCGATGGCGACACGGTCACTCTGACGGTCGACGGTGCGGATTACACCGGCACTGTTTCGGGCGGTGCGTTCAGCATCGATGTGCCGGGAAGTGCACTGGTTGCCGATGGTGATGCCACGGTTGAAGCCAGCGTCACGACCAGTACGGGCGACGTCAATGGCGAAGCCACGGCCACTGACACGCAAGCCTACTCGGTTGATACGTCAGCGCCGACCGCGACGATCGCACTCGACCCAATCACCGCAGACAATATCATCAGCGCCGTCGAAGCAGGTGGCACAGTAGCTGTCACTGGCACCGTCGGTGGTGACGTCACCGATGGCGACACGGTCACTCTGACGGTCGACGGTGCGGATTACACCGGCACTGTTTCGGGCGGTGTGTTCAGCATTGACGTGCCGGGAAGTGCTCTGGCTGCAGACGGTGATGCCACCGTCGAAGTTAGCGTCACCACGAGTACCGGTGACGTCAATGGCGAAGCGACTGCTACCGACACACAGGCGTACTCGGTCGATACGTCAGCGCCGACCGCGACGATCACGCTCGACGCGATTACCGCAGACAATATCCTCAGTGCTGCTGAAGCTGGCAGTACGGTAGCGGTCACCGGCACGGTCGGTGGTGATGTCGCCGACGGCGATACCGTCACGCTGACAGTCGACGGTGTCGATTACATGGGCACCGTCTCTGGCGGTGTGTTCAGCATCGACGTCCCCGGAAGTGCCTTGGCAGCCGACGGTGATACCACGGTCGAAGCCAGCGTTACCACCAGCACGGGCGACGTAAACGGCGAAGCAACGGCGACTGATACGCAGGCGTACTCCGTAGACACATCTGCACCGACGGCGACGATCGCCCTCGATGCGATCACAGCTGACAACATCCTGAATGCTGCCGAAGCCGGTAGCACTGTAGCCGTTACTGGCACGGTCGGTGGTGACGTTGCCGATGGCGACACCGTCACGCTGACAGTCGATGGTGTTGATTACACCGGCACCGTAAGCGGTGGTGTATTCAGCATCGATGTGCCCGGAAGCTCTTTGGCCGCAGACGGCGACACCACCGTCGAAGCCAGCGTCACGACCAGTACGGGTGATGTGAACGGCGAAACGACTGCCACCGCGACGCAGAGTTATGCCGTCGATCTGGTTGCTTCGGCAACGATTTCCGTCGACAACATCACTGCAGATGACGTTCTGGATGCGGGTGAGGCGGCCGGTACGGTGGTCGTTACCGGCACGGTCGGTGGCGATGCAGATGCGGGCGACGCCGTGAGCATGGTGATCAATGGCACCACTTACAGTACCAGCGTCAATCCCGACGGTGTCACCTGGAGTGTGAGTGTTGCCGGGAGCGATTTGGCTGCGGATGCCTCGTTCACTGCAACTGTGACGGGCAACGACGATGCGGGCAACGCTTTCAGTGCGAGTACGGTTTCAACGCATGCCACCTTGCCTTTCGTTTCGTCGGTGACCGCCAACGTTTCTGAGGAGGGATTGGCAGGTGGCCAGCCTGACGCAACGCCGTCTGGCCTGGATACGACGGACGAAACCTCCGTGAGCGGTACGGTCAGCATTTTCGATCCGGATGGTGATGCAATCACCTCGGTCACGTTGACGGCGCCGGCCGACGGTGCCTATAACTCCGGCGGCTATGCGATAACCTGGTCAGGTTCGGGAACCTCCACGCTGACGGGCACCGCAAACGGTGTGACCGTTGCAACGTTGTCGATCGATACGGCCGGCAACTATACGTTCGACCTGACGGCACCTGTCGATCATGTCGGTGATGAAGGCAGCGAAGGTCTGCTGCAGTTCTCATTCGGTATCTCGGCGACTTCGGCGAGCGGTACCACGTCGGTACCCGCTGCCATCAATATCAATGTCGAAGACGATGCCCCGGTCGACATTGCAGCGCGCACCGAGTCGTTGTCGACTCTCGATTCGAATCTGCTGATCATGCTGGATGTGTCCGGCAGCATGGGAACAAGCGACGGCGTCGGCGGGGCCACCCGCTTGGCTAGCGCTATCGCATCGATCAATACTCTGCTCGACCGCTACGACGAGTTCGGCGAGGTCGCCGTTCGTCTCGTGACATTCTCAACCGGTGCAGCCGAGCAGGGATCGGATTGGATGACGATCGCCGAGGCGAGGTCCGTGCTGAGCGGTTTGTCGGCGGGCGGTCAGACCAACTACGATGCGGCGTTGACCACTGCTGAAAGCGCGTTTGCCGATGCCGGCTCAATCGCCGGTGGACAAAATGTGGCGTATTTCTTCTCCGACGGTGAGCCAACACGCCCCTCAGGCGATGTGGGAATCAACGCCGACGAAGAAGCTGCGTGGCAGGAGTTTCTGTACGCGAATGGGATAACGTCGTACGCCATTGGTATGGGCAGCGGTTTGAGCAGCACGTCTTCGTTGGACCCGATTGCCTACAATGGTTTGACCGGCGCCGATACCGACGGTGTTCTGGTGACGGATTTCGCGCAGCTCGATGCCGTGCTTGAAACGACCGTGCTGGGTTCTGCTTCGGGCTATCTGCATACCACCGGTACGATCGGCGCAGGCAGCCTGTTTGGTGCGGATGGTGGTTACATTGAGTCGTTGACGTCTGAGGGCACAACCTACACATTCGATTTGTCAACGCATTCGGTCACTGTAAGCGGCATTGACCGTTCTAGCTTCGATCCGTCGACCGATGTCTTGACTGTCAACACGACGAATGGCGGTGTGCTCACGATCGATTTTACCGACGGCACCTATGCCTACAGTGCACCCAGCAGCGGCGACCTAAGCCTGGCTGGTACCAGCATTGAATATGTGGTCCGCGACGCAGATGGCGATACCGCTTCTTCGTCGGTCGATATCGAAGTCAATCGCATGGAGGTCACGATCGGTAGTGGCACCGTTACGGGCGACGGCGATCCGGATCAACTGGTGGGCCGCATGACCGAGTACTCGAACACGGTAACTGGTGCAGTCGCCGCGGGCAGCACCTATTCCACCGGGCCGGAGCAATACAGCTTCCGCATGGATAGTGCAGGAATCGCCGGGGTGTACGTCACGCAGATCTCGATCGATCTGCAGGCCGGTACTGACGGCAATGCGTACTTCGACACCCAAGGCGGGGCTTCTTACGGGCCTACTCTCGGTACATTGACCGGGATGAGTGCTTCAGATATCTCGATCACTGCGGTCGACGGCAGTCCGCTGCTCACGATCAATTTCGCCAACGGCGCATTCGGCGTAGGCGACGAGATGCACTTCGGCGTGGATACCGACGGCCTCGGCACCAATGATAACGGCGCAGAATTCGCCAACAGACAGGTCGAATTCACCGTGACCTTCAGCGACGGCTCGAGCCAGACCGTGGTCTACGGAAGCGACGGTGCGAGCGGCGCCGTAGGTGTCGCCACAGCGACCCAGCCTTACGAGGGTGCGACATTGGTCGGTGCAGGCGGTGACGACATCCTGATCGGCACCGATCTGGGTGACACCTTGGATGGTGGTGCCGATGACGACGAACTCGATGCGGGTGCCGGCAACGACATCCTGATCGGTGGTTCGGGCAACGATATCCTGGTCGGCGGTGCAGGTAGCGACAGTTTTGAGTGGAACAACGGTGACCAGGGCGTTGCCGGTACCCCGGCAGTCGATGCGATCGTCGATTTCAGCATCGGTGATGGCGATGCCCTGAACCTCAGTGATCTGCTGCAGGGCGAAGACAGCTCAGGTGACCTGACGCCATTCCTGCATTTCGAGCAGAGTGGTGCGGACGCGGTAATTCACGTCAGCAGCAATGGCGGTTTCGGTACCGGTTTCGATAGCGCTGCCACCGACCAGACGATCGTGCTCGAAAATGTCGATCTCAGCGCGCTCGGCACAACCGATCAACAGATCATCGACAGCCTGCTGGCCGGTAGCAACCTGGTTACCGACTGACCCACGCGGCCGTCCCCAAACCCCGGTTGTTCCGAGGGGCGGGGACGGCCGGAGCATCGACGCCCCCCTCTGGCCGGGTTTCGCGCGGTACGTGCGGCGTGACCCCTATTCCTTTTTAGTACCAAGGTTCTATGTGCCGAATGCCTGCCGCGCGCCATGATCATCTGACTTATCGATGATTTCGCGCGGAGAGCCGCATGGCCGAACAAACCTTGAATAACAATGCTGCCGCCGTGGTCGGCGAGGTCCAGTCCGTAACCGGACGCGTCGTCGCAACAGGTGCCGACGGTGTGGAAAGGCAGCTGTTTGCCGGCGACATGGTCTACGCTGACGACCTGATCAAGACGATCGGTGAGGCCAGCGCGGTCATCGCGATGAAAGACGGATCGCGACTGGATCTTGGCAGCAATACAGAGGCATCGCTCGACGAATCGGTCTACAGCGACGATGTCGACGCCGCGCGTGCAGCGGCACTTGCCGACGTCAAAGAGATTCAGGCAGCCATTGCTGCGGGTGCAGATCCCACCGAAATCACCGAACCACCGGCCGCCGGCGACCAGCCTGCGCCGACGTCTGCATTGGGCGAATCCGCGCAATCCGCGTTGTCCGTCGACCGCACCGGGCGTGTCGGGCTGGTACAGGCCGGCTATGAAACCACCGGCCTCGAGCAGAATTTCGAACAATTGCTCGTCGATCCGATCCCGTTGCTCGTCGAAGGCGATGATGGCGGTGCGGGTGGTGGCACGACAGGGCCGAGTGGCCCGAGTGCGATTCTGGTGTTGTCGCCGATCACTGGCGACAACATTATCAGCGCGGCCGAGGCCGGCACGACGGTGGCCATCACCGGCACGGTCGGCGGCGACGTAGCGGATGGCGACATCGTCACGATCAACGTCAACGGTACCGACTATACCGGTCCGGTCAGTGGTGGCGCGTTCAGTATCTCAGTGCCCGGTAGCGAACTGCTTGCCGACGCCGACGGCATTGTCGATGCCAGCGTAACGACGTCTACCGGTGACCCCGCCGGCGAAGCGACGGCGATGGACAGCCAGCCCTTCACTGTCGATACCACCCCGCCGACCGCTGCGATCACGCTTGATCCAATCACTGCCGACAACCTGATCGACGCCGCTGAAGCAGGTGGTACGGTGGCCATCACGGGTACGGTCGGTGGCGATGTCGCCGATGGCGACACGGTGACCCTGACAATAAACGGCATCGACTACACCGGCACCGTCAGCGGTGGCACCTTCAGCATCGACGTGCCCGGCAGTGCCCTGGTCAACGACCCGGATACCACCGTCGAAGCCAGCGTTACCACCAGCACCGGTGATGTGAACGGCGAAGTGACGGCAACGGCGAGCCAGCCCTATACCGTCGACACCAATCTGCCCACGGCGACGATCAATATCGATCCGATTACCGCAGACAATGTGTTGAACGCAGCTGAAGCCGGCGGCACGGTTGCCGTTACCGGCACCGTTGGCGGTGACGTCGCCGACGGCGACACGGTGACCTTGAACATCGATGGCACCGATTACACCGGCGCAGTGAGCGGCGGCGCGTTCAGTATCGATGTCCCGGGCAGCGCCCTGGCCAGCGATTCCGACCTCACGGTCGACGCGAGTGTCACGACCAGCACCGGCAATGCGAACGGCGAAGCGACGGCGACCGATGCGCAGACCTACGCAGTCGATACTACGCCTCCCGTCGCGACGATCGCCCTCGATCCCATCACGGCGGACAACGTTCTGAACGCCGCCGAGGCGGGTGGCACAGTCGCCATTACCGGCGTTGTTGGCGGTGACGTTGCCGATGGCGACACGGTAACCCTGACCATCGATGGCGTAGACTACACCGGCACGGTAAGCGGCGGGGCCTTCAGCATCGATGTGCCTGGCAGTGCCCTGGCAAACGATCCTGACCTGACGGTCGATGCCAGTGTCACGACCAGTACCGGTGATGTGAACGGCGAAGCCACCGCCACTACGACACAGACATACACGGTTGATACCACGCCCCCGACCGCCACGATCACGCTTGATCCGGTGACTGCCGACAATATTCTGAGTGCTGCGGAAGTGGGCGGCACGGTTGCCTTGACCGGCACGGTTGGTGGCGACGTGGTCGACGGCGATACGGTTACGCTGACGGTCGACGGAGTTGATTACACCGGCACCGTCAGTGGCGGCGCTTTCAGCATCGATGTGCCCGGCAGTGCATTGGCCGGCGATCCCGACCTGACGGTCGACGCCAGCGTGACGACCAGCACCGGCGATGTAAACGGCGAAGCCACGGCGACCGACACGCAAACCTATGCCGTTGATACGGGTCTGCCGACGGCGAGCATCAACCTCGATCCGATCACGCCCGACAACATATTGAACGCGGCGGAAGCGGGCGGCACGGTCGCTGTCACCGGCACGGTAGGTGGCGACGTTGCCGATGGCGACATCGTTACGCTGACGATCGGTGGCGCCGACTACACCGGGCCGGTCAGTGGCGGTACCTTCAGCATCGATGTGCCGGGCAGCGCCTTGGCGGCCGATGCGGACAGCACGGTCGATGCCAGCGTTACCACCAGCACGGGTAACGTCAACGGTGAGGCCACAGCGACCGACACCCAGACGTATTCGGTAGACACCACCGCGCCGACGGCGAGCATCGCGCTTGATCCGATTACGCCCGACAACATATTGAACGCGGCGGAGGCGGGCGGCACGGTCGCTGTCACCGGCACGGTAGGTGGCGACGTTGCTGATGGCGATACGGTCACGCTGACCATCGATGGCGTCGACTACATCGGTACCGTCAGTGGCGGCGCTTTCAGCATCGATGTGCCCGGCAGCGTGTTGGCAAGCGATCCCGATCTGACCGTGGATGCGAGCGTTACCACGAGTACCGGCGACGTCAATGGCGAAGCCACTGCCACCACTACGCAAACCTACACGGTCGATACCACGCCGCCGACGGCAAGCATCGCCCTGGATCCGATCGCTGCCGATGACGTACTCAACGCCGCCGAAGCCGGTGCCACGGTAGCCATCACGGGCACGGTGGGTGGCGATGTTACCGATGGCGACATCGTGACGATCACCGTGAATGGGTTGGACTACGTGGGAGCCGTCGCCGGTGGCGCGTTCAGCATCGATGTGCCGGGCAGTGCGCTTGCCGCGGATCCGGACACCACCGTCGATGCCTCGGTGACAACCTCCACCGGCGATGTAAACGGCGAAGCCACCGCGACCACGTCGCGGCCCTACTCGGTAGACACGGCCGCACCCTCGGCCCCCACCGTGGTGATCACCGAAGACGCCGACAACGACGGCATCATCGACAGCAGCGAGCTCAGCGGTGATATCGACGTCGAGATCGGGCTGCCGGGCGACGCCGTTGCCGGAGATACCCTGACCGTGAGCGACGGCAGCAACACCACCACAATCGTGCTGACGGCGGCCGACATTGCTGCCGGCGCCGTGGCGACGACCTTCCCCAGCCCGGGCGACGGCAACACCATCTCGGTCACCGCTACATTGACAGATGCGGCCGGCAATACCTCGGGCCCGGCTAGCGATGCCGCGACACTCGACCTGACGCCGATCGGTGTCCCGCCGGTTGCCGTCGATGATCCTGACGCCGCGCCATACAGCGTGGCGTTGGGTAAGCTGGGCACGTCTTGGACTGCAATCGACAGCATGGGCCAACAGACCACGATTGTTGCGCGCGACGCCGACGGCAGCCCCGGTACCTTGTTCCAGCAAGGCAACAACCTGGGTGTGGCGGGCACGCCGCGAACTGTCCTGGAGACGGTTCCGCAGCAGATAGAGTTCGATCGGACGACGGGCCAATCGGAATCGATCACGTTGGAGTTCGCCGGCAATATGAATCAGGCGCGGTTCGGTGTTGAACGCCTGTTCGCGAATGAAGACGGCGGTGAGCAGGGGCGTTGGGTGGCACTGTACGATGGCCACGAGGTCGCCCGAGGCACCTTTGTGCTCAGCACAGGAAATATCGGCACGTTCAACATCAATACCGGTGCGTTGGTGTTCAACGAGGTGCGATTCGAATCCATCGACACGGTGAATCGCACAGGCGATGGCTCCGACTATTTCCTGGCCGGTTTCTCCGGTTCGGGTCCTGCGTCGGCCAATACCGAATACACCCTGTCGGCGGATCAAACGCTGACGATCCCCGCTGCCTCACCGAACGACCTGCTGGATAACGATTCCGATCCGGACGGCGACCCGTTGACCTTGATCGAGGTAAACGGCAATGCCGTGACCGATGGCCAGACAGTCACCCTGTCCTCCGGTGCCCTGTTGACGATCTCGGATGACGGCTCGTTCGTTTACGACCCGAACGGTCAGTTCGACAGCCTTGGCGCCGGCGAGGTCGCGACGGATTCTTTCACCTATACGATCAGTGACGGCAACGGCGGCACCGATACGGCAACCGCGGTCGTTACCAATATCGGCGTCGATGCGGCGGCGACTGCGGCAACCAGCCTGCTTGTCAGCGCTGCGCTGCCGACTGTCGATGGTGGTGTTGGCGACGACGTGCTGACCGGCAGCAGCGGTGCCGACGAGTTCTATTGGAACGACGGCTACCAGGGCACCGCGGGCAGCCCCGCTGTCGATCAGGTGACCAACTTCAGCCTCGCCGAGGGCGATGTCCTGAACCTGCAGGACCTGCTCAGCGGCGAAGCAGGCGGAGACCTGACGGATTATCTACACTTTGAGCAATCGGGTAGCGACGGCGTCGTACACGTCAGCTCGAATGGTGGATTCAGCGCAGGTTACTCGGCCGGTTCCGAAGATCAGACCATCGTGTTGCAGAATGTCGATCTGAGCGTGCTTGGATCCAACGATCAACAGATCATCGACAGCCTGCTGACGAGCAACAATCTGCAGACCGACTGAGCAAAAGGTGACATCCATCAAAGTGTTTCCGGACATTATTGCCCAATGTTCGATATGTGGCATGATGCCGCGCCAAGGGAGGCGGCCGGTAGGTGTTTGATTCGCTTGGATGTTGTCTAGGACAACCTCGCGATTGCCGGCCCGCTTTGTGAAGTCTGCCAAAACAAAAAAGTGTGAATTTGATGATGGATGGAGCTCGGTTGCGCGCGGTTGGATGCGCGTCGTTCATGTGTGTCCTGGTCGGCTGGTCATCGGCCCAGGCACAACAGGGTGCTTTGACGGACGTCGTTCGTTCCGCTTTGACGACCAATCCCGATGTGGCGGAAGCGCGTAACCAGTGGCTGGCGCGCCGCGAAGAAGTCCGACAGGCCGAAGGCGGCTATCTGCCATCGATCGATCTCAATGCCGGTTTCGGACACGAGCACACGGATAACCCCACCACCCGGGCCAATGATGGCCACACCAACGACCTTGAACGACGCGAACTCGGCCTGACCGTACGCCAGATGTTGTTCGATGGTTGGGGCACGAGCAGCGAAGTGGATCGCCAAAATGCCCGTATGAATTCCGCGGCGGCCAGACTGATGTCGGTCGGTGAGTCGACCGCGATGAAGGCGGTGCAGGCCTACGTCGATCTGAATCGCTACCAGCAGTTGCAGGATATCTCGCAACAAAGTCTCGATATCCATCGACGCATCGAAGAACAGATCCGCGCACGCAGCGATGCCGGTGTCGGCCGCCGTGCCGACTTCGACCAGGTCACCTCGCGCGTCGCCTTGTCAGAGGTCAATCTGGTTGCGGCCGACGTCAACGTGCAGGATGCACAAACCACATTTTATCGCGTCGTCGGTGCAGCGCCGGCCGAGAGCTACCCTGCAGCCGATCCCGTAGGCGACGCGCTGCCGGGATCGCTCGAGCAGGCGATGGAGATCGCACAGGCGAACAATCCCGTGCTGCAGACGGCGTCAGCCGATATCGAAGCGGCCAAGGCGCAGCATGAAGCATCCAAGCAGTTCTTCTATCCGCGTTTCGACCTCGAAGTCGGCGGCAACCTGAACGACAACATCGGTGGTGTGGAAGGTCACGACAACGATGCCACGGCGATGATCCGCATGCGCTACAACCTCTTTCGCGGCGGTGCGGATGCCGCCCGCAAGCGCGCCACGGCCTATAACATCAACGAGGCCAAAGATGTTCGTGACCGCTCGGTTCGTCAGTTGGAAGAAAGTATCCGCCTGGCATGGGCTGCCCTCGAGGCGACCCGCGCCCAGCTCCCCTTGCTCGAACGCCAAGTGGAGGCTGCGCGCGCCACCCGCGATGCGTACGGCAAGCAGTTCCGCATTGGCCAGCGTACACTGCTCGATCTGCTGAATTCCGAGAACGAGGTGTTGACGGCGCAACAGGCGATCGTCGAGACGCAAGCTGACCATCTGCTGGCGCAATATCGCCTGCTCGAGGCGTTGGGTGTCTTGATCGACAAGGTCGATGCCGCTGACGCGTTGGCGATGGAGCCGCAAGCCGGTCAGACACCGGCGCAGTAGGATGTTGCGGTATCCGCTTGAACGAGCGGATACCGGATCGAATAGCCGTTAAAGAATGTAGCGGGTGAGATCTTCGTCCGCTGCCAGTTCAGACAGGTTTCTATCGACGTACTCGGTGTCCACCGTGATGGTGCGGCCGGCGTAGGTCGGCGCCATGAACGAAACCTCTTCCAACAGACGTTCCATCACCGTGTGCAGGCGACGCGCACCGATGTTCTCGGTTTTCTCGTTGACCTGCCAGGCGATCTCCGCGATGCGTCGAATGCCGTCGTCGGTGAACTGTAGCTCGACCCCTTCGGTTTTCATCAGGGCCTGGTATTGCTCGGTCAATGAGGCATCCGGCTCGGTCAGGATGCGCACGAAGTCATCGGTCGAAAGCGCCGACAATTCCACGCGGATAGGCAGCCTTCCCTGAAGCTCCGGGATCAGGTCAGACGGCTTGCTCAGATGGAAGGCGCCGGAAGCGATGAACAGGATGTGGTCGGTGCGCACCATGCCGTGCTTGGTCGACACGGTACAGCCCTCGACCAGCGGTAGCAGGTCGCGCTGTACACCTTCGCGTGACACGTCCGCTCCGTGGGATTCACTGCGGCTGGTGACTTTGTCCAACTCGTCAAGAAAGACGATGCCGTGCTGCTCGACGGTTTCGATGGCGCGCAACTTCAGGTCTTCTTCGTTGACCCGTTTCGCGGCCTCTTCGTCGCGGATCTGTGCCAGTGCATCCTTGATGCGCAGCTTACGCTTCTTCATGCGTTGGCCGCCGAGGTTCTGGAACAGGCCTTGCAACTGGCTGGTCATCTCTTCCATACCGGGCGGGGCCATGATCTCGACGCCCATGTTCACGCCGGCGGTTTCGATCTCGATCTCTTTCTCATCGAGTTCGCCATTGCGCAACTTGTCGCGGAACTTGTCGCGCGTGCTGCCGCCTTCGGTGCGCACCGGAACCGCTTCGTCTTCCCAACTGCTGGTGCGCGCGGGAGGCAACAGCGCGTCGAGCACGCGTTCTTCCGCCGCGGCAGCGGCGACGTCCTGCACCTTTTCCATCTCTTGCACGCGCACCATTTTCACCGCGGCATCGGCGAGGTCGCGCACAATGGAATCCACCTCGCGGCCTACATAGCCCACCTCGGTGAACTTGGTGGCCTCGACCTTGATGAAGGGCGCGTTGGCAAGCTTTGCCAAGCGGCGAGCGATCTCGGTCTTGCCGACCCCGGTCGGGCCGATCATCAGGATGTTTTTCGGTGTGATCTCGTTGCGCAGGGTGTCTTCGACCTGGGTGCGTCGCCAGCGGTTGCGCAGGGCAATCGCCACCGAGCGTTTCGCCTCTTGCTGGCCGATGATGTGCTTGTCGAGTTCGCGAACGATTTCTTCAGGGGTAAATTCAGGCATCGCAGTCCAGCTCTTCGATGACGAGGTTGTGATTGGTATACACGCAGATGTCTGCGGCAATCTGCAGACCGCGTTCGACAATCTCACGCGCGCCCAGTTCGGTGGTATCGAGCATGGCGCGCGCCGCGGCCTGGGCGTAAGAGCCGCCCGAGCCGATGGCCATCAGGCTGTCTTCCGGCTCGACGACATCGCCGGTACCGGTGAGGATCAACGAGGCCTCCTTGTCCGCCACCACGAGCAACGCCTCGAGACGGCGCAGCATGCGGTCGGTGCGCCAGTCCTTGGCCAGCTCGACCGCGGCCCGGGTCAGGTGACCGGAATGCTTTTCGAGCTTGCCTTCGAAGCGTTCGAACAGGGTGAACGCATCTGCGGTGGCGCCGGCGAATCCTGCCAACACCTGGCCCTTGTACAGGCGGCGCACCTTGCGTGCATTGCCTTTCATGACCGTGTTACCCATCGAGACCTGGCCATCGCCGCCGACGACTACCTTGCCGTTGCGTCGTACCGAGAGAATGGTCGTACCGCGAATCTTTTCCACTGCCTATCCTGGACGCTGAAAGAACGGGTCATTGTAGCGGAATGTCGCAAGTTGCACGAAGGACGCGGCGAACCCGCTTCGCACGCTTGCGCGCGCAAATAACGCCGATCAGCGCTTGCGTTTGGCGCGTGGGTGCGCCTGGTCGTAGACCTGCGCGAGATGCTGAAAGTCGAGATGGGTATAGATCTGGGTCGTGCTGATATCCGCGTGCCCGAGCAGTTCCTGTACGGCGCGCAGATCGCCGGAGGATTCGAGCAGGTGACTGGCGAAGGAGTGGCGCAGCATGTGCGGGTGAACGTGGCGCGGCATGCCTTGTTCGATGGCACGTTGGCGCAGGCGCGCCTCGACTGAGCGGGCGCTCAGGCGCGAACCCCGCTGACTGACGAACAATGCGGTTTCACCGTCGGCGGCGAGTGCCGGCCGTGTCGACAGCCAGGCATCGATCGCCTCACGCGCCAGTCGGCCGATGGGCACGCGGCGGGTCTTGCCGCCTTTGCCGAGCACCTCGAGCAGGCCGTCGCTTGTCTGAACGTCGGCGGTATTCAGGCTGACCAGTTCCGATAGCCGCAACCCGGATGAATAGAACAGTTCCATGATCGCCTTGTCGCGCAGGTCGAGCGGGGCGTCGCCGGCGATGTCCAACAGCCGACCGAGCTGATCGACGTCGAGCGTCTGCGGCAGGTGTCGTTCGACTTTCGGCGCACGTACGCCCTCGGCAGGATTGGCTTTGACCGCGCTTTCACGTAGCAGGTAGCGATACAAGGCGCGTATCGCCGATAAATGGCGTTGCAGGCTTTTCGGCGAGAGTCCGCGTCGATGTCGGTAGGCGGCGTAGGCGCGAATGTGCTGGCTGTCCGCCCTGGATGGATCGGGAAGGCCCTGATCGACTACCCAGATGAGGAATTCATCGAGATCGCGCCGATAGCTGCTGACCGTGCGCGGCGACAGGCGGCGTTCATAGTGCAGATAGTCTAGAAACCCTCGCAGCGCCGGCAGTGCTTCGACAGTGATGGAAGAAACGCTGTCGCCGTCGGACACGGGTCGGGTCAGACGCCGGGGCTGGACGCTGACTGCAGGGTCGCGCTGACGACCTCGGCCAGCCGCTGAAGAAAATCGACGCTCTTGCCTTCGTGGAAGCGTTCCGGATCGCGGCTGCCGATTGCTAATACGCCGGCCAGCGGTGGCGCAGTCAGCGGGATCAATGCGGCCGACCCCGTTTCGCCGGCTTGAGGGCCGAACAGATACTCGAGCTTCTCCTTGTCGAGCTTGCCGCAGTTGGGGCGCGCGCGATCGAGGAAGTCCTTGAACAAGGCCGGGCCCGGCTCATGCGCGTGCGCGTCGAGTTGTTCGGTAGCGAACAGCTTCATCTCGACCGAATCGGCCTTGAACTGTTCGCGCAGCTCATCTTGCAGGGTATTGAGCACTTCGTCGAAAGAATGGGTTTCGATCAGCGCCAGCGTCAAACGGTGCAGGCGTTTGGCCAAGGCGTCGTTTTCGCGCGCTACGGTGACAAGGTCTTCGAGCTGACGACGGTAGTTGCCCGATTGGTCGCGTAGCGTGCGCACCTGGCGTTCGATCAGCGATACCGCGTCGCCGGTGGGGTGCGGGATATCGATCGCGGCGAGGGCGTCCGGATGGCGTTCGAAGAAATCCGGATGGGTCGTCAGGTATGCCGCGATCTCTTCTTCGCGTTCATCTGCCGACTGAGCGACATCATCAGGTTGCAGACTCATGGGCGGC
Organism: Thiosocius teredinicola; assembly: GCF_002009425.1. Lineage (NCBI taxonomy): Bacteria > Pseudomonadati > Pseudomonadota > Gammaproteobacteria > Chromatiales > Sedimenticolaceae > Thiosocius > Thiosocius teredinicola. Next base: position 113,261 of record NZ_CP019936.1, read on the forward strand.
CTTCCATCAAGGTTGCGGGCATCTCGTCTTTACCGTTGGCGGTTAACGCGCCGCTGTCAGTGCCTGCAGGTCTACGCGGCCGTCGAAAACGCTCACCGCGGGCCCGGTCATCCACACCGGCTCGTTGATTCCCGCCCAGCTTATCACAAGCGTTCCGCCGGGCAGGCGAACAGCAACGCGTTCCGCCAGTAAGCCGCGCTGCCGGCCATAAACCACGGCGGCGCACGCGCCGGTGCCGCAGGCCAGGGTCTCGCCCGCACCACGTTCGTATACCCGCAGATCGACATGGTTTTCGTCGCGCACGGCCAGGAAGCCGACGTTGGCGCGCTGCGGGAAGCGCGGGTGCCTTTCCAGCGCGGGTCCGAGCGTTTCTACGGGGGCGCTCGCGGTATCCTCCACGAGCAGCACGGCGTGCGGGTTGCCCATCGATACCGCGCCGATTTCAAACGTTTCCCCGTCGACGGCGATCGCATAGCGGTCGGCCAGGGCATCGGCCTCGAACGGGATATTTTCAGGCGTCAGGTGCGGCCGGCCCATGTTCACCCGCACCTGGTCGTCGTCTTCGAGATACAGGGTGATATTGCCGGCGGCGGTACCTACTGCAATCTCGCGATTGCGGGTCATGCCCTTGTCGGCGACGAAGCGGGCGAAACAGCGTGCCCCATTGCCGCACTGTTCGACCTCACCACCGTCGGCGTTGTAGATGCGGTAAAAGAACTCCGTCTGCGGATGACGCGGGCGTTCGACCAGCAGCACCTGGTCGCAGCCGATACCGAAACGCCGGTCGGCGAGGGCGCGCACCTGGGTCTCGTCGAGCACTAACTGCTGGTTGACCGCGTCGATAACGACGAAATCGTTACCCAGCCCGTGCATCTTGGTGAATTCAAGCATCATGCTATGAATATAACGCCGTCGGCCGACGGCGGCGAGAAACCGAGCGCCGATAGTTGGCGCAGCCGATTGAATAGACTCAGGCGGGTAGGGTGCCGGTCACCGCGAGATGGCGATCACTGACGCCGGCGATGCTCAGCGAATCGAGGCCGGCATCGGTCAACTGCTGTGCGACCTCGTCGAGCGAGTAGGCCGCGAACAGCGAGTTGCGAAAGTCGCGCCGCAGCACATCCGGTTCATTCAGCGCATAGGTCTCAACGAGTGCGTCGACGGCCAACTCGGAGTGCGGTCGCATCAGGTCCATAACCACGACATGTGCGCCGGGCGCCGCGCATTCCTTGATCGTCTGCCACAGTACCGCCGGGTCGGCCATGTGGTGCAGCAGGCTGTTCGACGCCACCGACTGGTAGCTGTTGTGTTGCAGCGCCGGGCACGGCAGGTATTCGCACATCAGGCGGATGCGCGATCCAACCTGTTCGTCTTCGTCGAGGTGCTGGCGCGCCAGGTCGAGCATCGCCGCTGCGCCGTCGAGTGCGTCAATCCGCAGCTGCGGATGCCGACGTGCCAGTTCCAGCGGGATATCGGCCGGGCCGCAGCCCAGGTCGAGCAACGCCCCGGATAAGCCATCGTTGCCGGCGATGTCTTCGAGCAGTGTGATGAACAGCTGGTTGGCCTCGCTGAAATCGGCACGCGCATACGCCAGCGCCTGCTCGATGTCGTTCATCAGTTCTTCCGGTTCGGGGACGCGTTCCACGGATGGGCCTCTCAGGTCGGCAGGGTTGATTCGCCGGCATACAGTTCACTAACCGTTTCCCGGCGGCGTACAACGAACATCTGTTCGCCATCGACCATGATCTCGGGCACGCGCGGGCGGGTGTTGTAATTCGACGCCATCGTAAAACCGTAGGCGCCGGCGGACCGTACCGCAAGCAACGTGCCCTGCTGCAGCGTCAACGGCCGTTGTTTGCCGAGGAAATCGCCGGTTTCGCAGATCGGACCGACCAGGTCATAGCTGGCAGGCGTGCCCTGCGGTGCCTGTTCGACGGTGACAATCTGTTGCCACGCCTGGTACAACGACGGGCGAATCAGATCGTTCATCGCGGCATCGATCACGGCAAAGTCTTTGCCTTCGTTGCGCTTGAGGTATTCGACCCGGGTCAGCAGCACGCCGGCATTGGCCGCGATCGCGCGTCCCGGTTCGATGAAGATCTCGTAGCGTGCATCGCCCATGCGGTCGAGCAGGGCGCGTGCATAGGCGTCGGGTTCGGGAGGCTTTTCCTGGTCGTAGCGCACGCCCAGTCCACCGCCCAGGTCGAGATGGTCGATTGCGATGCCCTCGCCGGCCAAGCGTTCGACCAGCGCCATGACGCGGTCGAGTGCATCGAGAAACGGGTCGATGCGGGTCAGCTGCGAGCCGATGTGGCAGTCGACGCCGGAGACCTCGATGTTGGCCATCTGTGCCGCCCGGCGGTACAGCCCAAGCGCATCTTCGACCGACACGCCGAATTTGTTTTCTTTCAGACCCGTCGAGATATAGGGATGGGTCTCGGCATCGACATCGGGGTTCACGCGCAGCGCGATCGGCGCCCGTGTGCCCATCTCGCCCGCAACTCGGTCGAGGCGCTCGAGCTCGGCTGCTGATTCGACGTTGAAACAGCGGATGCCGACCTCCAGGGCGCGCCGCATCTCGTGCTCCTGTTTACCGACACCCGAAAACAGCACCTTGCTCGGGTCGCCGCCGGCTGCCAGCACGCGTTCCAACTCACCGACGGACACGATGTCGAAACCCGAGCCCAGGCGTGCCAGCACATTCAGTACGGCGAGGTTGGAATTGGCTTTGACCGCGTAGCACACCAGGTGGGGGTGCGTGCCGAACGCGTTATCGAATGCACGCCAATGACGTTCAAGAGTAGCGCGCGAATAGACGTAGCAAGGCGTGCCGTGTTGCTCCGCGATTGCGCGCAATGGCACGTCTTCGGCAAACAGTTCGCCGTCGCGATACTGGAAATGATCCATGGTGCGCTATTCCGACGGCTCGTTGTCTTGCTCGGTCGAGGCCGGCTCACCGTCTTGCGGCAGGTACAGCGGCCCCTTGTTGCCGCAACCGTAAGTCAGCAGCAACATCAGCAGGCTGGTGGTGATCAAGAGGCGTCGAATCATACCCGGCTCCAGAAAGACTCAAGGCCGGCAGTATAGCTGCTCGCCATGGTGGAGCCTATTGCCGCCCAAGGCGGCTGAAGCGCATCAGCCGCGCATGGTCGGTCCCTGTCGATGGCCGTTCGGCAGCGGGTTTTCAGCCGGGCAGATGACCGGCGCAGTTCAGTTGGATGCCTGCCAGGTGCCGTCGGCCTTGCGACAGGCATTGCCGTAGATCGTCTCTTTGCGGCCGTCGATCCATGCCTCGGTCGTGTACTCGCGGCACGGCGTCGAATCGTCGTAATAGGTACGGGTCGGCGTCATTTCATAGTTGGTGCCGGTGTCCGGGTTCTCCCAGGTAGAACTGCGGTTGGTCGGCGTCGATTCAAGCACCTCACCTGCGCGATAGCGATCGCTTTCGTCCATGCGTCGACCGATGTTGCCGCCGATGTATCCGCCAAGCAGGGTGCCGACGATGGTCGCTGCCACCTTGCCGCTGCCGCCGCCGATCTGGCTGCCGAGCACACCGCCGGCGACCGCCCCAATCACATTACCCTGTTGTTCTCTGGTCGAACCACAGCCGGCAACCATCAGGCTGATGGCGGTCGCCGCAACCAAGGTTGTTCGAATCTGCATGCTTGTCGCCCCTCGCGGTGATCAACGATTCTCGAATGCTTGGGGAGATTACCCGCACCCTCGCAGGCACGTTGACCGACAGGTCACAATTTGGTTCCGGACCTCATTGCCTCAGCGAGACGCTGTTCCACTTGTCGCTTGAAATGCAACACGTCGATCAGGCTGCAGCTGCTCTTGCCGCTGTTGTCGAACGACTTCATGCCGGTCAGGTACACCGGGTAGTCGATATTGCTGCGTCGCAGGCGACGTAGTTGGCTGGCGACCTGCGGGTAGAGTGATGTGCCCAGTTGCTGCGAGTCGAACGACTGCTGGCCGAGGCGCAGACGAAAACCGTCTTCGATGCGACAGCGCGGACTGACAGTTACCACCAGTTCGACGTAGTCGTCTCCCGCTGCCGGCGGCACCTTCATGATGCTGAGCTGCAGATCCCCCGATGCGACCCGATGAATGCGGGTGAATCTGACGTCGGGGCGTTGCGCCGCGCCGTCACCGCGCGGTCCGAGCAAACGATTCTCGATCACCGCATCGAGGAAGCGGCGTTGGTGGATCAGCAGATGGTATTCGTCGGCGCCCGACATCCATTGACTGGTGAAGGCACCGTGTTGGTCGAAGAAATACAGGTGGATGCCGCGATCGGTCAATTCGTAGAAGACCTGGATCACCCCGGGTTCGCTGCGTTTGATCAGCGTGGGCAGGGGTGAATCCTGCATGCTGATACGGTCGATGCGCAGTGGCACATAGCCGTCCTGCGGATGCGCCAGGTAGTCATACAGCGCGTCCAGTTCGCCGATCGGCGACCAGTCGTATCGACCGTCGCGATAGCGAATCTCGTGAAACTGGTCGCTGATCCGCAGAAGGTAGCGCGCATTCTCGCCGAGTTGGTGGAAGGTGCTGCACACCGACTGCGCCAAGCGCGCCACACGGTTGGCGATCGCGCCGCCGCGGGTCGACGAAAAACTGTAGACCGCGATCGAGCCCGGTTTGTGCTTGTGCGGCGAGAACAGGTTGAGGTAACGGCAAAGGCAATCGAGCAAGCCGGTTCCGCCCTGTGGGTGGCGTTCGACGATCACCTCGCCCCAGCTGGTCAGGTAGACGTGTTCGATGTTCGCCACCAGGCACTCGTGTACCCCGCTGAAGCTCAGGGCGTCGACGCGTTCGCTGATCAGTTGATAGCCGGCATCGGCCAGCGTTGCCAGCGGGTTATGGCCGACATTAATGAACCAGATCGACTGCTTGCCCTGTGCCTCGTCGGCGTACGCCGTCAGATCGTGGTCTTCGGGCAGGGTGCGCGGAAAACGTTTACGCAGGGTTTTGAGAATCTTGTCCTGCTCCGGTTCGCCGTACCCCGGTGGCTTCGGCTGGTAGTGGATCTGCGTACTGCGTTCGCAGATGCCGTTGATATGCATCCAGGTAAGAATCTCCACCAGACTGATGCAGCTCTTGACCGGTGTGTTGGGCATGTCTTCCGGCGGGTGCAGAAAAAGCTGCCAGCGCGCAGGATTGCCCGGCACCTTGCGCAGCCACAGCGTGCGTTCCGACAGGTCGCGCGAGATGCCGGGGTTGATGCGGTCGACCTTGCCGGGCCGCTTGTCGAGTGCGGCGTGCAGTTTTCTGCCGAGTAGCGCCAGTTCCTGCTGGTTCAACTCGGCGTCGGCATCCAGTTCGCGGGCGAACTCGGTCAGCAGGCGGTAGCTGCGCGACAGCTCCGATACCAGTGCCTCGCGTTCTTCGACGACGCGCTCCAGTTTCCATTCCGCACGCGTATCCAGTTGCCGGATCTCGTTCTCCCCCCAGCCCCAATCGTTGCACTGCCTGATCATCTGTTCGCGACGCCAGTCCATCAGCAGGTTGGATCGCGCCAGCAGCTGCCCGGCCTTGAAATAGAAAGCACGGCGCGCCAGTTGCAGACGTGCCAGCTCGTTGCGTTCGGTGAAGTACTTGGTGATGCGACCGAGGATCAGCCGATAGGGATCGACCCGGTCGACATCCGCGTCGCCCCCTTCGTAGATAACGCGCTTGGTCTCCAGGCACAGCCAGTCGACCTTGGGGTATTCGGCCGCGTAGGCCTCGAGCAACATCAGTTTCAGCAGCGACTTGTACGGTGCATCGATCCCCTTGAACAACTGCCAGTGGGCGACGCCGAAGAATTCGTTGGCCGGCAGCGTATGCAGGCCGCCGAAGTCGAGCCACTGATCGGCACGGATGAAACGCTTGCTGACCAGTCGTTGCGTGTATTGGGTGTAGTTCGCTTCCTGCTCGGGCGGCACGATCCACCACATCAGCGGGTTGCCGGCGAGCAGGATGCCGGTGCGGTAGAACTCCTCGAGCAGCAAGGTGTGTTGCGTATGGCCGCTGCTTTCTTTCGACAACTGTTCGACTACGCCGCCGCGGAACGAATCGGCGTTCATCAGGAAGAAATGGGCGTGCAGGCCGATGCTCGAGGCGTACTGCTCCAACAGTTCTGCCTTGCGTCGCAGGGTGGCCAGTCCAGCCGCATCGATATCGCTGGTGTGACATAGCCAGAAGTCGAGATCGCTGCCGACGGTTTGGCCGAGGCTGCCCATGCTGCCCATCAGGTACAGGCCGAGTATGGCGTGTTCCTGGTGGTGACGTTTGTCTTCCTTGAAGCCGCGCGCATAGCGACGCGCGAGCAGAATCTGCATCCGATCCGGGCGGAAACCGGCGACGCCGCACGGTGTGTCGGACGAGACGAAGCCGGGCATCGTCGGGTGATTGACGTGCCACAGCAGCGGCAGCAGATCGAAGAAGTTGCTTTGTTCGTGGGTCAGGCTGGCGCGAATACGCGCCAGCCTTTGATCACCGAGTGCCAGAAAGCGCGCGACGATGCGGTTGAGGTCCTTGCGTCCGAGACCTTCCTGTTCGTCAACCGCCTGTGTCGTCATCGCCGCTCACGCGGCTATCAAGCGCCGCTGCTCTCCTGCATGTTTTGCAGCGTGCTGCGCAGCAGGGTGCGTTGGTCATCGCCTTTCTTCCAGCAGGCAACACCGAACGCCAGTTGCGGCATCAGTTCCGTATAGGCTTCCGGCAACTGGATGCTGCCCTGCTCATCGCGGATCTTGTCGACCAGGCCGCGCGCATCCTCTTCGGTCGTTTCCGGCAGTACCAGCAGGAAGGTGTTGTCTTCCCAGCGTGATATCTGGTCGACCCAACGCAGGCGGTCGCGCAGGAACTGCGATACAGCCAGGATGATCGGGTCGGTCGACAAAGGCTGAACGCCGTTGAACGCAGACAGGTCGACATGCACGAGCACCGTGCTCAGCGGATTCTGGTAACGCCGGCTGCGCGAGATGTGTAGGTCGAGGGCCTGCGTGATCGCGCGTTTGTTGGCCAACCCCGTCAGCTCGTCGGTCAGCTTCAGGTCTTCGACCTGTTGCATCAAGCGTGCGTTCTCTTCGGCAAGTTGTTCCTGTAGCGAGACGTCGGCCACGATGAACAGGCGTTGTGAGCCATCGTTTCCAATCAGTTCGCGGCACACCCAGCGATGGTCGGTGGGCATGCGGTACAACTTGGGCCCGGGTTCGAGCAGGTTGCGTACGTGTTCCGGTAGTTGCGCAATCGACTTGCCGAGCAGTTCCGAGTCCTGCACTGCGAGCATATTGCACATGGCTTCGTTGACCCATACAACGCCGCCGTCGGTATCCAGCGTCAGCATTCCGAACGGCACTTGTTGCAGCAGGTTTTGATCGATTTCACTCATTTCGCTTTGTTCCATTCGCTCCCCCAAAAGCGAGTCCCTAAAGACAGTTTGTTCCCCTGCTTTTAGGTCGGCCGATTGGCGGGCGTCTTTAGTCGAAATTTTGTCACCCACCCTTTCCAAAAATGGGGTTAGACGCGCAAGTAAGTGCCTACTCGCGGCTGATGTATTGGTATGACGTGCGCCGCCATTTATGGCGATATTGGTGAATCCGGCTAGGATGTCTAGACATGAGTGACCTCGATCGAAAGGCTCAACCTCCGGCTCGTGCGGCGTGTCTCAACCCCGCCCAACCGTTGTGGCAGGTGGCGCCCGTGCGTGATGAGGAAGGCCGGGCCCTGGCCGATTTCATGATGCTGATCCCGGGCTTGGGGGCGCGCTCGGCGTTGTGTCGCGATCAGGTCACCGAGGCGATCCGCGACGTGTGTGCATCGTTCGGCGAACGCGTGGCTTTCGCCAACATGGATTTCTCGATCAATGTGCTTTGGGTCAGCGTGGCCGCGGAGCCGGGCCTGACCGGCAGTGTCGCGCGCTCCATCCGCCAACGGGTACCGGATGCGTTGTTGGTCGGGGGGCAGCTCGGCCAGGCGCATACGCTGCAGGCAGCGCCGTCAGCGACGCGTTTCTGGCGGCATATCCGGCAGTTGAAGCGTCGCACCCGCTTGCTGTTACGCGGACCGCAGCGTTAGCGAAGAGGCGCGCGACAGGCGGCTTCGGACGCAGTACGTCCCGGTTTAGTCGTATTCATCGGCGCGACGGGCATCGCCGCGTACCCGCTCGGCCGGGTAACGTGCCTGGTTGACGGCCATTTTGCGGTAGGCGCTGTCGACGAGGTCGATGTCGAGCCGTTCGGCCAGCCGGATCAGGTAGATCAGGATGTCGGCCATCTCGAAGCCGACCTCCTGCTTTTTGTCGGCGTCGAGATTGGCGCTCTGTTCCTCGCTGAGCCACTGAAAGTGCTCCAGCAGTTCACCGGCCTCGCCGGCCAGCGCCATACTCAGGTTCTTCGGCGAATGAAATTGTTCCCAATCGCGCTCGCGGGCGAATGCCAGCAGTTGCGCATTGAGATCGTCGAGACTGTCTTTGGCCATGATGCCCTGCCATGCGTGGTCAGCGATGGCGGTTATCTCAACACGTTGTGCCGGGCCACGGCCAGACCGGGTTCTCAGGCGAGCTTTTTCCGGGCGCGCGCGATCGCGGCCTTGACCTGGGCGGGCGCGGTGCCGCCGATGTGGTCGCGTGCGGCAACCGAGCCTTCGAGCGTCAGGCAGTCGAACACGTCGCTGTCGATCACGTCGGAAAAGCCCTGCAGTTGCTCGAGGCTGAGATCCGCCAGGTCGCAACGTTTGTCGACACAATAGGCGACCGACTTGCCGACCACCTCGTGGGCGTCGCGGAACGGCACGCCCTTGCGCACCAGGTAATCGGCCAGATCGGTGGCGGTGGCAAACCCCTTGGAGGCGGCGTCGCGCATCGCATCGGCGTTGCAGGTGACCGCCGGCATCATGTCGGCGAATACCTTGAGCGAGCCTTTCACATTGTCGACCGCGTCGAACAGCGGTTCTTTGTCTTCCTGGTTGTCCTTGTTGTACGCCAGCGGTTGCGACTTCATCAGCGTCAGCAGTGCCATCAGGTGACCGAACACGCGGCCGGATTTGCCGCGGATCAGTTCCGGTACGTCCGGGTTCTTCTTCTGCGGCATGATCGACGAACCGGTGCAGAAGCTGTCGGACAGCGTGATGAAGTGGAATTGCGCGGATGACCAGATGATCAGCTCTTCGCTCATGCGTGACAGGTGCATCATCAGGATGCTGGCGGCCGCGGCGAATTCGATCGCGAAGTCGCGATCTGAGACCGCATCGAGCGAGTTTTCCGCCGGGCGCTCGAAGCCGAGCAGCTCCGCCGTGAGCTGACGGTCGATCGGATAGGTTGTACCGGCCAGTGCCGCAGCACCCAGCGGCATGACGTTGAGCCGCCTGGCGCAGTCGGCCATGCGTTCGTGATCGCGGTCGAGCATCTCGAACCAGGCCATCATGTGGTGGCCGAAGGTGATCGGCTGAGCAGTCTGCAGGTGGGTGAAACCGGGCAGGATCGTATCCGTCTCGCGCTCGGCCAGATCGAGCAGCGCGTGCTGCAGGCGGCGGATAGCGTCGCCGATCGTCGCCAGTTCGTCGCGCAGCCATAGCCGGACATCGGTCGCAACCTGGTCGTTGCGCGAGCGCCCGGTGTGCAACTTTTTGCCGGCGATGCCGATATCTTCGGTCAGGGCGGCCTCGATGTTCATGTGCACGTCTTCGAGTGCGATCGACCAATCGAATTGGCCGGCCTCGATCTGCGCCATGATGCGCTCGAGTCCGGCGATGATGGCGTCGCGCTCGGCGTCACTCAAAATGCCCTGCTTGGCGAGCATCGTGGCATGCGCGATCGAGCCCTGGACGTCGTAGGGTGCTAGGCGCTGGTCGAACTCCACCGACGCTGTGAAGGCTTCGACGAAGGCATCGGTCGGCTCGGCGAAACGGCCGGCCCAGAGCTTTTTATCCGACATGAACAAGGCACCAGAACTGAGAAAGGACGCGATTATACTCGCTTCGCGCCGACCACACTGAGCACGCCAGCGGAACGCTTTTATACTTCGACCGATGACTTCATCTGCCCACCGCGCCTTTCTGCCGAACTTCTGTGCCATCCCGATGGTGTTCGCGGTGGTGGTCAGCGCCGAGCTGCTGGCGATCATCCTGACACTGGGTGCCTACACCCAGGCCTCGGCATTCTGGGTCGAGCTGAGCATGCGCTCGCTTTACATCCAGTGGATTGCGCTCAGCGTCAGCGCCTTTTACTGCATTTTGCGCAAGCCTCTGGCGCGATTGGATCATACGGCTGCCGGCGTTGCCGCCTGGTTGGTAATCGTGGCCGTCACCGCACTGGTATTCGGGGCCGCCCAGGCATTGGGGCTGCGTCAGGGTGAACCGGTGATGCCTGCCCTGGCACATCACGTCGCGATCGCCGGGATCGTCGGCGTGGTGATCCTGCGTTACCTGTATGAGCAGCACCGCGAACGCCAGCGTGAGCTGGCCGAGTCGGATGCGCGTCTGCAGGCTCTGCAGGCCCGGATTCGGCCGCACTTCCTGTTCAACAGCATGAACACCATCGCCAACCTGACACGTGTCGATGCCGCACTCGCCGAGCAGGTGGTGCAGGACCTGTCGGACCTGTTTCGCGCGACGCTGTCGCAGGCCGATACCCTGTCGACGCTCGAGCGCGAGCTGGAACTCGCGCACGGTTATCTGCGCATCGAGGGGCAGCGCCTGGGCGATCGCCTGCGCATGCGTTGGGATTGGGAGGAGCTGCCGATGGACGCGAAGATGCCGCCGCTGCTGCTCCAGCCGTTGCTCGAGAACGCCGTCTATCATGGCATCGAGCCGGCAACCGATGGCGGTGAGATCGCTGTGAGTGCGCGTTACCGCAACGGGATCATCAATATCGCCGTACGCAACACCCTGCCCGAAGGGGCGACGACCTCGTCACGCCGCGGTAACCGCATGGCGCAGCGCAATGTGCGTGAGCGTCTGGAGGCGGCGTTCGGTCCGGCGGCAGGTATGGTCGTCGGGCAGGTCGATGACTGTTACCAGGTGCGCATCCATTTTCCGGTGAAGACCTGATGGACGTTTTGATTGCAGACGACGAAGCGCCGGCGCGCGCACGTTTGGTATCGCTGCTCGAGGCTGCCGGCCCGGATTACCGGATCGTCGGTGAGGCCAGCAATGGCGCCGAGGTGCTGGAACACTGCGCAAAGATACCGGTCGACCTGGTGTTGCTGGATATCCGCATGCCGGGTGTGGACGGCATCGAGGCCGCGTTGACCCTTGCAGGGCAGTCGAATCCGCCGGCGGTGGTATTCGTGACGGCTTACGATGAGCATGCCTTGGCCGCGTTCGAGGCCAACGCTATCGATTACCTGCTCAAGCCGGTGCGACCCGAGCGGCTACAACGCGCGCTCGACAAGGCCCGTGCACTGAGCAGCGACCAGCAGCAAGCATTGGCGGCCGACTACGGCTACATCACCGTCAGCTACCGCGGCGGCGTGAAACGCATACCGGCCGACGAGGTGATCTTTCTGCGCGCCGATGCCAAGTATGTCGAGGTGTGGCATGCCGAGGGCATGGCGCTGACCGAGGAGTCGTTGCGCGCGATCGAAGAGCGCCTGCCGGAGCGTTTTCTGCGTGTGCATCGTGCGGCGCTGGTAAGTCCGGAAAAAATTTCCGAGATCCACAAAGATGCCGCCGGCCAGCTGGTGCTGGCGATGCGCGGCACCGATGAGCAGGTCGACGTCAGTCGTCGGCATGCACCGACGGTGCGGCGGCTGATTCGCGGCTGTGACTGAGCGGCGGTGATAACATAGCTGGATCGCCACTCAGACCGGTCCAGCATCATGACCAAAGACACGCAGGCCTTCTCCGGCTACCCCTACACCCGCATGCGGCGGATGCGTCGCGACGATTTCTCGCGTCGCCTGATGCGTGAATCGCACCTGACACCAGACGATTTCATCTATCCCGTGTTTGTGTTGGAAGGCCAGGGTGAACGCGAGCCGGTTGCCTCGATGCCGGGCGTCGAGCGGCTCAGCATCGACCTGTTGGTCGAAGAGGCGCGAGCCGTGCATAGCCTGGGGGTTCCGGCGATGGCGTTGTTCCCGGTTACGCCGCCCAGCGCCAAGAGCGAGGATGCCGCCGAGGCGTTCAATCCCGACGGTCTCGCCCAGCGCGCCGTCAAGGCGCTCAAAGATGCCGTGCCTGAACTGGGTGTGATAACCGATGTAGCGCTCGATCCTTTCACGACGCATGGCCAGGACGGGCTGATCGATGGCAATGGCTACGTGATGAACGACGAGACCGTCGAGGTGCTGGTCAGGCAGGCGCTGTCGCATGCCGAGGCCGGTGCCGACATCGTCGCGCCGTCGGACATGATGGACGGGCGCATCGGTGATATTCGCGACGTGCTCGAGGCCGAGGGCTATATCAACACCCGCATCCTTGCCTATTCGGCCAAGTACGCCAGCAGCTACTACGGCCCGTTTCGCGACGCGGTCGGTTCGGCTGCCAACCTCGGCAAGGGTAACAAGTACACCTATCAGCAGGACCCGGCCAACAGCGACGAGGCACTGCGCGAGGTGGCGCTCGACCTGCACGAGGGGGCGGACATGGTGATGGTCAAGCCGGGCATGCCCTATTTGGACATCGTGCGCCGGGTGAAAGACCAGTTCGGCGTGCCGACCTTCGTCTATCAGGTCAGCGGTGAGTACGCGATGCACATGGCAGCGGCACAGAACGGCTGGTTGGACGAGAAGGCCGTGGTCATGGAATCGCTGTTGTGCATCAAGCGCGCCGGCGCCGACGGTGTTCTGACCTATTTCGCCAAACGCGCCGCGCAGTGGCTGAATGACTGAACAACCACCGCGGGAAGACGAGCGACTTCCGGACGCTGATCATCCCGCCCATGCGCGCACCAAACCGTTCAAGGGGCACGGCCGCGGTCGCGAGGTAAAACCGCTGGCGGTGTTGGTGGCGTGGCTCGGCGCCTTTGTCGGGATGGCCGCCTTGGCGTTTGTCGTCGACCGCCTGCCGACCCTGCAACTGCTGGTGATCGGCTCGTTCGGGGCATCTGCCGTGCTGTTGTTCGGTGCACCCAAGGCCCCTTTCTCTCAACCGCGCAATCTGATCGGCGGCCACGTGATCTCGGCCTTGGTCGGTGTCGCCTGCTTCAGCTATCTGCCGGATACCATGTTCATCCAGGAGGCGGCCGCGGTGTCTACGGCGATCGCCTTGATGATGATCACGCGTACCGTGCACCCGCCCGGCGGCGCGACGGCGTTGATTGCCGTGATCGGCTCAGAGGCCGTGCACGGTCTCGGCTGGGGTTATGTGTTTCCGGTGCTGCTCGGCAGTCTGATCCTGCTGGTCGCGGCGCTGATCAGCAACAATCTGTATGAACCGGGTAGCTACCCGGTGCGCTGGGACTGAGTTCTACTTACCATTCTTGAACGCAATCACGTTCGACGTCTGCGGCATGATCTGGCCGGGCTCGGGTTTGCCCAGGTGATAACCCTGGCCGTAGTCGATGCCCATGGCGTTCAGCAATTGGCAGGTCTCAGCGTCTTCGATCGCTTCGGCGATCGTCATCATGCCGAGCACGCCGCCGATGCGCTTGATGGTATCGACCATGGCCTTGTCGACCGGGTCGTGCAGGATGTCGCGCACGAACTCACCGTCGATCTTGAGGTAGTCCACCGGTAGCTTCTTGAGGTAGGCGAACGAACTCAGGCCGGTACCGAAATCGTCCAGCGCGAACAGGAAGCCGCGGCGACGCAGCTGATCCATCAGGCTCAGCGCGCGATCCATATTGGCGATGACGCTGGTCTCGGTGATCTCGAAGCAGATGCGATGTGGATCGACGTTGTACTGCATCTCCAGTTCCTGGATCGCACGTTCCAGGTCCGGGTGATCCAGCGACTGGCCCGACAGGTTGATCGTGAAGATGCGTGGATCGTCCGGGAAGCGCCGCCACAACTCGGCGAACTGGCGGAAGGCCGAACCGATCACCCAGATGTCGAGATCGAACATCAGGTTGAAACGCTCGGCTGCCGGGATGAAGGTCATCGGCGGCACCAGGCGTCCGTCGTTGTCGATCATGCGCACCAGCAACTCGCTCATCGGCGGTTGCGGTTTGTCGTCGTTCAACGGGAAGATCGTCTGCGTATACAGCACCAACTGATCGTTGTCGATCGCCTCACGCAGTTTGTGCAGCCACTGCATGTCGCTGCTGCGGCGCGCCAGCATCTCGTCGTTCGGCTGGTAATAGTGCACCCGGTTGCGACCCTGGTCCTTGGCGACATAGCAGGCTGCATCGGCGGCGCGCAGTACCTCGTCGAGGCTGCCGCTGTCTTTGTTGATCGCAACCACGCCGATACTCAGGCTGATGCGGAAGCTCTTGTCTTCCCAGTGCAGGTGCACGTCCTTGATCTCGTGGCGCAGCGATTCGGCGACCTCGAGTGCTTTCTTGATGCTGCAGTCGCGCAGCAGCACGCCGAACTCGTCGCCGCCCAGGCGCGCGAGGCGGTCGAGCCGGCGAATATTTTCGCCGAGGTGGCTGGCGACCTGCTTCAGCAGCTGGTCGCCTGCGATGTGGCCGCAGCTGTCGTTGATCGCCTTGAACTGGTCGAGGTCGATGTACATTAAGGCGTGCTGGCTTTCTGCCTTCATCGCATCTTCGATCACGGCAATCAGCTCGCGTTCGAACTGACGGCGGTTTATCAGGCGTGTGAGCGGATCGTGGGTAGCCTGGAACGCCATCTCGCGCAGCAGGTTACGTTCGCGGCTGACGTCGCGCACGATCAGTGCGGCACCGGTGAAGTTGCCGTCGCTGTCGCGGATCGCCGCGGCGTTCTCGATGACCGCGATCGTTGCACCGTCACTGCGCACCATGATGGCGGCGGCCTCGGACTCGTCGTGATCGCGCAGGGCGCGGGCGATCGGGTCGGGCAGCGCGGTGCCGTCGGATTCGGAAACCAGCGAGAAGATCTCGTTGAGGTGGCGACCGCAGGCCTCGTGTGCGTCCCAACCGGTCAGGTGTTCGGCGACCGGGTTCATGAAGTCGACAACACCGGTCGGGTCGGTCGTGATTACCGCTTCACCGATCGACTGCAGCGTAACCTGCGCACGTTCCTTTTCTTGGAAGAGTTGTTCCTTGGCCTCGCGTGCGGCCTCGGCGGCGCGGATGCGGGTGAATACCACGGCGACGGCGGCGATGTACAACCCGAGGAAGGTGACCATCACCGTGGCCCAGCGCGCCGGCTTGAACGTCGCCGAGCTCACCGGGCTTTCGACGTGGATGCGGAATTTGGCCGGCCCCAGGTCGATCTCGCGTGTGCTCTTCTGGTGTGGCAGCAGGCGCGAAGCAAGGCTGTCGGAACGCGGCGTGACTTTTTCGAACAGCGGGGTTTCCTCGCCGTCGTTGAGTGTCACCAGGCGCAGGCCGAGGTGGCGGTAATGGTCGATGATGTCTTCGAACACCGTATGTGCATCGATCAGCAAGGCATAAGCGCCATGCACCTGGGCGACCCGTTGCTCGGCGGAGCGGGGTACGAAGAACCCTTTGTACACCGCCTTGAAGGCCAGGAAGGCATCACGATCGATCGGGTGCGATGGCGAAATCGATACCTCGCCGCTGCGCACGGCGCGTTCGACGCCGGCCTTGAGCTCTTCACGCGAGTAGAAGTCGAGACCGAGATAGCGTGCCAGACCGGGATCGAGTGGCTCGATGAAGTTCAGCGACATGTAGGTATCGTGCACCGGGCTGGTGACCATGGCGCCGTTGGTGTCGCTGCCGAGCATCTGGAAGGTTGGGAAGCCGCTCTCGCGAAACTCGTCTTCATAGGCCGCGCGCTCTTCCTGTTCTACCAGGCGCAATTGCAGGATCGCCTTGATGTAAGGATGGCTGCGGCCGATTTCCTGGGCGAATGCCGACAGTTCCTGTTGCGTCAGGCGGGTCATCGCGTGGTGCATGCCGCTGAGCGAACGCAGCGAGGCGTTGATGTTGTCCAGCCGACGGGTCAACGCAGTCTCGATCTCGTTGTTCAGCTCGGTGAACTCGGTTTCGGCCGTGTTCAGGTCGTTGTAGATCGCCAGCGCCAAGGCGAGGCACATCACCACGATGCCGAGCAATACGGCGACGAACCTACGGCTGAAATGAGAGTTCAACAACGACATGGCGGTGGATCAGTGAAAAACCTTGCCCTTGCTGGCAAGTTGGGCGGGGATGATCAAACCGGCTGCTTCAACCAGTTGTGCGTTCAGGTAGAGGTCCCATTTGCGGTTGGCAATCACGGGAATCGACACCGGTTTCGTACCCTCGAGGATCTGCATGGCAACCTGTCCTGCCCACTCGCCTTGTTCTTCAGGCACCTTGGTCATACCGATCATGGCAACCGGCATCATCCATTCGTGACTGGTCACGGTCAGTCGATCGCTGATCGGCAGTATCGCCTCGATCACCTTCTGCTCGTCCCAGTCGTTAATCCCGGCATTGCTGCCGATGATCACGAAATCGTATTCCTGGCCGGCGGCGTATGCTGCAACCCAGGCATCCAGGTCGCCGGCGAATTTTTCATCCAGTTGCAGACCGCGTCTTTCGGCCGCTTTGCGCATGCGGTCGGCGTTCTTCACTTCGGTCGAGGTGTCGGCGCCGATATACAAAACGCGCCGGGCGCCCGGTACCAGAGAGACCGCTTCATCGATCATCGCTTTTACCGGCGCGACCTCGATCATCCCTGTCACATTGTCGTAAGGAAAGCCGTACTCGCCCACCGTCCAGTTTATGCCACAGAATACAAACGGCATATTGGCGTCTTTATAATAGGGCTGTATCAGGTACTTGGCGGCATTGTCGTCTGCGGTTATTACAACATCGGGATGCCAGTTTTCGATCAAGGCCTTGGCTTTCTTCGCCGCCGCTTCGATCTCGCCTTCGCTTTTCTTGCGCTTGGTATCCATGTCGAACTGACGCAATGTGCACTTGCCGTCGAGCGTACTGCGCAAGCCGCGCTCAACGCCATCGGACCACGCATATCCCTTGTGATATGACGAAACGAAGAGGCACTTGGGTAGATCTGCGATGGCGTTTGCTGCCCACAACGCAACGCCCGCAGTGATCAGTCGTAAGCCCCGACTGACTCGATTCTCGGCACAACTCAGGTGCATAGTGATCTCTCGTCTGATTCTGTCAAACCGTGTGCGGAACACATCGGCCGATGCACTACATTCTTGACTTTACCTTGTTTGAGCGGTTTGTAGGACACTCATTTTGCAAAAGTTTTTCGCCCTTTTCAGAAATTGACGTGTACTGCAATGGTTGCTGAGCGATCGTTTTTGTAGTGCGGAAACGGTACCCAATCCGTGCTCGGCGCGTACAATGCGCGACTTTGTTGCACCACAGCAGGCTTTTTGATGTCCGATCGCTATGCCGTCATCGGCAACCCTATCGAACATTCCAAATCACCGCAGATCCACGCCGCGTTTGCCGCCCAGACCGGACAGGATGTTGAATACGGCCGGATTCTCGGCGACCTCGAAGAGTTTGAGGACGACGTGGAAGAATTCGTCGCCAAAGGGGGGCGTGGGCTGAACGTCACGGTACCGTTCAAGGAACGGGCCTGCCGTCTGGCCGATCGCCTGACCGACCGCGCGGCCGATGCCGGTGCGGTCAACACCCTGATCGTCGAACAAGACGGTCTGCTCGGCGACAATACCGATGGTGTCGGCCTGGTGCGCGACCTGGGCTGCAATCACGGATTCCGCCTGCAAGGTGCTCGCATTCTGTTGCTCGGAGCGGGCGGCGCAGTGCGTGGCGTATTGCGCCCCTTGCTGGCTGAACAACCGCTCAAATTGGTAGTGGCCAACCGTACGCCGGGCAAGGCGCTTGCCTTGGCGGGCGCTACCGCCGATGCGGGAAATGTGCTCGGTTGCGGCCTGGATGAGCTCGAAAATCAGCAATTTGATCTGATTATTAATGGTACGGCTGCCGGTTTGGCGGCTAAAGTACCGGCCATTCCGGACGACTGCCTGGCAACGGGCGGCTGGACATACG
Organism: Thiosocius teredinicola; assembly: GCF_002009425.1. Taxonomy (NCBI): domain Bacteria; kingdom Pseudomonadati; phylum Pseudomonadota; class Gammaproteobacteria; order Chromatiales; family Sedimenticolaceae; genus Thiosocius; species Thiosocius teredinicola. The sequence continues at coordinate 131,277 of NZ_CP019936.1, forward strand.
ACATGCTGTACGGTCATGAACCCACGGCATTCGTGCGTTGGGGCCGGGATCACGGTGCTCAGCGAGCGTTGGATGGCCTTGGCATGCTGGTCGAGCAGGCGGCAGAGTCGTTTCGGCTGTGGCGCGGCGTTCGCCCGGACACCGAAGCGGTCATCGAGCAATTGCGGGCCGCCTAGTTTTGTTTTGAATTTGTTTTGACCCTGGAGTGAGTCGAATGCCCCGTTTTATAAAGCGAACCCTGGCTGCATCTGTATTGCTGGGATTGACAGCCTCGTGTACGCAAGAAGCAGAGCCGCCGGAAGCCGGACTACTGCAATTTGTGCCGGCCGAAACCCCTTATGTATTTGTAACGCGTGAAAAGCTGCCGGATGGTCTGCGTGACAAGCTCGGCAACTACTACGCCGCGCAACTTGCCTCGCAACGCAAGATTTTTGCGAGTGTGCGCGAGCAGATCGAAGCCGAAGCCGCCGGCTCGCCCGAGTCGGAAAAGGTCGCCAAGGGATTCGATATTCTCGACGCCATCTTGTCGGAATTCGAGGGTCATGAGTCGATCGAACAGGTGCGTGAACTCGGCCTCGAGCCGGCGCCGCGCTCGGTAATCTACGGCATCGGCGTGTTGCCGGCGATGCGTGTCGAGATCTCCGATGCCGCCAAGTTCAACGCGATGCTCGACCGTGTCGAGCAGAAAGCCGGCGTTGCCGCCGACCGCGCCAAGGCAGGTGAGCTGGAATACCGCCGCATCGATATGGGCCCGGTGGACGCGGTGTTGGCCGTCACCGACCAGTACGCGATCGCCGGCGCGCTCGTCGACTCACGTTTCGACACCGATTTGCCCTTGTTGCTGGGCCAGAGCGCACCGGAAAAGACCTTGGCCGACAATGGCGACATCAAGGCGCTTACCGACAAATACGGTTTCGTCGGCTACGGCGAGGGCTTCATCAAGGTGGATACCTTGTTGAGCATCGCCCTGGGCAAAGCGACCGGGCGTAACGCCGAGATCATGAAGGCCCTGCAGCCGGAACCGGTACCGATGTCAGCGGGTTGTTCGGCATTGACCGAAGGCGTGGTGGCCAACATGCCGCGCATGGTGGCCGGCATTACCGAGGCCAAAGACGAACGCATGGTCGCGCGCTTCACCTGGGAAACCAGTCCGGTCGTGGCCGAACAGCTGCAGAAGCTCGCCGCCCCGGTACCGGGTGTCGGTCAGCCGTATGACGGCATGATGTCGGTCGGCGTGGGCGTCGACCTGCCGCAGCTGCGCAACGGCATCGAGTCGCTACTGCGTTACGTCATGAATAACGGTGCGGAGTGCGAGTGGGTCGACAAAGACGAGATCCAGCAGGCGATTCCGCAGCTGAGCATGGTGTTTGGCCCGATGACCGCGGGCGTGAAGGGTTTCAATCTGCAACTCGACGAGTTGACGCTCGATCCGCAGACCATGATGCCGACCGACGTCAAGGCCGGCCTGTTGGCGGCGGTGGATGACCCGCGTGGCATCTTCGCCATGGGCGCGATGTTCAATCCGGCACTGGCCGCACTCGACGTGCCGAGCGACGGCACCTTTGTCGACCTGCCGCCGGAAGTAGGCATTCAGGCGCCTATGCCGAACGTGAAGGTCGCGATGAAGGATCAGTCATTGATGCTGGTCGCCGGCAACGACTCGACCAGCGTTGCCCAATCGATGCTCGACGCCACACCCACCACGCCGGCGCCGCTGATGGTGTTCGACTACGGCATCCACAAGCTGGTCGAAAAGTTCGGTGGCCTGGTAGAGCAGACAGCGGCCAACATGGAAGCATCGGGAGATGCGGCCATGGCCCAGGAAATGCGCACGCAACTGGAAAGCTTCCGTATGCAGGCGCAACTGTTTGATCGCGTCCGTGTGTCGGTGCTGGCCGACAAGCAGGGCCTGACCATGGACCAGGTTATGGAACTGCGTTAAGCGATCCGACGTCGAAGCCCGGCGCACTTCGGTGCGCCGGGCTTTTTTGTGCCTGGATGCAACGCCTCAGTCGATGGCGAGCGCCGCTTTGTGGCGGCGCGACAGCTCGACGTAGTAGTTCGCCGAGTAGGCGAAATAAGTCTTTTCTTTGTCGTTGAGCGGCCGCACCTGCCGCGCCGGGCTGCCGGTATACAAATAGCCGGATTGCAGGCGTTTGCCCGGCGTCACCAGGCTGCCGGCGCCGATCACCACGCCGGATTCGACGACGACTTTGTCCATCACGATCGCCCCCATGCCGATCAGGCAGTCATCGCCGATCTCGCAGCCGTGCAGGATCGCCCGGTGACCGATCGTGACGCGGTCGCCAATCACCAGCGGCGAGCCGCCGGGCATGAACGGGCCATCGTGGCTGTTGTGCAGCACGCTGCCGTCCTGCACGTTGGTATCGCACCCGATCCGGATGCTGTTGATGTCGCCGCGTGCGATCGCCCCCGGCCAGATGCTCGATCCGGCGCCGATGTGTACGTCGCCGATGACCAGCGCGGTCGGGTCGAGCCAGGCATCCGGGTCGATCTGCGGGCCGTGTTGTTCGAAGCTGCGGGTAGAACTCATGATTATTGGACAAGCTGCCGATATAGTTGCACAACAACTTAACAGGCATAAGGAGCCGGGAAAATGGGTGTAGGAACAATGGTTTTCATTGGTGTTGCGGTAGTCGTGATCGTGTATGCCATTGTGATCTACAACAACCTGGTAGGGCTGAAACACGCCGTCAGCCAGGCCTGGTCGAATATCGAGGTGCTGCTGAAGCAGCGCCACGACGAGCTGCCGAAACTGGTCGAGACCTGCAAGCAGTACATGAAACACGAGCGTGAGACGCTCGAGCAGGTGATGCGGGCGCGTGCCGCCGTCGCCAGTGCGCAAGAGGCGCACGATGTTGATGGCGTCGGTCGTGCGGAAGGGATGTTGCGCATGGGGCTGGGCAACTTGTTCGCGGTCGCTGAAGCCTACCCCGATCTGAAAGCCAACGAGAGTTTCCAGCATCTGCAATCGCGCATCAGCGGGCTGGAAAACGGTATTGCCGACCGTCGCGAGTTCTACAACGCCTCGGTCAATGCCAACAACGTGCGCATCGAGCAGTTCCCCGATGTGATCATCGCGCGCATGTTCAATTTCAAATCGGCCGATCTGCTTGAATTCAGTGTTGAGGAAACCGCTGACGTGAACGTGGGCGCCCTGTTTCAGTAAGCCATGTCTGACTTCCTGTACAAGCTGGCGCATGCGCCGGCCATGTACCTCTTTATCACCGCAGGGTTGACTGCGGTGGCGTTCTACTTCGGATTCTCCGGTCTGCGCAGAACGCGTCACATCGAAGATGTGCCGACTGCGCGCGTGCGCTCCGCGCCGCAGGGGTACGTCGAACTCATCGGCAAGGCCCGCATGCTCGATGGTGAGCCCATCATTGCGCCGTTATCCAAGACCGCCTGCTGCTGGTACAGCTATCGCATTCAGAAGTACAACGGCAAGAACTGGAGCACGGTGGAAACCGGTACCAGCGATGCCATTTTTGCGCTGCACGATGCCACGGGGATCTGCGTCATCGACCCGGAAGGCGCCGAGGTGTCGACCAATCACAAACGTTCCTGGTTCGATAATGGCAGCGGTTGGGAGCCACCGGGGGTGCACATGCGTACGGTCGCCCTGGGCGCCATGCCTGACCTGCTTGCCAATTGGAGTGGCAGGATTTTCGAAAGTATTGGTGTCGACTCCGGCGACTACCGTTATACGGAAGCGCTGATCATGCACGATGATCCGCTATACGTGATCGGTCAGTTTCGCACCCTGAGTCCTGCCGATCAGGTCGCCAGCCTGAGCCAACTGACGGCGGAGGTGCTGCGCGAATGGAAGCAGCGGCCGGACACGCTGCGCGAGCGCTTCGATACCAACCGCGATGGGTTGATCGATGCCGAGGAATGGGAAAGGGCGCGCCGCCTCGCCGAAAAACAGGCATCTGCCGAATTGGCCGAACACCTGCTGGGCGAGTCGACCCACACGCTCGGGAAACCCGCAGACGGGCGCTATTTTCTGCTGTCGAACATGGAGGAATTCGACCTGCTGTCGCGCTACCGCTGGCGCATGCGATTGGGGTTCTTCGGGTTCGCGCTTTTTGGCGGGTCTTTCATCCTGATGTTATCGACAAGAGTGTAAAAAAACGTTAAGAAAAGGACTTGGCGAACGGTTTTTAGCGTTACCTAATTAGCTTCCGCCCCGATCGCGACATTTGCTGTGACGCGCGCAATCGGCGGGTTGTCGCTTCGGCTAATATGGGATTGTCTAAAGGATTGTGAGAACGCGTGTTGTTGCCCAAAAAGATCGGACCACCGCAGGTTGAACTCGGCGGCACAGTCGGCATCGCCGATCAACGCCCGGGCGACCGTGCTCTCGAAGCGGTAGCTGCGCTCGCGTCCGCTTCATCGAGCGGTGGCACGCGTTTCTTCACCGACTGCGTGCGCCTGCTGACGTCGGCCTACGGCGTCGCCTACGCGTACATCGCTACTTACACCGACGACACCAAAAACAAGATCTCCGCGGTCGCCTTCTGGGCCGACGAGCAGGCGGGAAAGCGGTTCACCTACGAGCTCAAAGGCTCGCCTTGCGTCGATGTCTTACAGCATGACCGAGTGTTCATCAGGCAGGGGGCGGGTGAGATCTATCCGGACAGCCGGCTGATCGCCGAGTTCGAGATCGACGGCTATTTCGGGGCCGCATTGAAGAATGCCCAGGGCGAAAAGATCGGCATCGTCGTTGTCGCCGACACCCAGCCGATGAGCAAGGACTCCTGGATTCATCCGGTGCTTGGTCTGTACGCCGATCGAATCTCGCTCGAGATCGGGCGCATGCAGGTCGAGAAAGAGCTGCAGCTCACGGCAAGCGTGTTCGATCATAGCCCGCAGGGCATCATGATCACCGACACCGAACACCGTATCCGCAAGGTCAATGAGGCCTTCACCGAGATCACCGGCTGGTCGGAAAACGATGTTCTGGGTCGGCGCGACAGCATGCTCAGCGCCGGCCGCGACGATCCCAACCTACGCGACGAGATTCAATCGGCGCTCGACCGCCGTGGCAACTGGGTCGGCGAGCTGTGGAGCCGGCGACGCGACGGCGAGGTTTATCCGGAGAACCGCACCGTCGTTGCGGTACGCGATCGCGGCAATCGCCTGCAGCACTATGTCAGCATGTTCAGCGATATCTCGGCCGAGAAGTTCGCGGCCGAGCGTATCCATCGCCTGGCACACTACGATGCCACCACCGAACTGCCGAACCGCGTATTGCTGCAGGACCGCCTGCTGCATGCGATCAACCGCGTCGCACGCTCGGGCGGCCGCTTGGCGCTGCTGTTTCTCGACCTCGACGGCTTCAAACTGATCAACGATACCTACGGGCACGCCGCCGGTGACGAGGTGCTGCGATTGGTCGGTGTACGTCTGACATCGCGCTTGCGCAAGGCCGATGTCGTGGCGCGGATCGGCGGTGACGAGTTCGCCGTGGTGCTCGGCGACGTTGGCCAGGCGTCAGACGTGCAGGCGATCTGTGACCAGTTGCTGCAGGTCATCACCGAGCCCTACGAAATCAGCGGCCAGGAAAACCGCGTGACGACCAGCATCGGTATCGCGCTGTTTCCCGACGACGGCCGCGACGTACAGACGCTGTTGAAACATGCCGACGCCGCGATGTACCAGGCCAAGGAGAGCGGCAAGAACCGCTATGCCTTCTACGAGCCGGAGATGAACAAGCGCGCCGAAGAGCGTCTGCACCTGACGCGTCAGATCCGCCATGGCTTGGAGCACGACGAATTCTCGCTGTGTTATCAGCCGCAGTACGATCTCGCATCGGGCCGTCTGGTCGGCGTCGAGGCGCTGACCCGCTGGAAAGACAGCGAGGGCAACCAGATTCCGCCGTCACGTTTTATCCCGGTAGCCGAAGACAGCGGCCTGATCGTGCCCTTGGGTGCCTGGGTATTGAACCAGGCGTGTCGCCAGGCCCAGCAATGGCGGTCGCAGGGGTTGGAGTTCGGCCGCCTGTCGGTCAACATTTCGGGACGTCAGTTCCACGATGAAGCGCTGCACGAAACCGTGGCTGCCGCTTTGCAGAACAGCGGTCTGCCCGGCGACAGGCTGGAACTCGAGATTACCGAGAGCTGGGTCATGGAAGGACCGTTCCGCGCCGAAAAGCAGATGCGCATGCTGCATGATCTCGGTGTGAACCTCGTGATCGATGACTTTGGCGTCGCCTATTCATCGATGGCCTATCTAAAGCGCTTTCCGGTGCAGAAGCTCAAGATTGATCGTTCCTTCATCCGCGATATCCCGAGTGACTCCGACGACGCCGCCATCGTGTCGGCGATCATCGCGATGGGGCACAGCCTCGGCCTGCGCGTGGTGGCCGAGGGCGTCGAGACACCGGAGCAAAGCGCGTTCCTGCGCGGCACCGGTTGCGACGAGGTGCAGGGTTTCCTGTTCGGCAAGCCGGTGCCCAGCGACGAGCTGAACGTGCTGCTGCTGTACAGTCCGACGCTTGCCCCATCCTGATCGTCGTTTACAGGCTAAACAGCCAGCAACACCGCGGTTTTCCACCCTGCCGTTCTGCATCGCTTCGTGTAAGAATCGAGGCATTGCTTCCGTGCGTATGAGTATCACGACATGACCAATCCCTTGCTCGAACAGGACGGCCTGCCGGCCTTTTCGCAGATCAAACCTGAACACGTTGAGCCGGCGATCGACCAGCTTCTGGCCGACAACCGCAACCATATCGCCGAACTGCTCGAGGCCACCGCTGAGCCCAGCTGGGGCAATCTGGTCGAACCGATCGAGGAATGGGAAGACCGCCTGGGCCGGGTGTGGTCGCCGGTGTCGCATATGAACTCGGTGGTCAACAGTGATGCGCTGCGCGCCGCGTACAACGCCTGCCTGCCGAAGCTCTCCGACTACAGCACCGAGATGGGCCAGAACGAAAAGCTGTACGCCGCCTACAAGGCGGTTTTCGAGAAAACAGACGATCTTGATGCCACGCAGCGCAAGGTGCTGGATAACGCATTGCGCGACTTTCACCTGTCCGGTGTAGACCTGCCGGCAGAGAAGAAGGCGCGTTACAAGGAGATCAGCCAGGAGCTGTCGAAGCTCACCAGCAACTACTCCGAGAACGTGTTGGATGCGACCCATGCCTGGATCAAGCAGATTGACGATGTCGATGCGCTGGCCGGGCTGCCCGAATCGGCGCTGGATCTGGCCAAGCACACTGCAGAAGAGCGCGAGATGTCGGGCTGGGTGCTGACCCTCGACTTTCCGTCTTTCTACCCGGTGATGACCTACGCCGACGACATCGAGCTGCGCCGCGAGATGTACGAGGCCTACCAGACGCGGGCCAGTGATCAGGGGCCGAATGCCGGCAAGTTCGACAACAGCGACAACATGGAGCGCATCCTGGCCTTGCGCCACGAACAGGCGCAGCTGCTGGGCTTCGACAACTACGCCGAACGTTCGCTGGCGCGCAAGATGGCGCGCTCCACCGATGAGGTCATGCATTTTCTGCACGATCTGGCCGCACGCTCCAAGCCCCAGGCCGAGCGTGAACTGGGCGAACTCCAGGCCTATGCGGCGGAACATCACGGCGTTGACGAATTGAACCCGTGGGACGTGGCCTACTACAGCGAGAAGCTGCGTCAACATCGCTACAACATCACGCAGGAAGAGGTGAAGCCGTACTTTCCGGCCACCCGCGTCGTGCCCGGCATGTTCGAGGTTGTCGGCCGTTTGTATGGCGTGACCTTTCATGAGGTCGACGGCATCGATACCTGGCATCCGGATGTGAAGTTCTACGAGATCCGCGACCATGACGGCGGGCTGCGCGGCCAGTTCTATTTCGATCTGTACGCGCGCCAGAACAAGCGGGGCGGCGCCTGGATGGATGATTGCCAGTCGCGCATGAAGACCCAGACCGTCGAACAGATCCCGGTCGCGTACATGACCTGCAATTTCACCCCGCCGGTCGGTGGCAAGCCTTCGTTGCTGACCCATGACGAGGTCGAGACGCTGTTCCATGAGTTCGGGCATGGCCTGCACCACATGCTGACGCGGGTCGACTATGTCGCTGTCTCCGGGATCAATGGCGTCGCCTGGGATGCGGTCGAGCTACCTTCGCAGTTCATGGAAAACTTCTGCTGGCAGCGCGAGGCGCTCGACCTGTTCGCCGCGCATGTCGATACCGGCAAGCCGATTCCCGACAATCTGTACGATCGCATGATCGCGGCCAAGAATTTCCAGTCGGCGATGATGATGGTGCGCCAGCTCGAATTCGCGATGTTCGATTTTCGCATCCACCGCGAATACGACCCGGCCAAAGGCGGCCGCATCTACGAGATTCTCGACGAGGTGCGTCGCGAGGTCGCAGTGATCCAGCCGCCGAGCTGGAACCGCTTCGCGCACGGTTTCTCGCATATCTTTGCCGGCGGCTACGCAGCCGGTTACTACAGCTACAAATGGGCCGAGGTGCTGTCGGCCGACGCTTTCTCCCTGTTCGAGGAGAAAGGCGTGTTCGACCAGGCGACCGGCCAGTCGTTCCTGCAAAACATTCTCGAAAAGGGCGGCTCGAAGGACGCGATGGAGCTGTTCGTGGCATTCCGTGGGCGGGAGCCGGAGATCGATGCCCTGCTGCGGCACAGCGGGATCGCTGCCTGATGGGTGCGACCGAGCCGTTGGTGCCGGAGGAGCTCGACCGCTTGCAGACTACCCTGGTCGAGCAGATGGAAGAGGCGGCGTGCATGCCGCTGGATGTCGCGCATGGCTTTCTGACGGCGACGGCGGTCACTCCGGACGCCGGTTCGTCCGCGGTTCTCGATCGGGTGCTGGGCGGATTGGCTGGCGACAACGGTCTGCGCGAGCTGCTCGAGCGGTTTCGTCGCCAGTTGCTGACCGATCTCGAGTGCGCGGAATATGGCCCGTTGATACTGCAGATGCCACGCGACGACGGCAGCATGCTGCCCTTGCCCTACGGCTGGTGCCAGGGTTACGCCTCGGGCATGGAGTATCTCGGCGAAGCCAAACGCGAGAGCCTGCTAGCCGATGAGCAGGCCGCTGCACTGCTGACGCCGATCCTGTCGTTCCTGATGTATGACGAGGCGCAGTGGTTTGACCCGCCGAACGAAGCGGCTCACCGCGAGACGGTCAGTGAACTCGGTGATGTGGCAGTCGGGTTGTACCGCTGGCTGCGCCACGCGAACGAGAACCAAGACGCCTAGGCGCCGTGTCGCGCACCCGGTCGGTCGCAATAAATCCCGCTACACTAAGCGGGTTCCGATTAGCCACCCAAGAAGTGTGATGCCACCGATAACCCGCCGATTGCTGGTCGTCCTCCTGTTCCTTGCCGCTACGGCAGATGCCGCCCACATCACCGACAAACTGGTCGTCGGTATCTACGCCGAACCGAGTGTCGAAGGTTCGCCGAAAAAACTGATCTCGAGCGGCACGCCGCTGGAGATCCTCGAGCGCAAGACCCAGTTCGTCCGGGTGCGCATGGCCGACCAGACCACCGGGTGGGTGGAATCGGCCTATGTCACCGAAGAAAAACCGGCCAAAGCCCTGCTGCTCGAAACGCAGACCAAGCTGCGCCAGATGAAGAAGGAACTGGATACGCTGAAGGCCGAGAATGAATCCGAGGTGGACGCCGCGGGCTCTGCTGACGCACCGTCGGCGCCGAGTGCCCGTGAGCGTGAACTGCAGGATGCGCTCGACAAGGCGAATGCCAGAATTGAGGCGCTGCAACAAGCAGCGGCCGCCCCGCAGCTCGTGCCCGACATCGGCGCCGACGCGCGTCTGGACCAACTTGAAACCCGGGTGCAGCGCGCGATCGATCTGCTGTCGGCGGGCGAGCTACCGGTCGAATCCGAGCAGGCGGCTACGCGGCCGGGGATTGTGACGCGCCACCAGGCCTGGATCGTCGGCCTGATTGCCCTCGTCGTTGGTTTTGGCGTCGGCGTGGCGTTTATCGACTATCGCTTCCGCAAGCGCTACGCGGGTCTGCGGATCTAATAAAACTAATTAAAACAGTGTTTTAAGCACCCCTGCTGGAGCCCGGGGTGCGGGTGATGTTGACCGATACATTAGTTTTTCATTAATTAACAATTGTCATGGATAAAAATTACTTCTGAGCTGTCATAATTACTGTGAATCGGGCGAATGCCCTGGTGGATAGGCGATCGGCATAAGCGAAATTGATCACAAATTCGCTTAATTCGCTAAAGATCTTGATTCTGCGGCCGATTTCGCTACTAATATCCACTTATGGGGCATATAAATATGCCTAATGTAGTTATGGAGAATGCAGTAATGAAGACGTTAGTAGTTTTGGCGCTTCTTTCTTCAATGTCCGCCGGTGCAATGGCCGCACAGGCGCAGGACCAGGGAGAAGGTTACGGAGCAAGCAGCTGGAATCAGGCGGTGGCAGCGGAAGCACAGAAGCTTCGCAGCCATCCGGTGCACCGTTCGAGCTATTGGAACAACCCGGTTCTGGCGGGCGATATGGCGGTCGGATCGCCGTCGCCGCTGGGTCCGGTCGAGGCGCCAGCCGCTCGCGGCGATCGTTTGTAAGGCGTTCCCTGCCCGGGCAACCCGCCCGGGTTCAGATCAAGGCACAGCCCGAAGGCGCGGTCGCGCAGACCGGGCCCGTGCCGGGTGCGTCAGGCGTTGCCGAACAGCCCCTGTTCGGTCGTTTCGCATAGGATGTGGCCAATCGTGATGTGGCCTTCCTGGATGCGTGCCGTGTCGGTCGATGGCACGCACAGGCAGTGATCGCAATACGCTTTCAATTTCCCACCCGTCGCACCGGTCATGCCTACGCTGACCAGCTTGAGCGCGGCCGCGCCTTCGAGCGCCCGCACCACGTTCGCTGAGTTGCCCGACGTCGAGATCGCCAGAAAGACATCGCCCGGGCGCGCCATGGCCTCGAGCTGGCGGCTGAACAGATTGTCGTAGCCGTAATCGTTGCTGATGGCGGTAATGATCGAGGTGTCGGTGGTCAGGGCAATCGCCGGCAATGCCGGGCGCTCCATGGTGAAGCGGCTGACCAGCTCGGCGGCGATATGCTGGGCATCGGCCGCACTGCCGCCGTTGCCCGCAATCAACACCTTGCCACCGGCGCGGTAGGTGTCGACGATCAGGTCCGCCACTTCGGCGATCTGATTGATCAGGCGATCGTCCGCCAGCATCGCCTGCTTGACGGAGATGGATTCGCCAATCTGCTTGGCGATCAGTTCGGGCGTGGCGATGGCCATGAAGGCAGTACCTTTCTCTTGCGGAGCGTTCAAATCAGGCGTCAGGGCGCGAATTCTAGCCTGAGTGGCCGGCGAAGTCGCAGCGCAACAACCTTGCGGTTTCTATAGATCGGGCTCAACCCGCCCGCTTTCAAGGACGCGTGCGATGCGCTCCAGGTTGGCGCTCCAGTTGTAACGTTCGAGCACGCACTGACGGCCGGCGGTGTCGGCGTGGCGATCGGCTTCGAGCAGGCGGATCGCCGCATTGCTCAACACGGCCGGGTCGTCGCTGATCGTCGGCCTGAAGCCGGGATAGGGCTGGATACCCGTCATCGCCCCGGGGGTTGCGATCACCGGCAGCTGCATCGACATCGCCTCGAGCACCTTGTTCTGAATGCCGCGCGCGATGCGCAGCGGCAGCGCGGCGGCGTGTGCGTGCGCGAGGTAGGGGCGCACGTCGGGAACCCCGCCGGTCACAATCACCCCGTCGCGATCGCCGAGTTTGCTGACTTCCGGCGAGGGTCGCATGCCGACGATGTAGAAGACGGCGTGCGGCACCTGGGCGCGAATATGTGGAAAGATCTCATCGACAAACCAACAGACGGCGTCGATGTTCGGCCAGTAGTCCATCGCGCCGGTGAACACCAGCGCCGGTGCGCCCCGCGGGTAGGGGTTGTCGAGCGTTTCCGACGGATCGAAGAAGTCGCTGTCGACGCCCTGGATGCGGTAGGTGGTTTTGGCCGCCGATTCGGGCGCGAGGTCGCGAAACAGCTCGGCCTCCTCTTTCGACACGAACACCGTGGCATCGAACTCGGCTGCCATGCGCCGCTCGAACTCGAGCAACTTGTCGGCCTCGCGCCGGTACAGCCAGCTCATCGGCCAGCGCTTGCGCTCACCGTAGCTGCGCCATTTCTCCGAGTCGACATCGACCATATCGAACAGCGTGACGGCGCCGGCCGGTACCTTGCCGCTGACGTACTGTGCCATCGGGCCGCTGAAGATCACGACGCGTTCGGGTTGGATGTCGCGCAGCACACCGTCGGTCCAAGCCTGCAGTTTTGCGCTGCGCAGGTAAGGAAGTGATAGGGCTTCGCCGTTCAGCAGGCCGCGCAGGCTGGCTATCCGGGCGACGGTTGGATTGATCTCGGCAACGCAAAGATCGGCGCAGTAGGCGCGTACCTCGTCGACATAGGCGCGGTCGTCCGGGTCGTCGATGAAGGTGCCCAGGTACACCTCGTAACGCTCGGCGAGAAACTTCAACAGGTTGAACGAAGCGATCTTGTCGCCCTTGTTGGGCGGGTACGGCAGGCGGTGTACCAGGTACAGCAGCTTATTTTTCACGCGCGGCAGGTTCCTGCTGGCTGGGCTATTTGCGTTTACGTTTGAAGAGCCCTGCCACGCCGAGCAGAACCAGGGCGCCGAGTGTGGCGGTGATCAGCTGACCGAAGGCGCCGCCGAGCCGAACTCCCATGCTGCCCAGCACCAGCCCGCCGAGCAAAGCACCGACGATGCCGACGCCGACATAACCCCACAGGCCGAGGTCGCGGCGCTTGACGATGGTGGCGGCGATCCAGCCGGCGAGCGCACCGACAATCAGAATGGCGACTATGTACATCCGGTGGTTTGCTTCCGCATGACAGACTAGTGTCGATTGGCCCTAGTGACCGCATCGGGCGGTCGGTAAAGTAAGACCGATTTGTCGCAGGATAACAAAATGAAATATCGCGATCTGCGTGATTTTATCGATCAACTGGAACAGCGTGGCGAACTGAAGCGAATTCAGGTCGAAGTCGATCCGCATCTGGAGATGACAGAGATCTGCGACCGCACGCTGCGCGCGGGCGGACCGGCGCTGTTGTTCGAGAATCCCAAGGGCTATGACATACCGGTGCTGGGTAACCTGTTCGGCACGCCCGACCGCGTGGCGCTGGGTATGGGTGAGAGTTCGGTGAGCGCGTTGCGCGATGTCGGCGTGCTGTTGTCGCAGCTGAAAGAGCCCGAACCGCCGAAGGGCATGAAAGACGCCTGGGAGAAGCTGCCGCTGTATCGCAAGGTGCTGGATATGGCGCCCAAGGCGGTCAAGGGCGCGGCCTGCCAATCGAACGTGCTCGAGGGCGAGGCGGTCGATCTCGGCCGCATTCCGGTGCAGACCTGCTGGCCGGAAGACGCCGGCCCGCTGATCACCTGGGGGCTGGTGGTTACGCGCGGGCCCGACAAGCCGCGGCAAAACCTGGGCATCTACCGTATGCAGGTGATCGGGCGAAATCGCGTCATCATGCGCTGGCTGGCACACCGCGGCGGCGCGCTGGACTTCCGCGACTGGCAGCGGGCGCATCCCGGCGAACCCTTTCCGGTCGCGGTCGCCCTGGGTGCTGACCCGGCGACGATCCTCGGCGCGGTCACGCCGGTACCTGACACCTTGTCGGAATACGCCTTTGCCGGCCTGCTGCGCGGCGGTCGTACTGAGGTGGCCAACTGCATCGGCTCGGACCTGCAGGTACCGGCCAGTGCCGAATTCGTGCTCGAAGGCCATATCCACCCCGACGATATGGCGCCGGAGGGGCCGTTCGGCGACCACACCGGCTACTACAACGAGGTCGACCAGTTTCCGGTATTCACGATCGATCGCATCACCCACCGCGACAGCCCGATCTACCACAGCACCTACACCGGCCGTCCGCCCGACGAGCCGGCGATTCTCGGCGTCGCCCTGAACGAGGTGTTCGTGCCGATCCTGCAGAAGCAGTTCCCTGAGATTGTCGATTTCTATCTGCCGCCCGAGGGTTGTTCGTACCGCATGGCGGTGGTCAGCATGAAGAAGCAGTACCCGGGGCATGCCAAGCGGGTGATGTTCGGCGTGTGGTCGTTTCTGCGCCAGTTCATGTATACCAAGTTCGTCATCGTGACCGACGACGACGTCAACGTGCGCGACTGGAACGACGTGATCTGGGCCATGACCACCCGCATGGACCCGGTGCGCGATACCACGCTGGTCGAAGACACGCCGATCGACTACCTCGACTTCGCCTCGCCGGTATCCGGCCTCGGCGGCAAGGTGGGCTTCGATGCGACCAACAAGTGGCCGGGCGAAACGCAGCGCGAATGGGGCCGGCCGATCGTCATGGATCCGGCGGTCAAGGCCCGCGTGGACCAGCTCTGGGACGATCTCGGCATCGACTGAACCCCGCCCCGACGATGCAGTCATAAATCGGGGTTCGGGTTGCTGTCAGCCGCCAAGTCGTCTGTAATGCGGCCGACTCGAATCAGCAAAAGGGGGAGATAAATGCAGACGATCCTCTGCATGAACGCGAAAGGCGGATGCGGCAAAACCACGATCGCCACCAACCTGGCGACCTGGTATGCGGATGAGGGCAAGCAGGTCGCGCTCATGGATTTCGACCCGCAGCGCTCGGCGATCGACTGGCTTGCAGCGCGCGACGACTACGAGGGTGTGCCGGCGATCGAGGGTGTGGATGCCGTCGAGGGAGACGCGCGCGCCGCTCATGGCACCGATATCTCAATTCTCGACGCCCCGGCCGGCGTCTACGGCCCCGAGGTCACCCAACTGCTGCGTCGCGCCGACGCCCTGTTGGTGCCGGTGTTACCGTCGCCGATCGACATGCGCGCGGCGGCGCGTTTCATCGACGAATTGCTCAAGTCCGGCCGGATTTCCCGCGGCCAGACCCGGATCGGCCTGATCGCCAACCGGGTACGTGAAAACACGCGCATCTACCAGGCGCTCGAGGAATTCCTGTCTGAGTACGACATTCCCCTGCTCACCCATCTGCGCGAGAGCCAGAACTACATCCGCTCGGCCGAGACCGGCCTCGGTATCTTCGAGTTGGCACCGTCGCAGGTGGCCAACGACGTCGTGCAGTGGGATCCGGTGATTTCATGGTTGCGCCAAGGCTGATCAAGATCCTCGGGGCGGCCTTGCTGCTGTGCCCGCCGCTGGCAGCGGCGGGCCAGGCCAATGTGCTGAAAGTGGACATCCGGCCGGTTGACCACAGGCCGGGCTATTTCGATGTTGACGTGACGGTGAAGCACGCCGATACCGGCTGGGACCATTACGCCAATCGTTGGGAGATACTCGGGCCCGACGACAAGGTGATTGCGACCCGCGTATTGGCTCATCCGCACGTCAACGAGCAGCCGTTCACCCGCAGTCTGTCGAATGTCAGGATCCCCGGCGAATTCACCTGGGTGAAGGTGCGTGCGAACGACCTCGTGCACGGCGAAGGTGGACGCGACGTCACCGTGAGCGTGCCGCATCCCTGAGACGGTCACCCGCCGTCAGCTGACGCTCAGTCGACCTTGAACTGCTGCACCAGTCGCTGCAATTGCTCGGCGACGCCGGACAGCTGGCGACTCTCTTGCGCCAGGCTTACGCCGTCCGCGGCGGTCTGGTTGGTCACGCTGCTGATGTTGACCACGTTCTGACCGATCTCGCCGGAAACCGCACTGTGTTCTTCGGCCGCATTGGCGATCTGAACGCTCATGTCGGCGATGCGATGGAAGGCCGAGGTGATCGTGTCGAGTGACGAACTGGCCAGCGCGGCCTTGTCGACACTGTGCTGTGCTTGTTCCCTGCTCTTGGTCATCACCGACACCGCGCTGTGTGCCCCGTCCTGCAGCTTGGCGATCATCACCTGAATCTCTTCCGTCGATTGCTGTGTGCGTTCCGCCAGGGTTCTCACCTCGTCGGCCACGACCGCGAAGCCCCGGCCCTGTTCACCGGCGCGTGCCGCCTCGATGGCCGCATTCAAGGCGAGCAGGTTGGTCTGTTCCGCGATCCCACGAATCACGTCGAGCACGGCGCCGATGTTGTTGCTGTCGGAAGCAAGTGTTTGGATGACTTCTCCGGCGGCGTCGACGTCGCCGGCCAGCGCATCGATGGATTGCATGGTCTCCGCCATGACTGTCCTGCTTTGATCAGCCGCTGTATTCGACTCCGCGGCAGCATTGGCCGCCTCCTGAGCATTGCGTGACACTTCGTCGATGGTCGCCGTCATCTGCGTCATCGCGGTGGCGACCTGATCGGTTTCGCCCTGCTGCTGGCGAACGCCTCTGGCTGGTGTGCTCGGTCAGCTGCGACATATGTTCGGTGGCGTTCGTCAGCTCGGCCGCGCTTGAGCCGATCTCCTTGATCATGCCGCGCAGCTTGCCGACGAAGGTATTGAACCAGTGGGCCAGTTCGCCGATCTCGTCGTTCGCGCGGGCATCCAGCTCGGCCGTCAGGTCGCCTTCGCCGCTCGCGATGTCTTTGACCCGGTCGAGCATGCGACGCAGCGGTTTGACGATCACGCTGTTCATCGACAGCGACAGCACGACGATGCCGACCAGGAACAGGCCGCCGAACACACCCAGTTTGCGCCACAGTCCCGCCAGTGCGGCGGCATCGACTTCCTCCAGCGAGTAGCTGATCCGGGCAGCGCCACCGACAGTTCCCGATTTGATCCGCCGATGACACTCCAGGCAGTTGGTACCGTGCGTGTCTTCGGTCAACAAGTAGGGTTTGACGACGGTCACGATGCGCTCGCCGTCGATCTCGCGGACGTCGACGAGCGTCTCACCGTTGAGACCGCGCTGGTCGAGTTCGTCGACCGGTTGTTCGCTGGGCAGCCCCTCACCGAACTTCTTCTTGATGACGTCGGCGCGGTTCATCCGCACCTCGACGATGCCCGGTAGTTCAAGCATCTTGTCGCGCAGGATCTCGCGATCCTCCATGACGTCGGCCACCATGAGGGTGTTGAGGGAGTCGAAATAGAAACTGTTCATGCCCTTGACCTGGGCAATCGCCAGATCGAGGTTGTCGGCGCGATCCGAATAGTATGAGAACAGCATCAACAGCGTGATGACGACCGCAAAGATGCTGACGATCACCAGGTTGATCTTGGAGCGGACTGACCGCATCTTCGGCCGGTCGAGTCGTTGTTCGGACATCGGTTGGTTCCTGTGGCCTCAGCGGGCCGGCGCAAAAGTTCGGCAGTTGCCATCCACATCGGCGCCCTTGGAAAAAACTTAATTTTGAGAAGGTTATTTCCCAAGCCCGCCGGACTGACGTTCCGGGGGGGGTCAGGGCGGCGAAAGGCGTTCGCGCTGGCCGAGTGCCAGGTAGTAGGCAGCGAGATCGGCGATCTGCGCATCGCTCAGTGGCTTGGCGGCTTCACGCATCACGGCGTCCGTATCGTTGCTACGGCTGGCGTCGCGAAACCCCTGCATCGACATCACGAAATAGTCGAACGGCATGCCGGCCAGCGCCGGGGCGTCGTACTTGTCGCGCTTGCCTTTGCCGTCGTTGCCGTGGCAATCGGCGCAGGGCGCGTCGCCGGCGGCCACTTGGGGCGGTTCGGCAGGCACCGTGACGGCACCCGAGGTGGGCAACACGGTGTTGGAAAAGCGCACTGCGAGATCTGCCATCTCTTGCTCGCCCAGCTTGCGTGCTGTCTTGTTCATGCGCCCGCCTTCGCGGCTGTCCGCTTTGAAATCAAGCAGCTGCTTCAGCAGGTAGCTCGATCGCTGGCCGGCAAGATGCGGTACCTCGGGGTCGTCGCTGACACCGTCGTCACCATGGCACTTGGCGCATTTTTTCGCCTTGCTGTCGGCCCGCGCAGGGTCAGCGGTGTCGATCAGGCCGAGTTGCTCTGGCGACAAGGGGGCGGCGAAGGCCGTCGGTGGCACCGCAACAACAAGCGCCAGCGACAGGCCAATCGTGACCAAGGCTGCGCCGGTTTTCTGAGATAGGGAATACATAATCATGCGCGAGGTGCTGACATAATTCGATCGTCTCTTACTGACTGCTTCGGCGCGAGCAGCCAAGTCTTGAACCGGTTGGATCATCAGCTCGCTGGTTCAGCCATCGCGTCGAAAGCCGATGGCGATGGCCAAGGCGACGTCAACGATGCCGGGGTTGTGAACCGGGTTCGGTTCGAGCCGAACCTTTCAGGTGGAGCGCGGTCTCCACTTCTGGCACTGGATTTCAACAGGTTTCAGGGAGCGGAAGCGACGATGACACGAACCCTCAACGCCGGACTGATGCTGGCCGCCGCGATCTCGGCATCGCCGGCAATGGCCCACAACGAAGACATGCCGGTTACCCGCGGCGCCGAACTCTCGGCTTGGTGCAAGGACACGGCGTACCAGTATTTTCTGCAGTCGACCGACGAGATCTACAACTGGCGCCATACCACCCTGCGTAAGGGCAACCTGTTTCGCGTTGAGGGCCGGTGGCGGGTCGATGGCGACGATGTCGAGGTTGAATGTACGATCCGTGCGGGCGCCGAGCAGCGTTTCGCGACCTTTCGCGTTGTCGGAAGCCGATAGTCGGATAGCGGCGCCTGCTGAGATGGCACCGATATCGGTTGCCGCCACGATGTAGAAAGCCGAAGCGGTCAGCCGGGTGGCTCGCCGCTTCGGCCGGTTTGCGTCGCTTACACGGTGGCGCCGAGCATCCGCCGCAAGGTGCCGTCGCGATCGATGATGTGGTGTTTGAGCGCGCCGATGATATGCAGTGCGATGGCGCCGATCAGAATATTGCCACCCAGCCCATGCACGACGTGTCCCACTTGCGCCAAGGTCGCGTTGACCGGCAGCGCCTCTTGTGGATTGGCAGGATCCGGGTTGGGCGCGAACAGTTCGATACCGAAAAAGGCGACGCCGTGCCCGCCCATCGCCGACATCATGAAGCCGGAGATCGGCATCAACACGGTGCCGATGATCAGCAGGTAGTGAACGATTTTCGACAGTAGTTTTTCCCAGATCGTGTAGTCGCCCGCAGCGGGTGGCCAGCCGTTCTTGATGCGCCACAACACCCGCAACACAACGAACACACCGATCAGAACACCGAACGATTTGTGCCATGGGTAGAGCGCGAAGGCCTCGTTCTCTTCCATGTAGATGCCGACACCGAGCAGTCCGATCATCATGATGGCGACGATCCAGTGCAATGTGACGGTTGTTGGGCTGAGTTTCCTGGCTGTATCCATGGGACTACCTGCTGAAAAATGGGCCTCGCACCGGGCTGCGATAGCGAAGCGATACGTGCTTGTTGCGGCCAAGTTATTCGGCTAGGTTTTATTCGTCCAATGCATAGTGCGAATTGCCGGTATTCAGTAAGTGAACCTTCGTGCGGTCGACCTCAATCTGCTTGTCGTGCTCCGCCAGCTGCTGGCGGAGCGCCACGTTTCGCACGCTGCCGAGGTGCTCGGCATGAGTCAGCCGGCAGTGAGCCGGGCCCTGCAACGTCTGCGCGACACCTTCGACGATCCTCTGCTGGTGCGCACCCAACACGGCTATGATCTGAGCGCGCGGGCCGCCGCGTTGATGCCTGAGCTCGACCGGCTGCTCGACAGCACTGCGCGCCTGATCAGCGGGCCGACATTCGATCCCTCCACGTCTGCTCAGACAGTGCGCTTCTATGGACCCGACCCGGAGATCGGCTGGTTTATGCCGGCGCTGTTCGAGCGGATGCGCAACCTGGCACCGCACATGGCGCTGGAAGCGCGTAGCGACCCGATGGATCACTTTGCGTTGCTGGAATCGGGCGAGGTGCATTTCGTGATGTCTGCCCTGGAGCCGAGTGCGAATACCTCGCAGCTGCGCAGCAGCGCGCTGGACACGCTCAATTTCGTGCTGATGATGCGCGCCGACCACCCGCTTGCACGCGGTCGATTGACGATGAAGAAATATCTCGCGGCCAGTCACGCCATGATCTCGCTGACCGGGCGCGGCACCAGCATGCAGGAAGACGATCTGATTGAACGGGGTCATCTCGGACGCGGCGGGCGCCTCGACATCGCACTGCGCCTGACCAGTTTCACCTCGGTGGCGGCCTTCTGCGAACGCAGCGATATCCTGTTTCATCTGCCCCGACGTTTCGCCGAAGAAATGGCAAAAGGGCGCAATATCGCGCTGCGCGAACCGCCGGCCGATCTTCGTTCAGCTCCGCTGACGATTCGCCTGTATTGGCACGAGCGGCATCACAAGGATCCGATGTGTGTCTGGATACGCGACCAACTGCGTGAACTCAAGGCGGCAGGTGCGCTCAGCGGGAATTGAGGCACGTGGGCCGAGAAGCGCTGTGCCGTTTTCCTCACGCCGTACCGCTGTTCTCCGCCAGCGGTTCTTCGCCTTGTAGCGACACGGGCCTGGCCGTCTGCCCGATCAGGTTGGCGAGCGACGATGCCAGCAGCATCACGCCGATGATCGGCGCCAACCCGGCGTGATCGAACAGGTTCGGCAGCGAACCGAGCAGGCCGCCGAGGCTGAACATCATCGTGGTGAATAATGCGGCTGCGCTGCCGCCGGTTTTGGCGAAGCTGCTCATGTACAACGTCATCCCCGCTGGGTTGATCAATCCGATACTGCCGATGCTGCCCATCATCAGCGGTACCACGAGCGACAGGGGCGCGGCGGTCAGCGTTACCACGACGAACAGCAGGGCAACGCAGCTGAGTTGCACGGTTAGCCCGATGCGAAACAGGACCTGCGGGTTGACCGTGCGCAGCAGCCGCGAGCTGGCGAAATTGCTGGCGATCAGTAGTGCGACGTTGGCGCCGAACAACAGCGAGAACTGGCGTTCGCCGACCGCGAAGTGCTGCAGATAGATCACCGCCGACTGGGTGATGAAGATCATCATCACGCCACCGGAGAAGGCCATGGCGAGCGGGAACTGCACGGCAAGCTGCCCACCGCGCATGCGCGTGACGAGTGTGTCGCGGTACTGGCTGACAATCGACGGCAGCGAGATGCGCGGTTGCGGTTTCGCGAGCGTCTCAGGAATGGCTGTCGACAGGATCGAAACCAATAAGGCGCCGTAGGCGACAAACATCCAGAAGATCGAATGCCAGCCGAACGCCAGCAGGGTAGTGCCAAGCGCGGGGGCCAGCATGGGGGCGACCATCATGACCATGGCGATCATGGCAAACCGCCGTCCGACTTCGTGCGACGGATACAGGTCTCTGACCATTGCCATCGCGATCACGGTCGAGAAGCCGCCACCGATCGCCTGCAGCAGGCGCAGTACCAGGAACTGCTCAACCGTTACGGCAGCGAGTATGCCAAGCGACGCGAGTACGAATATCGTCAGGCCGACGACGGCAATGCGCTTGCGACCGATCTGGTCGGAAAGCGGGCCGCCGAAGAATTGCCCGATGGCGTAACCCAACAGGTAAGTGCTGACCGAGGCGCTGATGTGTGGCACATCGACACCGAAGTTCGCTGCGATCAGCGGCAGGGCCGGCAGATAGGTGTCGATGGTCAAAGGGCCGAGGGCGACCAGCGCGCTCAGAAACGGCAACAGGTAGACAGGCGCCTGAGATCGGTGGAAGGGCAAGTCGGGAGGGTTCGGCATCGGGGTAGGGTTGATGTTGATGGCTTCTGCGTCGCTGCTCGGCGCATCCCCGGTCAACGAGTTCCTCCTTGGGAACAGGCGTGGTGATTACATTGCCTCAGCCTAAGGCGATCATCGTTATTCATCCAATGCATATCCGCTATAGTCGAAATCAGTTCGGCGCATGGGGTGGCGGTGCGCGCAGCCAACGGCCGTTTCCAGCTCCAGGTTATCGGCATTGCCGCTGGCGAGCTGAACACGCCGTAAGAGAGGGTGGGTCTATTCAGCCGGGCTTGGTGAAGCAATCTGGCTGCCGCGGCAAGGCGACTTTGCGTTTGCGACGCGACGGTTGTATCCGGTCAATGCGGATTACGTGCGTCCCATTGGCGTTTGTAACGGGTGTCGAGCTCGGAAAGCGTCACGTCCACCGCTTCCAGCTCGCCACGTTTTGGGAAGCGCTTCTGGTTGCCCGCGTCGTACCAGGCGAGCATTTCGGCCTTGAGTGCGTCGCGCCTGGCAAACGTCTCGGCAATCCGCGCCTTGGTGGCGGTCATGCGCTCGGCACCGATGTCGGCCACGGCATACTGCACACCGTCGCCGAACAACCGCGTGCCGCCACCCTCGGCGGCGATCTGAACCGCGCGATCGGTGTCGACCGGTCTCACGCCGGCGATGAAGTCGACGCCGAAGTCGGCCCAATCGGTGAGCCAGGGCGTCGAGGGCCCCATCATGACGGTGACGGCGTTCTCGGCTAATGAAGCCAGGCGCGGAAAGGTCTTGTTGATCAGCGAGGTCGACGTCAGGAACACCCAGTCGGCATCGGGCAGGACGAACTCGGCGGCCGGGTCGGCGAGGTCGTTGCCGGACGGGTTGCGTTCGAGCACGGTCACATCCAGGCCGCGGGTGGCGTTGTCCAGCCCGGGATAGCGGCCAACGACGACAACCTTGCGGCCGTTGAGCTGGGGGCGGAAGTATTCGAACACCGACAGGTTGGCGGATGATCCGGGCGGAACCGGTTCCGCAGACTGCATCAATGCATTGCCCGGCGTGTTGATCAACGCGTTGGCGGCGGCCAGGCCGACCGTCGCCTCGTACAGGTCCCACGAGCGCACCCAGGTTGCCACCTCGGCGGCTGCGCGGCCGGCGATCTCGCCCGGCCAGCTCAGCGTGCGGGTCGGCGTACCCGGACTCATTGCAAAACCGACATTGTGCGCGGTGCGGCAGGTCGTCCAGGTCAGGCCAATGCACAGCGCGGCGATAACCTCGTCGCGCTCGCTACACGCCCGTTCGATGGCGTCGTACGGCGAGTGTGGACTGGATCGGGTCACGGCGACTGCCTCTTTCGCTTCAGTGCCAGGCCGCCTCTGAGCATGACCAGATCGTGCAGATCGCACAGCATAAAGTGTTGGTTCGCCGGATCGCCCATGTGGGCAAGGGTGCCGGCATCGCCTCGATGGTAGCGCAGGGCGGTGGTGCGAAACTGTTCCGGCAGCGACAGGTTGAACGCCGACGGCTTGAGTAGCAGGCGAACCATCTGTTCGAACAACAAGGCGTAGCGATCGTCGTCCGGTTCTTTGTAGATCGAGCCCAGGTCATCGCCGTAACGTTTGAACAGGTCGACGTAGTCTTCCACGGTCGGTTGTTCCGAACTCATGCTGCGCTCCGTTTCTACCCGTCACCCAAGGGCGGGCGCGGTCCCAGATGCCCATATGCGGGCTCGGTGCCGAGTCGTTGATCGTCCATCGGGCCGCCGATCGTGAAGTGGTACAGCGTCTGCCACGAGGCGTTGGCGGCGCTTCCCAGTCCCAGCAGGTGATGGACCTCGTCATCGAAAAAGCAGCCGATGCCGGTGCCGCGCAGGCCCGACGCCTCGGCCTCGAGATAAAGCACCTGACCGATCATGCCGGCCTCCCAGTGCAGTCGACGATAGGCCCATGCGCCCTCTGCATCGAGTACCCGGGCAATGTCGGCCAGCATACCCAGGCTGAAGGCGCCGCGGCCGGAGATTCCCTGGTAGCAGCAGAACTGCGATGCAATCTTGCGTACATCGGCGGGCGCTGCCAGACGGTATAGCGGCAGGCTGGCGTTCTCCACGCTGTCCCACGCCAGTTGTTCAGTTTCGCAGGCCTCGCGCAGCGCGTCGAAACGCTGCGGGGTCCGGTTCAGCAGGTACAGGCCGGGTTCAAGACCGTCGACACGGTGAACGAACAGCAACAGGTTGATCGCCGGCTCGTACGGCCAGGCGTCGAACGGCGGCGTGTCGGCGCGCGGCAGGGTGCACGCCAGGGTGCGTTCAAAGTCGGCGAACGCCATCGTCGACTCGCCATCCATGCGTTGCGCACTACGTCGCTGTCGGATCAGGCCGGCGGCATCGCGCGGCGCTGTTGCGTGTGCCGGCCCGATGGACGGCGGGGGTGCAACAGGCGGCGGTGATGGCAGGGTCGGTTTGTGGGTCGCTGCCAAGGCCTGTGCGACCTGCGGCCAGTGTGCACGCTCCGGGCTCAACAGGTTGGCTGAACCGCGCCAGTCGCCAAGCGCCTCTGCGACGCTTGGCCAGCTTGGCGTGGGGCCCAGCGAGTGCGAGGTGCCCAGCAATGCGATCAGGTCCGGATGTTCGCGCTCGGCGTCCTCGCTGAAGTCGGCATCTCGGTCTATGCCGAGGCAGGCGCTCAGTGCGTCGTCGCCGGCGCAGGGATCGATACCCAGATGCCAGCCCAGCAGGCCCGATGCGAAGCGCACGGCGGCCACGGCGTGGCCGACATCGTGCTGACAATAGCGAAAGGCGCGCGAGCCGTATTTCCACTCCTCACGCCAGGGGATCGACGTAAGCGCGATGGCGCCGAAGGCATCTGCCGAGGTTTGCTGGAGCTGGGCCGCGGTTTCCGCAGCCAGCAGTGCGCGCCGTTCGAGCGCGTGCTCGAATGGAGCATAGTGGTACACGCCGGGCAGCAGTTCGTCAGACAACTGTCGCCATAGCACCAGGTAGCCTTCGGTGGGGTGCAGGTTGCCGCTCGACGGGTTATTGCGTAGCAACCAGCGGTCCGGCCCCGCGGTTTTCCAAGCGCTCAAGCCCAGGGCGAGTTCTAACATCAGCCCGAGACTGTCGTTCGCAGGCGCAGCGGCGACTGAGCCTTCGGCACGATACAGGTCATGGTAGTCGCGCAGTCCGTCACCGCCGACCAGGGGCAGCGGGATCAGCGGTGCGCCGAGGTAACGGCGGAAAGGATTGGGTTGCGAGTCCCAGTCGAGAAAGCCGGGGCTGGGTGCATATCCCGATGTGTGGTGCTTGGTTGCCTGGTGATAGGCGCGAACCTGTTTGATTGCTTGTGCCGCGTCGGCCATGCTGATTGTTTAACCTACTTGGGTAGCGTCCAGGGCCTCGTCGAGCAACTCGGCCAGGTGTTTGGGGCGCGCATCTCCGTGGTTGCGGATCTGTTGGCGACATGAAAATCCGTTGGCTACGACACGCGCTTGTGGGTTGTCGCGCAGCGTAGGCATCAAGCCCTGCTCGGCCAATGCATCGGCCATGTCGACGTGCTCACTCTCCAACCCGAAGGTGCCGGCCATGCCGCAGCACCCGGATTCGATCATTGTGAACTCGTGATCGGGGATCAGCTTCAGCACCCGACGTACCGACTTCATCGCGCCGACGGCCTTCTGGTGGCAATGCCCGTGTATCAGGGTGCGCTCGCCGCTGATCGCTTTGAGCGGCAAGCGCAGGCGTTTCGCCATCGACTCCTTGGCCAGGAACTCCTCGAACAACAGCACCTGCTTACCGACGCGCGCGGCGATCTCGCCCAGACCGAGTGCCTGGGCATCGTCGCGCAGACCGAGCACACACGAGGCCTCCAGGCCGACCAGCAGCCGGCCCGCTGCGGCATGCTCATCGAGCGCGGCCAGCAGACGTTGCGCCTCTGTGCGGGCCTTGTCGATCATTCCCTGCGCCAGATAGGTGCGGCCACAACACAGCGGGCGCTTGGATTGTGCATCGTCGTCCGCCGGCGAGACGATGGTCACCGAATATCCACCGGCGCGCAGCACCCGCAGTGCAGCCTGTGCGATGGCCGGTTCGTAGTAGCGGGTGAAGGTATCGACCACCAGGGCGACCTCGGGCAGCTCTGATTGATTCACTGCCTTGGCCGCGGCGCAGTCGGAAAACGGCTCGGCCGACGGCACCGGGAGTGCGCGAGCTGCGCTCAACCCCAGCCATCGCTCGGTGGCCTTGGCCAGCCATGGCTGCTGGTTGCGCCAGGCGATCAGGTGGCGCAGCCAGCGGCGCTCGAACAGCCATTGCGGCGTCGACGCAAACAGACGGCTGCGTCGACTCAGCCCGTCGCGTGCCGCCCGTTGCGCAAGGAATTCGCTCTTGATCAACGCCATGTCGACGTTGTTCTCGCATTCGCGTTTGCAGCCTTTGCAGGCAAGGCACAGATCCATCGCCTCGCCGAGTAGCGGGTCGGCAAGCGCCTGCTCGGCGATATCCTGCGACAGCGCCGATTTGAGCAAGCGCACGCGACCGCCGGTCGACAGGTTGGGGTTGCCGCTGATCTTGAAGCTCGGGCACATCACCTGCTTGCCGTCGGCCTCGCACTGGCGGCTGTTGATGCAGACCGCGACGGCCTTGGCGAAATCGCCGCCGTGGCGTGGGATGTCGGCGTAGGCGTCACCCATGCCGGCATCTTTGTACGCCGACCAATCGAGGTAGGTTTTCATCGTCCGCAACTCCTGCGGGCCGGCCTGTTCGGAATGTGAGACATGGTCTGGGCGAAGCAATAAGCGAACCATGGTGCCCGGTGGGCAAGTCATTGATTTTGTGCGGAGCGCCGGTCGGTATCCCAGAGTTGACCGCGCGGTGTCCCTCGTTTTGTCGGTTTCACGACAATGGCGGGGTGATGCCGGCAGCGTTCAGGGCCCGGGCGATGTCATCCGGCTCGGTAATCTGCACGGCCTGCAATCCGGCAAGTCTCGCGCCTTCTACGTTCTCCGCGCTGTCGTCAAAGAACAGGATTTGGTCGGGTGGACAGTCAATCGATTGCGCGACCGAGTTGAACGCTGCCGTCTCGGGTTTGCGCATGCCGAGCTCGAACGACATGAATATCCGCTCGAACAGGCCGACGACCTCGGGGAACGCCTGGCCCCACCGTGCATAGTGGTAGGCCCCGGTGTTGGTGAAGGCATAGCAGGGAAGCCGTCGACGCACATCGCGGATCAAAGACACCGAGGTTGCGAAGGGCTCGACGACGATGGCGTTCCAGCCAGCACCGATCTGTTCGTCGCTTGCGTCGAGTGCCAGCTGTTCTCGCAGGTGGGCAAAGTAGGTCGCAGCATCGATCTCGCCGCGTTCGTGCTGCCGAAACGCCTCGTCGACCACGGCGCGTTCGACGAGTTGGGGAAGCGGCAGGCTCGAGAACGGTGCCCAGGCGCGCAGGGCGCGTTCGACATCGATCCGCAACACCACGCCGCCCAGGTCGAATAACAGCGCTCGAACAGCCGAACGTTGCGCCATATAGCGGTCTCCAGCTCACCTTCGGGCCGATTCTATCGCTTCGGCGGTGTCGTCGAAGTGTCTCTGAAAGAATAGCAAATTGCTATCGCGAAAATAGCAACAAATGATTTTACTAATCTATGACCGCGTCGCATCGTACAGCCATGAATGGCAAACACCCCGACCAAGTGGAAATGAAAAGGAGGCAAACCATGTCGCCACAACTCTTTCTGCCGAGCGTCGTCATGATTCGGCATGCGCAAAGTGAGTGGAACCGAGAAGGCCGTTTCACCGGCTGGGCCGATCCGGGGCTGACCGAGGTCGGTGAGGCCGAAGCCGTGCGCGCAGCCGGGCAGTTGCGTGAGCGGGGCTTCCAGTTCGACAAGGCGTACACCTCGCGGCTGGCGCGCGCTCGGGCGACCGCACAGATCGTGCTCGATGAGATCGGCGCCCAAGGTGTACCGCTGCTCGCAGACTGGCGTCTGAACGAGCGTCACTACGGCGCGTTGCAGGGCGAAGACAAGACATCGATGGCGCAGCGCGTCGGTGAAGACCAGGTATGGCGTTGGCGCCGGGGCTATCTCGACCGCCCGCCGGCATTGCGTGTCGACGACCCGCGCCACCCGCGCCACGACCCGAAGTGGTCCGATATCGCCGACGCCGATTTGCCCAACGGCGAAAATCTGGCCGCCACCCGCGCGCGCGTGATGGGTTTCTGGACCGATGAGATCGTGCCGCAACTACGTCAGGGCAAGCGCCTGCTGATTGCCAGCCACGGCAACACGCTGCGCGCGCTGATCATGGGGTTGCACGGCATGACGGTGGACGAGGTCGAAAGCTTCGAGATACCCACGGGTGTGCCGATCGTGTACGTGTTCTCGGCGCGAGGTGAGCCGCTCGGTTGGCACTACCTCAAGTCGTCCGGGGAGGCACAACACGCCGCCTGAAGCGCCCGGCGGACATTGTTCGTCTGCCTGTGCGCACCGGTCAGGCAGCGGTCGTCCGCAGGGCCTGCGTCAGGTAATCGGTCAAGGTCGCCACATCGAAACGCAAGGGCACATGGATGAAACCGAAACGCGCTTCGTGTAGCGCGCAGTATTGCAGCATCACGTACATCGAGAAGTTGCAGACATAGGTGCCGGCGTCGTAGGCGACCGTCGTGAACGGCCTGTCCGGTAGGTGCAGATTGACCGCCAGCGCCGCCGGGCCTAGTGGATCGATCATTGTCAGCGGCCCGCCGCGCTTTCCCTTGCGATTCACGGCACGTCGTTCGAGACGCAATTTGCGTGCATGACGGTGCTGCCCCAATCCGATAATCGTGGCCGGTCGACAGGCGGTCAGGCAGCGTTCGAACATCGGGCGGTCGAAGCGTGCCTCGAAGGTGGTTGTCGTCAGGCCCGGCAAGGTAGCTAAGGCATCGACCACGTCGCTGGTGATGTTGTGCTCGAACTCATCATAGGGGCCGAAACCGTAGATCAGAATCGGCCCGGGCGACATCCCGATACTCCCCTTGTTTGCTGTGTTCATCGCTTCCATCGCCGTTCGTCCTGCCGCTACGCCTCGGCTCGAAAGCCCCCGCCGGCTCATGAGGCAGAAGTTGGACCAATTGCACGGCAGTAGGCAGTAGGTGTGACGCATGCCGCATTTTTTAGTGCGGCCGAGATTCTCGCGTCTGTTTTGAATCCCCGCGTCATCTTCACTGCGTATCAGAAAATGCCCCGTCGAGCTTTCGCGCGGGGTTCGCGAAAAAACCGTTGGCCCGACCGGATGAGTTGGGCCGATAGCTATCTTTGATACGGAGTATTAAACAGTGAAAAAGCGCATATCAAACAGACCGCCGGCGAACCTGCCCGGTACGGCCGTATTGCTCGCCGCAATGCTCGCCGGACCGGCCGCCATCGCGGCGCCGTTCACCTTCAGCAGCGGTGCACCCGATGGACAGATCGGCACATTGGCCCAGCAAGGCTTCGACGCGAATGGGGGCGGCGAGGTCGAGACCGCCGACGATTTCGTGCTGACCCAGCAGACGCTGCTAACCGGGGGCAGTTTCACCGGCCTGGTGGTCGGCGACGGTGATCTCAGCAACGTGATTGTCGAGTTCTATCGAGTCTTTCCCGGCGACTCACAGTTGCCACCGTCCGGGCGTGTTCCAACCCGCGAGAATTCGCCCGCCGATGTCGATTTCGCCTCTTTCGAAGCGGTCGATGGCGCATTCGCCAGCGTCAATGCCGTGGTGCTGCAGGATGGGTTCAGCGTGACAAACTCGATCGGTCCGGACGGCATCAACCCGATCCCGGATCAGACGACCGGTGGTGACGGACCGTTGAGCGGAACCATGGCCGCGATCGAGTTCGTGTTCAACGAGGCGCTGCTGCTTGAAGCCGGCCAATACTTCTTTGTGCCGCGGGTCGCGTTCGACGAGCCCGGACCGAACGGCGACATCGCCGAGTTCTATTGGCTGTCTTCCGCCAAGCCGATCGACGCAAGTGGCACCCCCTTCGACGGTGACCTTCAATCGTGGATTCGCGACGAAGACCTGCAGCCGGACTGGCTGCGTGTCGGTACCGACGTGATCGGTGCGGGTGCATTCAATGCAGCGTTCACGCTCGACGGCGAGACGGTTGACGCCGATGTACCGCTGCCGGCCCCGGTCGCTCTGATGACGCTGGGGCTGCTGGGATTCACGCTGCGCAAACGGACTGCGCGGTAATGTGAACCGAGTTAGCTGAGCGTTCGGTGCAGAGGGGGGCGGTCAGCCTCCCTCTGCCTGTGGTGACCACGCGCTGATCGGTAACGGTCGGAGTGTGAGTTTGAATGTCGCGGTCGACGCCGCGCTCGCTAGCGGCTGCGGACGATGTCGCTGATCCGGGCACCGATCGCATCGGCGCTGCCGAAGGTCTGCCCGCCCCATTGGCTGTGTTTGAATACCTCGGCGCTATCGCGGCCGACCAGATGAATACCCTGGACAATGACGGCATGGACGCCGGTTTTGTCGACCTCGAGCTGGTCGGCATGCAGATTCACATCGGCGGCGTCAGCGTGCAATACCAGGTAGGCGCCGACCTCCTTGAACATCCATAGCGCGCCGGTCGCCTGGCGCACCGCCGCCCGCATGGCGGCGATCTGCGAGGCGAGATCGGCGGTGGGGTCGAACTCCGCTACGGCCAGGCAATAGCGCGCGCCGCTATGCTTCTTGAGCAGGCACAGCTGCAGCGACCCCGGCGTCTTGCATTCCTGGTCGTAAACCTCGGGGAAGAACCCCTGTCTGACTCGCGCGACCAGATCCATCGGTGTCTCCGATCTACTTTTGCGTACTGCCGCCGAGCGTCGCAAGCAGCGCCTCGCGGGTGCGGGTCAGGCGGGCGGTCACGTCCGCAATCACATCGTCAGCGATATGCCTGTCGAGGTAACGCATTGCCTCTTCATAGGGCACGTAGCGGTAATCCTGAAGCTTGTCGGGTACCACGGGAAAACGTTGTTCCACCTCGGCGCGCGTCAGGTCTTTGTAGGCGACCACCTTGATGGCATAGCGATCATTGGGATTCGGCGATCCGCTGTTTTCCCATTGCCACCACTGCATGCCGAGAAGTTCATGGGCCATGGCCTGCGGACCGAAATCTTCATAGTCGAGCAGCAGCGTATCTTTTGCGGCTTGATCCGGCGTGGCGGCGCACGCGGCCAACAACAAGCAGGTTCCAAGTACGGTAACTGCTGTGCGCATGCGCTGTTTTATTGTTCGTTTTGCCATTGAGCTGTCCATGTTCCTCTGGAGTCGATCGCTTGAACTGAATTGATGGCTGAAGACGTCGCCGTCAGTCGCCGTGCATAGCCTGTTTGCTCGCTTGCAACCCGAGTTTGAGCGTCGGGTATCTCAGCGTGACCCCCAGTTCACTCAACATCTTGCGGTTGTCGAGCCGGCGGGATTCGCGCAGGTACGATAGCAGGCCGGCCGACAGGCGACCGTTCGCATCGGCCATGCTCACCATCGGCGGCCGCGGCAGGTCGAACAGGTCGGCCACGTTGTCGAAATAGTTGCGCATGTTGCCGGGTGTGCCGTCGCTGACGTTGTAGACCGCACCATCGCCGCCGTTCTTCATCGCGGCAGTGCACACCTCGACCAGGTCGTCGATATGGATCCGGTTGGTCCACGGCGCCTCGTCTTCGCCGATCATCGGCACCTGCTTGCGTAACCGATCCAGCGGCAGCTTGTCGGGGCCGTAGATGCCGGCGACGCGCAGGATCACGATCTCACCGTGGCCGGCGGCGTGCCAGGCGCGTAACTGCTGCTCGGCATCGAAGCGACGCTTGGCCCGGTCGACCTGGGGATTCGGCGCCCGCTGTTCGTCGACCCATTGGCCATCGCAGTCGCCATACACGCCGGTGGTGCTGATGTAGACGATGCGGTGTGCACTGTCGGTCGGCAGCGAGGCGAGAAAGCGCTGCATGCGCGGGTCGTTGTCGCCTGTCGGCGGTGGCGGCGCGAAATAGAAGACGTCGCGTTGGTTCCAGTCGCCATCGAACGTGGGCGTGCTGCTGTCGAGGTCGACAGCGCGTGCCTCGACACCGCCAGCCACCAGTTTTTCGGCGCTCGGAGCCGTCGCCACGAGGCAGAAAACGGCCTCCTCGCGTGTCCGCGCCAGCGCGGCAAGTCGCCTTCCGACATCGCCGCAACCGATGATTAGCATGAGCACCCCACGGTTTTAAAAGCCGTTGAAATCAAGGAGAATCGCAGAGTTTCGCACCCCCGCAAGCAGGAAACCATGACTTTTACCGTCAAGATCAGCAACAGCGGCCACAAGTTCGAGGCTGAGGAAAACGAAACGATCCTGGATGCTGCCATCCGGCAGGGCGTCGGTTTGCCGTATGGGTGCCGTAACGGTCGCTGTGGTGCGTGTGCCGCTGATCTTGAGTCGGGCGAGGTGAAGTATTACGGGCAGCCGCCGGCCCTGGAAACGGCCGGCGAGGGCAAATGCCTGCCGTGCCAGGGGTTCGCCGCGAGCGATCTGAGCATCGCCATTCGCGAGGCCGAGACGTCGGCCGACATCGAGGTCAAGATGATGCCTTGCCGGGTCCACGCGGTCGATCATCTGTCACATGACGTGGTGCGCCTGTTGCTGAAGTTGCCCGAGGGCCAGCGTCTGCAGTTTCTTGCCGGCCAGTACCTCGACTTCATGCTGGCCGATGGCCGCCGGCGCGCCTTCTCGATCGCCAACGCGCCGCACGATGACGAGTTCATCGAACTGCACATCCGCCATGTCGACGGTGGTCAGTTCACCGATTGGGTGTTCAACCAGATGAAAGAACGCGCCATCCTGCGTATCCAGGCGCCGCTCGGCAGCTTCACCCTGGACGACCAGTCTGATCGCCCGATGATCTTCATGGGTGGCGGTACCGGTTTCGCACCGCTGAAAGGCCAGATCGAACAGGCGTTCGAAGAAGGCATCACCCGCCCGATGGTGCTGTATTGGGGGGTGCGGTCGAAACGTGATCTGTATCTGCCCGATCTGCCCGAGCAATGGGCCCGCGAGCATGGCAACTTCCGCTATGTGCCGGTGTTATCCGAGCCGGATGACGACTGGCAGGGCCGGACCGGCTGGGTGCATGAGGCGGTGGCGGCCGACTTCGATGATCTGTCCGGCTATGACCTGTACATGGCCGGCCCACCGCCGATGGTGAATGCTGCACGCGACGCCTTCATGGCGGCCGGCATGCCGGCCGAGCAGATGCACTACGATTCGTTCGAATACGCTGCTGACAGTAACAAAGACGACGCCGGGAACTGACGTGCTACTCGTGGCCCCGTCAAGCTGACGGTTCGGGGTTGTGCTGCGCAACCTCGTGCGTCGATGGTTGCTGCGGTTGTTCATCGAGCATCGGCCGGTTGGCCTTGGTCTTGCCGATCTCCCGCGGCAACGCCACCGGGTCGGGACCGCCGGTGCCGGCCAGGCCGCGACGGTAGATGTCGATCGCCTTGTCCGGTTCGTTCATGTGCTCGAGCAGCTGGCCCAGTTCACGATAGGCCTGCGCCGGACCATTGCGGCCGATACAGGCTTCGAGATAGCCACGCGCCTTTCCCCACAGCTGCGCGCGCAGGCTCAATCGGCCAAGCGTGAGCAGCAGCGTCGGGTCGTCGGGATGCTCGGCCAGCAGTTTTTCCATATGCGACAATTGTTTGCCGGGCTCACTGGTTTCCAGTAAGCCATACGTCTCGACCAGCCCCGCGTCCCAGCGCTTGCGCAGTGCGTCGCGCAACAGCTGTTCGGCCTTGGCATCTTGCCCGGCCTCCTGCAGGTAGCCGGCGTAGTCACCGAGTATCTGAGGATCGTCACGCAGTCCTTTGGGTACGTCGGCCCAGGCAATGCTCAGGCGGCGTTCGTCTCCGGCCAGAAACGCCTGTTCGAGCAATGCCCGATGGGTGCGGATTTCGAGACGGTTCAGGTCGTCGTCTTCTTCGACCTTGCGCCGCTTGAGCTCCGGCAACAGTTCGCGCAGGTGTTCCCAGTCGCCGAGCTGTTCATACAGACGGCGTAGCAGGCGTAGTACGTAGTTGTGCTTCGGCGCGACACTGCGCAAGTGTTTGAGGGTTGCCAGCGCCTGTTCCAACTGATGGTCGGCGAGCTGCAACTCGGCCTGGGTCAGGCTGACTGCGACGTCGGCCGACGGCATGCATTCATGTGCCAGGCGGATGTAACCATCGCGCCGGTCGTGCGCGCCCTGCAATTGGGCGGCGCGCGCTGCAGCCAGGTAGTTGAGCAGCGGTGTCTCTGAACGATCGGCGAAGCGCACCAGGCGGCGCTCGGCGTTGCGCCAGTTGCCTTCGGACATCTCGAGCAGCCCACGCGTCATGGCCTGTTGCGCCATACGCGAGCCGCGTTTCTGCTTCCATTTCTGGACATCGCGCGGCAGATGCAGCGTACGCACCATCAGGCGGATACCGAAATAGGTCGCAACAAACAAGGCTGCGATAAGCATCAACAACAAAGCCAAGCTCATCTCGATCGTGTAGTTGCCGACAGACATCAACACGTAGCCGCTGTCGCGGCTCAGGATCACGCCGATCCCGGCTCCGGCCAGCACGAACAGCCAGACTTTGAGCAGCGCTCTCATTGCTCAGCCACTCCGCTCGGCGCGACATCTTCCATCAGCTTCTTGCGCACCTGCAGGGTGCGCAGCGACTGGCTGATATCCGGCAGCTCGGGACGGATCTGCACATCGCGCATCTGGGCAATCGCCTCGCCGATCGCCTTGGTGGTACCGTCTTCGGGGTTGAAATACTTGTTCAACCATTCGCCTGCGGTGGCCAGGTTGTCGTGAAACAGCGCCTGATCGTTGCGCGCCAAGCCGAGGCGGGCCGCTTCCATCTGGAGTTTCAGATTTTCGTACAGGAAGAACTGATGCTCGGGCGCCAACATGGCCTGCACCGGTTGATCGCGCTCGTGGATACGCACCGAATCCTTCAGGCCACCCCATAGGTCGTCGAGCAGGGTATCCCAGCTGCGCTCGCTAGGGTCGCGATCCGGGCGTTCCGGCAGCGTGCGCTCCGGTCCGATCGTCGCGCGTGCCAGCTGAAGTTGAGGAATCTGCTCGATCAAGGCCGACAGGCGGGCCGACATGCCGGCCTCGTCTGGTGCCTCGAACGCACTCAGCTTGGCGATATCGCGCGCGATCTGCTCGCGCACGCCGGTCCAGCCGGGATCGTTGGTATCACGCAGGCGCTGGTCGGCCAGTTCGAGAGCGAGGCGCGCCGTTTTGGTATCGCGTGCGAGACTCAGGCGATGGCTGGCGATGCGCAACAGGTATTCGGCCTCGGCGATCATCCATTGCGTGCCCGAGCGACCGACCCGGCGATGGACATCGGCGACAGCGGCGCGCAGCTCGGCTTCGCGTTCTTGCAGACGCACGTTCTCGTCGGCGAGTTTTTGCTCCTGCTGTTTGAAGGCATCGCGCGCCTGCTGCACGGCATCTTGCTGCTGCGACAACACCTGCTGCTGTTCGCCGAGCACGCCTTCTTGTGCGCGCAGTGTTTCGGTGGCGTTGCCCAGGGCGTTGTTGAGCTGGGTTTGTTGCTCGCGGGCCTGCTCGACGCGCACATTCATCGCGGCTAGTTCTTCGCGCAATTGCTTGGTGTATTCGTAGCCGTACCAGCCGGCGCCGGCCACAGACAGCAACGCGATGATGGCGATGACCAACGGCAGGATGTTGCTACCGGACTTTTCCTGACCGGTCTCCGTGGGCGTTTGCGCCTGCGGCTCGTTGTCTGCGTCGATGGCGTGTTCGTCTGGCGCCGGCGTTGCGTCTTCCGGTTCAACGTCGATTATGACGCCCGGTTTCGGATCTTCTTCACTCATCAGGGATTGGTTACCGGATTGCGTTGAGCAGCTCTGTTTCGGTTAGCGTGTCGATAGTAACAAGACTGGCGGTGATCGCTAAATCGGGATGGTTTTTTTGGGAACCGGGGGCCGGACGAACGGCGATCAGGACTGCCACCTGCGCGCATTCAATTTAAATCGGCTTCAACCTCGCACAGGGTCGCCAGTACGTCGGCGTCGCGCGCGGATGAGGCCACGTAGACGACTTCGCAACCAAGCTCCACCGCATGCTCGGCCATGCGCTGGCTGACCACCACCAACGGTGTGCCACGGATCAGGGCGGCGCCTGGTTCGCCCAGCAAGGTGAACAGGTTGTCGAGGATCGCATTGCTGGTCGCGCTGACGGCATCGACCAGACGTTCCCAGTTTTGCACCAGGTTGTTTGTGCCGGCAGGGCGCTGCGGCACCTGGCGGCGATAGACGTCGACTTGCTGGACCAGCGCGCCGCGCTCGACCAGGGTGTCATACAGCAGTTCGCGCCCACCTTCACCACGCAGGATGTACACGGTTTTACCCGCTACGTTCTGTAGCGAGGGCAGCGCCAGCAATCCCTCGCTGTCCATGCGATCGGGGGTCAGCGTGGGGTCGAGCCCGGCGTCCGTCAGCGCCCGGGCGGTCGCACTGCCGACGGCGGCGATGTCGACATCGACCGGCAGCTGCTCCGGCAGAAGTGGAAACGCATATTGCACGGCGTTGGCGCTGATGAAGATCAACAGGTCTGCCCGGCTGGCTCCCGTCAGCTGTGTGCGCGCCTCGCGCTTGTCGCGTGGCCCGAGGATCTCGAGCGTGGGGAAACGCACCGGTCTGCCGCGTGACCCTTCGATCGCACTGCACAGGCCTTCGGACTGGTGTGCCGGCCGCGTGACCAGCACGCTCAGGCCGCCGAGATCACAGGGTGATGCAGACTGGCTCAACGCGATCAGTGCTCGGCATACAGCTCAGCGAGAATCTTGGCGGCGCCATGCGCGAGCAGTTCCTCGGCCAGCGCTGTACCGAGTTGTTCGGCGTCTGCTTCGGGGCCCGTGATCTCGGCGCGCACGATCTCGCTACCGTCGACGGTGCCCACCAGGCCGCGCAGAAACAGTTGGTCGCCGTCGAGCGTGGCGTGCCCGCCGATCGGCACCTGGCAGCCACCTTCGAGCCGGTGATTCATCGCGCGTTCGGCACGTACCCGCGCTGCGGTCGGTGCATGGTGCAACGGCGCCAGCAGCGAATTGATACGGTCATCGTCGCTGCGGCATTCGATGCCGATCGCGCCTTGCCCGATCGCCGGCAGGCTGTGTTCGGTATCGATGAAACTACGGATGCGTTCGGCCAGGCCGAGGCGCAGCAATCCGGCGGCGGCGAGGATGATGGCATCGTATTCGCCATCGTCGAGTTTCTTGAGGCGGGTGTTGACGTTGCCGCGCAACGGGATGATCTCGAGGTCGGGCCGCTGGTCGGCAAGCTGGCACTGGCGTCTGAGGCTGGACGTACCGACGCGTGCGCCTTCGGGCAGGGCGACCAGGCTGGCATGGTGATTCGAAACGAAGGCGTCACGTGGGTCTTCGCGTTCGAGGATGACCGCCAGGTGCAGGCCATCGGGCAGCTCGACCGGCACGTCTTTCATCGAGTGCACGGCAATGTCTGCGTCGCCTTCGAGCATGCGTTGCTCCAACTCTTTGACGAACAGACCTTTGCCGCCGATTTTGGCCAGCGGCGTGTCCAGAATCTTGTCGCCCTGTGTACTCATACCGAGCAATTCCACTTCCAGGCCGGGATGGGCTTTGCGCAACGCGTCGGCGACGTGTTCCGCCTGCCACATGGCCAGGGGGGATTTGCGGGTAGCGATGCGAATGGGCGCTTCGGACATGTCGGTGTTTACCGCCGGCTGACGAGGGAGGCGCTAATGCTAATGGCTCGCGGCGCGTCTGACAAAGCGTAGTTGCGGCCCGGGTTACAATCGGTCATCTGAAAATTACGGAGATTTCGCGATGAGGAAGTTGTTGCCGGCGCTGTGCCTGCTGATGGTGTCGTTGGGTGTACATGCGGCCGCGCCGGGGGTCATGCGTTTCGACGCCAAGGCGCCGTTGAGCAAGACCTATCCGGCGGTGTACGCGGCGCTGGAAGAGGCGCGCTTCTGGGTGGTATTCGAAGCGGACGTCGGTGGTGGCATGGCTGGCCTTGCCGAACGCTGGGGCGACGACTACAACCGCAATGCGCTCGACGCGATCAAGAGTATCGTCGTCTGCAATGCCTGGTATGCCAATCAAGTGAGTAACGCCGACCCCGACCTGTTGGCGCTGTGCCCGATACGCGTGAGTTTGGTCGAAAAAGACGGCATCACGCGGGTGCTGTTCGCCCGGCCGACCCTGGTTGCCGAGGGCAGCCCGGCCATCGGTATCGTCAAAGAGATCGAGGATGTGATCGCCAAGGCGCTGCAGTCCGCTGTCAGCAAAGCGGAGAAGGATTGAAGTATGAGCGAAGCACAGACCTTTAATTGCGATCTGGAAGACTTCGAAGACAAGGTGTTGGCGGCATCGGCGGCGACCCCGATCCTGGTCGATTTCTGGGCAGACTGGTGTGCACCGTGCCATGCCATCGCGCCGCACCTCAAGACCGTGATCGAAGGGTTGGATGGTGCCGTCAGGCTGTGCAAGGTCGAGGTCGATGAGGGCGACAACATGAAACTGGCGGGCCGCTACCGTCTACGTGGCTTTCCGACCGTTATCCTGTTCCAGCACGGCGAGGAACGCGGACGTTTCAGCGGCGCGCGTGCATCGCACTGGATCCGCGAGTGGATCGACGAGCATCTGAACGTATAGAGAATTAAATTCTTAAGCGACTAAGGTTTCGGCGCGAGGGGACGCTAATTCACCTAGCGATGGCCTGGAGCATTTTGCGAGCTTTGCTCCAGGTTGGTCCTCCTCCGGCGCTCGAATGCGCATTCGTAACCCACCCGCACAACGGGTGGGTATTTTTTTGTCTGCTTTCTGGGCCAAGGAAAAAAGGGCGCCAGGGGCGCCCAGTCAGCTGCGTAGCGTTCGACGATCAGGAAAGCGACGGATCGAGTTCGCTGCTGCCGATCGACAGCTGGTACTCAAATGCGCTCGGTCCGTTCGATACGTGAGTGTCGCCGCGCTGGATGTTCAGCGTTGAGAACAGGTCGTCCGATCCGATGCTGCGCTGATAGCTGAACTCGGCCGACGAGGCGGCGGTATGCGTTACCTGGTCGGTGACCAGCGTCGAGAACAGTTCCGGTGCGCCGACGGCTTTTTCGTAATCGAAAGAGCTTGCCTGGGCGAGGCCGGTCGATGCGAGCAGGGCGATAGCGATAAAGTGTTTCATGGGTGTCTCCTGAAGTTGGGTCAATGTTTGGAACGTGTTGTGCGTTCTTGCCCCTAAAGACCCGGGCACCCACGAAAACTTTTCAATCCATTTTCACTTCTTTTTCGGCGAGCCAATCGCGTGGCTGCAGGAACACCTCGTACAGTTCGGCTTCTGCCGATCCTGGCTCGGGTTGCCAATCGTACCGCCAGGTAACCAGTGGCGGCAGGGACATCAGGATAGATTCTGTGCGCCCACCGGTCTGCAGTCCGAAGATGGTGCCGCGATCGTAGACCAGGTTGAACTCCACGTAGCGGCCGCGTCGATAGAGTTGAAACTCGCGTTCGTGCTCGCCGTAGGCGTGTTTGCACCGGCGTTGAACGATCGGCAGATAGGCGGGGATGTAGTGATCGCCGACGCTGCGCATAAAGGCAAAGGATTGCTCGAATCCCCATTCGTTCAGATCGTCGAAAAACAATCCGCCGATACCGCGTGGTTCGTTGCGGTGCTTGAGAAAGAAATAGTCGTCGCACCACTTCTTAAAACGCGGATAGACCTCTTCGCCAAACGGGTCGCATGCGGCTTTGGCCGTTTCGTGCCAGTGTCGGGCGTCGTCACGATTGCCGTAGTAAGGCGTCAGGTCGAATCCGCCGCCAAACCACCAGACAGGGTCGGCATCCGCTTTTTCGGCAACGAAGAAACGCACGTTGGCATGCGAGGTCGGCACGTAGGGATTGCGTGGGTGGATGACCAGCGACACGCCCATGGCTTGGAAGCTGCGTCCGGCGAGTTCCGGTCGTTGCGCAGTGGCCGAAGGCGGCAGGCCGTCGCCGAACACATGCGAGAAGTTGACGCCCGCTTTTTCGAACAGATTGCCGCCTTCGAGCACGCGCGATCGGCCACCGCCACCACCGGGTCGTTCCCAGCTGTCTTCGCGAAAAGCCTCGCCATCTTCGCTGCCTAGGGCATCGCAGATGCGGGTTTGCAGATCGAGCAGGTAGCTTTTGACGGCTTCGATATCGGGCGTATCGGGCATAGTGATCGTCGGGCAAGTGGAAAGCTTGACGGCATTTGACCAGAACCGCGCCTGCTGTCACAAGCGGCGTTCAGCTTTTCTCCTGCTGTTGGTCAGCCGGATGTTCGGCGGCGGCAAGGTTTTCGACTACGGTGAGTTCGGTGCCTTCGAGCACGGCCAGATCGTTGCGTTTGCGTTTGGCGCGATACAGTTGTTGATCGGCCTGTTGGTACATGACTTGGGGGCGAAGGGCGTGGCTGTCGCTGGCCACCACGGCACCGATCGAGACTGTCAGTACATTGCTGACGCCGGTATTGCCGGCATGCACCAGACCCAATGCCTCGACGTTGCTGCGAACGGTTTCCAACAGTTTGGAGGAGCGTTCGACATCGAGGCCGATGAACAACAAAGCGAATTCTTCACCACCGAGCCGGAATGCATGGTCGTCCGGCCGGCGCATGGCAGAGGTCAATACGTCGGCAACCTGGGTCAGTGCGTAGTCGCCCTGCGGATGGCCGTACAGATCATTGAACGCTTTGAAATTGTCGACATCGATCACCGCCAGGGTCAGGTTGCAGCGATCGCGCCTTGCCCGACGCACGAGGTACTCAATCCGCTCATCATAGGCCCGCCTGTTGGGCAGGTCGGTGAGCTTGTCGATGCGCGACAATTCCTCGATCCGCACTTTTTCCGTAATGTCTTCGTACAGCAGCATGAATTCCTGAACATTCAGGTGTTCATCGTGAACCGGGTGTGCCTCGAGCGAGAAAAACTTGGCGGCGATATCGGCATCGGCAGATTGGGCGCGGCCGAACCAGTTACGTCCGCTGCCACCGAAGTCGATAATGTCTTGCACCGACGGCGCATCTTCGCCGACCGGCAGTATGGCTTCTGCGCGCAGGCCCGGCAGCTTGCGCGGCGGTACGCTGAGCATGCGCGCCAACTGTCTGCTGGCGGTCTTGATCTGACCGGCGGTGTCCATGGTCGCCATGCCGATGTGCTCATCGATCAATTGCGATTGTCGCAATAGGGTTTGCTGGCTGCGGTGGAGGCGCATCATCGCCTTCTGCGTTATCCAGATCGACAACAGCAACACCAGTGCGAGCAACATGCCGAGCAGCAGAAAATAATTTTCGCGTCGTTCTGCTGCCTTGGCCTGGAACTCGCGGGCCTTGGCGACGGCGAAGTCCACGACATCCGTAGCCTGACGTTCCAGTGCCGCAGCCTGTTCTGCCTGTCTGCCTTGCGACAATGCTTTCGCCGCCTGGCGTTGGCCGGAGCGCACCAGGAAAATCACTTCGTCCCGTGAACTTCGCCATTCGGTGAATGCATCGTGAAAGGCGTGGATCTGCTCAGGATTGCCGAGAAAACGGTCGAAGACCGTATCGAACTCGCGCAACACCTCGATATCACGATCACTGATGGTGCGCGCTTGCTTCAGGATGTTTTCATCCGATTCGAGCTGAATGATGTCTTTCATCATGCCGCGCATGGAGGCGAGATGGATGCGGATGTTCTTGACTGCGTTGCTGACCGCAAACGGATGTCGATACAGTCGTTCGACATCACGATTGAGGTCGAAGACCGCATAAATGGCAGACAGGCCCATCCCGAGGAACAGAGCGATAATCAAACTGATCGCTGAATACAACGTCCTGTTGTCTTGTCGCATACCCATGCGGCTCACCTAAAATCGACCGCTATCGGATCTGCGGCGTTGTAGAACCAGTGTAGACGTCGCAGCCCGCGTCGGCTGTCAAACTCCGTGGAGATTCGCGAAAATTGGCGTCCTTCGAGAACGCCGGGATTGTCTAAGCAGGTCTGACGGTGCGTCCCGTCGCCGCGTCGCGAATCTCGGTCGGGCGTGCCCGCCCACCGGTCTTGCCGTTCAGGATCGCATCGATGCCTGGGCATCGGCGTCTTGCCTGCAGTGCGGTGCGCGCCGGGGGTCTGCCGCTGGCATTGGCGCTGGTCGATACGATCGGACCGCCAAAGGCATCGCAAAGGGCAGCGGCGACGGGATGTGCCGTTACGCGAACCGCGATGGTTGTGTGTTCGCCACGCAACCACTTTGGTGTTTCGGGCCGGGTCGGCAGCAACCAGGTCACAGGGCCGGGCCAGGTCGCCTCCAGTTCGGCGCGCAACACGGTACTCGGTATCGAAACGAAGGGCAGTAGCTGGCTGATATCGCTGGCGATCAGGATCAGGCCTTTCTCGACGGGACGTTGTTTGATTGCCAGCAGTCGATAGACCGCGCGCCGATTCAGCGGGTCGCAACCCAAGCCGAATACGGCCTCGGTGGGGTAGGCGATGACCGCGCCCTCGCGCAGCAGGCGAGCGGCGAGTCGCAGGCGAAAATGATCGGGGCGATCAGTCATCGGTCGTCGGCTGACCTGCCGGCCGCTGCAACTCTTACACGTCGATCAGCTATCGCTGGGCGTGTCGGCCGGTGCTTCATAGCTTTCGGCAAAGGAGCAGTCCTGCTGTGGACAGACTTTTTGCGTACCACTGCGCTTGGTTGTCTTGATCGTCAGGATCGGCCAACCGCAGCTTGGGCAGTTTTCCGCCACCGGTTCGTTCC
Organism: Thiosocius teredinicola; assembly: GCF_002009425.1. Classification (NCBI taxonomy): domain Bacteria; kingdom Pseudomonadati; phylum Pseudomonadota; class Gammaproteobacteria; order Chromatiales; family Sedimenticolaceae; genus Thiosocius; species Thiosocius teredinicola. The sequence goes on from NZ_CP019936.1 coordinate 173,612, forward strand.
ATACCGCGTAGTCACACTTCGGGTAGGTGGAGCAGGAATAGAAGATCTTGCCGCGGCGTGACTTGCGTTGCATCAGCGTGCCTTTGTGGCACTTGGGGCACTTCACGCCGGTGTCTTTCGGCTTTTCGAGAGGTTCGATGAAGCGGCACTTGGGGTAGCCGGAACAGCCGATGAACTTGCCGTATCGTCCCTGCTTGAACACCAGCTCGCTGCCGCACTCTGGGCAATCGCGCCCGACCTTTTCGGGTTCGGCCGAGGCCGAGCCGTCGTCATCCAGGTTGCGCGTGTAGTCGCATTCGGGATAGTTCGTGCAACCGATGAAGCGACCGTTGCGGCCCAGCCGGATCGCCAGTTGGCCGTCGCATTTCGGGCATTTCTCGTCGATCTTTTCCTGGGTGACGTCCGAGCGCTGGACGTTTTCTTGGGTATGGTCGATGCGGTCTTTGAACGGCTGCCAGAATTTCTCCAGCAGCGGAATCCACTCTTCCTCGCCGCGCGATACGGCATCCAACTCGTCTTCAAGGCGGGCGGTGAAGTCGTAGTCGACGTATTGCGTGAAATAGTTGGTCAGGAACTTATTTACCACACGACCGACGTCGGTCGGGATGAAGCGTTTCTTGTCCATCTCGACGTATTCGCGATCTTGCAGCGTCGAAATGATCGAGGCGTAGGTCGAGGGGCGGCCGATACCGAACTCCTCGAGCGCCTTGACCAGGCTGGCCTCGCTGTAGCGCGGTGGCGGCTCGGTGAAGTGCTGTTCGGGCCGGATCTTGTTCAGCGAGACCTTCTCGCCTTCGCTCAGCGGCGGCAGCATCTTTTCGTCGTCTTCACCCGGCTTGGCGTCGTCGGTGCCTTCTAGGTAGACCTGGATGAAGCCCGGGCTGGCGATGGTAGAGCCATTGGCGCGGAACACGTTGCCGTCGCCTGCGCCCAGGTCGGCGGCGACAGTGTCGATGGTCGCATGGATCATCTGGCAGGCCACGGTTCGCTTCCAGATCAGGCTGTAGAGCTTGAGCTGGTCCTTATCGAGGTGCTTAGCGATCTCGTCGGGCACGTTCAAGGCAGACGTCGGGCGGATTGCCTCGTGCGCCTCTTGCGCATTCTTGGCCTTGGTCTTGAACTGGCGTGGTGCCTTTGGCAATTGGTCTTTGCCGTACTTGTCGCCGATAAAGCCGCGCAGCTCAGCGACGGCCTCGTCTGCGAGGTTGACCGAGTCGGTACGCATATAGGTAATCAGGCCGACCGCGCCGCTGCCGATATCTACGCCCTCGTACAGTTGCTGCGCGATGCGCATCGTGCGCTGCGCGGTGAAGCCGAGCTTGCGCGAGGCCTCCTGTTGTAGCGTCGAGGTCGTGAACGGCGCCGCCGGGTTGCGCTTGCGCTGCTTCTTTTCGACCTTGAGGACATCGAGCTTGCCACCGGCCGCCGCGTGCAGCGCGGTTTCGATCTCGGTGGCGCGGTCGCCGTTGGTGACGGAAAACTGGGACAGCTTCTCGTTGGCGAAATGGGTCAGCTTGGCGCTGAACGCCTGGCCGTCTTTCTCGGTGTCGGCCTCGATGGTCCAGTATTCGCGGGCCTTGAAGGCCTCGATTTCTTCTTCGCGTTCGCAGATCAGGCGCAATGCCGGGCTCTGCACGCGACCGGCCGACAGGCCGCGGCGGACCTTCTTCCACAGCAGCGGCGACAGGTTGAAACCGACCAGGTAGTCGAGCGCGCGCCGTGCCTGCTGCGCGTTGACCAGGTCCATCGACAGTTCGCGCGGATGGGCCACGGCGTCCTGCACGGCCTTCTTGGTGATCTCGTTGAACACCACGCGGTGGACCGGTTTGTCCTTGAGCGCGCGCTTGGTCTTGAGCAGTTCGTACAGATGCCAGGAGATGGCCTCGCCCTCGCGGTCCGGGTCGGTTGCGAGGTACAGGGCATCGGAGTTTTTCAGCTTGGTCGTGATCGCCTTGACATGCTTGTCGTTGCGGTCGATCACCTGGTACTTCATGGCGAACTCGTTGGCAGGGTCGACCGCGCCCTCTTTGGGCACCAGGTCGCGCACGTGGCCGTACGAGGCCAGGACCTCGAAGTCCTTGCCAAGGTATTTCTTGATTGTCTTCGCTTTGGCCGGCGATTCGACAATTACCAGGTTCATCGTTGTAACTGCTCTGTCAAAAAAACCCGCACCTGGCGTCGGTACGGGTCGGGTGTTTTTCAACAAGGACCGGCGCGGGTTATGCCATTCTGAGCATGCGCAGGCCGACTTGCTTTTTTATACGGATAGCCGCCAAGCGGAAGTGATGTCAAGCGCGAATTGCCGCGCTTGACCAAATATGCGCCCCCGGCCACGGACCGGAAGCGTTAAGAAAATCAATGCAGATAAACGGGTTCGCCGTTGTAGACAAGCTCTTCCATCAGGGCGAACGCATTCTCCTGACCCGGTTGGTTCAGCAGGACCAGGAGCACGATCCATTTGACGTCATCCGCGGTCAGCTCTTCGGTTTCCAGCGCCATGGCCCGCTCGATGACCAGCTCGCGGCTCATCGGGTCGAGGATGCCGGTCTGCTCCAGGTACAGCAGCATGCCCTGGATCTCGAGATCCATGCGCTGCTGCTCGCGCTCGCTGTAAATGCGCATCGAGCGGTTGGGCTGCGCGTCACCGTACGCCAGCGACCCCTGCCGCCACGCCAGCTCGTCGAGCCAGTTGAACGCTTTTTTGATCTCGCCTTGCGGGAATCCAGCCTGGACCAGTTCTTCTTCCAGCATGATCTGATCGGTCGGAACGGACTCCTCAGCATCCATGTAGTTCTCGTAGATATAGATCAGGACGTCGATGACGTTTTCGTTCACGGCAATCTTCCTGGCGGAGAAAGGGGGGCCTCGGAGGACGACGGACTGTGTCCCGTGTTTGGGCCGATTAGGGCAGGGTTAGGGTTCACTCAGCGCTATTTCCAATACGTGTGAACAATCCACCTGCGGCCGATGATACATGACCTTGCAGTTCGAGCAACAGCAGGATCGATGACACCTCGGCCGCGGGGAAGCCGGTTCGCGCCACCAACTCATCCGTTGTCGTGGGATCATAGCCCATGGCGTCCAGAATGACCTGATGTTGGGGATCAATATTCCCAGTTTTTTCAGGGAATTGCAGCTCGTTCTGCGGTGCCGGCACAAAGCCCTCGCCGAGCAGCGGAGCGAGCTCTTCGAGCACGTGATCCGCGGTTTCTACAAGCTTTGCGCCATCGCGGATCAGGGCGTGGCAGCCGCGCGCCAGGGGGTTATGGATGGAGCCGGGAATGGCGAAGATTTCGCGTCCGGCCTCGCCCGCGAGGCGGGCGGTGATCAGCGAGCCACTCTTGAGGGCGGCCTCGACCACCAGGGTGCCCAGGCTGAGACCGGCAAGGATCCGGTTGCGGCGCGGGAAGTTGCCCGGCAGTGGGGCGGTGCCGGTCGGAAACTCCGATACCAGCAAGCCGTTCATTGCTATCTGATGGGCGAGCGAGCGGTTTTTGGCTGGGTAGACGCGGTCCAGCCCCGTCCCGGTCACCGCCAGTGTCAGGCCGTCCGCATCGAGGGCCCCCTGGTGGGCGGCGGCATCGATGCCCATCGCCAGTCCGCTGGCGATAACCAGTCCCGCTCCGGCCAGGTGCTCGGCGAACTCGCGTGCAGCCCGTGCGCCACCGGTGCTCGGGTTGCGGCTGCCGACGACGGCGAGTTGGGGCAGGGGCAACAGGTCGGGGTCGCCATGCAGGAACAACAGCGAAGGCGGATTGGCCAGCTGGCGCAGACGGTCCGGATAGTCTCGATCGGTAATCCGCAGCAGATGGTTGCGCGGCTGCTCGAGCCACGCCATGTCGGCCTCTGCCCCCTGCCAATCGGGCTCACGCAGGTAGTCGGCCAGTGACGGCGGTAGCGATGGGGGTGGATGGTCGATCAGTTGCCGGGCGGGTATGCCGTCGGCAAGCAGTGGGTTCAGGGTTTGGCAGCCAATGCCTGGTGCGCGCAGCAGCACGCACCAGGCGGCCAGTTCATCGTTGGGGGTTGAGTCCATTCAACCTCGCTTTGGGTCAGGAGTCAGGGATTGCGGACCTTGTCATTGACGTGCATGACGCGGGTTGCGTGCATGATAAGTCCGAAGCTGACCCGTTCGAAAGTACGGAACACCATCATCAGGCCGGCTTCCTCGTCCGGCAGTTGCACGGTGTCGCGCGAATCCGGCGTTACCACGTCGCGGATCTCTTCGCCCTTCTGGTCGACGCGCAGCACGGTACCGGCCGCGATGCCGTCGGCTTCACCGCGGTCGATGACCACGATGTTGTACTGGCCGATCTGGCTGACGCCATTCATCACGGAGATGATGCTGCCTTCGACCGGAGCGATCGGGGCGTGCGGGGTGAAGTTGACCGAGGCGCGTTCCTCACCGGCCGGCATCAGCCGATCGCCGATCACCGCCTCGAGTTCGGTCGAGTTGATGAATACGGTGGCTGGATCGCCGGTGCGGTGCAGTTCCGAGGTGCCGATGTAAACCGCCTCGTAGCCCAGAATTTCACCGGTTTCAGCGTCCTTGTACGGGCCACCGGGACGCACGATTTCGTACTTGGTCGGCTGATCCTGCTCGATGGCGCGGACATAGGCCTTCTGGCCGGCACCGCCGAGAATGTGCTCGTCGGCGAAGTCGACGATGTAAGGCGCGGTGTCGAGCTGGTTTTCGTCCATCACGTACGGGCGGGTCAGGAACGGACCGATTGCGTCGATCGGCACGGTCGGTATGGCGCCGTCCCACGGCGTTGAACGCACCCGCGGCGACAGCTTCAGCGGTCCGCGGCGCAGGCGCAGTTGCGGCTTGCCGTCGATGTAGACCAATTCGAGCACATCACCGGGATAGATCAGATGCGGATTGGCGATCTGCTGGTTGACGTGCCAGATCTCCGGCCAGCGCCATGGGCTACGCAAAAAGCGCCCTGAGATGTCCCAGAGCGTGTCGCCCTTGACGACGGTGTAGTGATCGGGGTGGTCGGCTTTCAGCAGATCCTCTGCCATTGCGATGGGCATCGTGAGAGCACACGACAACAGCAGAATCAAACTTTTACAGGCTTTAAACATGGAATTCCCTTGGCGCAATGGCGACTTCTGGACGGTCAAAAAGATTCGATTGCGGTATTATTTACGGCCTGGATGCCCTCACTCTTTAGGGTGATTGATCCCAAACCGTGATTTTCCGGCGAAATTCTAGCCTATACAGCTGTCTAGAAGTCATTTTTGAGCCCTAACTATAGAACGCGAGAGAGAACATGGCGATCCTCGATATCCTGCACTTTCCGGATGCCCGTCTGCGCAATGTCGCCAAACCGGTGACCGAGGTGGACGACTCGGTGCGCAAACTGATCGACGACATGTTCGAGACGATGTACGACGCGCCAGGCATCGGTCTGGCAGCCATCCAGGTTAACGATCCGCGCCGAGTGATCGTCGTCGACACATCCGAGGAGCGCAACGCCCCGCTCGCGCTGGTGAATCCGCAAATCGTTGAAAAACAAGGCGAAGAAGAGATGGACGAGGGCTGCCTATCGGTGCCGGGCGTGTATGAGACGGTACAGCGGGCCGAGAAGGTGCGGGTACGCGCCCTCGACCGGGACGGCAAGCAGTTCGAGATGGATGTCGACGGCCTGTTGGCGGTCTGCATTCAGCATGAGATCGACCACCTCGACGGCAAACTTTTTGTTGACTACCTGTCCAACCTGAAGCGCCAGCGGATTCGCAAGAAGCTGGAAAAAGAGGCTCGCCAGTCCGGCGAAAAGCCGCAAAAGCGACGCGCGATCTAGTCTTCGGCATCTCCGGCGACACCAGGCCGGGCCGTCCTGCCCGACATGTGAACGGTTCGGCGGGATTGATCTCTTGCGAATTTAAATCTGACCACGCGCCATGACTGACTCAAAACGCATCATCTTCGCCGGCACGCCGGACTTCTCGGTGCCACCGCTGCGCGCGCTGCTCGCGTCGCCCCACCAGGTCGTGGCCGTGTACACCCAGCCGGACCGCCCCGCCGGGCGCGGCCGCAAACTCAGCCCGAGCCCGGTCAAAGAAGTAGCGGTGGATGCCGGCATCCCGGTATACCAGCCGGTCAACTTCAAAGAGCCCGCCGATGTGGAGGCACTCAAGGCGCTCAACGCCGATCTGATGGTCGTCGTGGCCTACGGTCTGCTGCTGCCCAAATCGGTGCTCGATGCCCCGCGGCGCGGCTGCGTGAATATCCATGCCTCGGTATTGCCGCGCTGGCGTGGTGCTGCACCCATCCAGCGCGCCGTGCTGGCCGGAGACAAGGTGTCGGGCGTGACCATCATGCAGATGGAAGAAGGGCTGGACACCGGCCCGATGTACCTGATCGAAGAGGTTGAGCTGCATGACAGCGAGACCGGCGGCAGCCTGCATGATCGACTGTCGGAACTCGGGGCAGATGCGCTGATGAAGGCACTGCCGGGGATTCTCGACGGCAGTTCACGGCCCGAACCGCAGGATGACAGCCTGAGCTGTTATGCCAAAAAGTTGGACAAGTCTGAGGCCTGGATCGACTGGTCGCGGCCGGCGCAGGACATCGAGCGCCAGGTTCGCGCCTTCAATCCCTGGCCGGTGGCACAGACACGTTTCGAAGATGCCAACCTGCGTGTCTGGCGTGCCCACGCCATCGGCGGTGTTGCAGGCACGCCCGGCACCGTCATGAATGCCACGCGCAGCGGCGTCGATGTCGCTACCGGCGACGGCCTGCTGCGGATCACCGAACTGCAGCTACCGGGCAAGCGTGCCATGGGTGCGCAGGACTTCATCAATGCCAACAGTATCCAGGGCATGTTGCTTGGCTGATCCGCGTGCGACGGCGATCGGCAACATCGCGGCGGTGCTCGATGGGCGATCGCTCGATGACGTGTTGGCCGGCATGCCGCCGGCTATCGATGAGCGCGATCGCGCCTTTGTCGCCGAACTGAGCTTCGGTGTCTGTCGCTGGTACCGGCGCCTCGATGCCCTGGTCGGCCAATTGCTGAAAAAGCCGTTCAAACGCAAAGATCGCGATCTGCACCTGTTGCTGATGCTCGGCGCGTATCAGCTGTTGTACAGCCGCGTGCCGCCGCATGCCGCCGTGTCGACGACCGTCGACGTCTCGCGGCAACTCGGCAAAGGCTGGGCCAGCAAACTGGTCAATGGCGTCATGCGGCGTCTGCAACGCGAACAATCGGCATTGCAGCAAGCCATCGATGCGGACCCGGCGATTCGCCATGCGCAGCCGGACTGGCTGTACCGCGCGATTGCAGAGGCCTGGCCGCAACAAGTGGATCCGTTGATGGACGCGCTGCAACAGCGGGCACCCATGGTGCTGCGCGTCGATCTGCGGCGTACCGACCGTGCCGAGTATGCACACAAGCTCGCGGCGGCCGGCATCGCCGCCAAGCCACACGCAGGTGTTGCCAGCGCGGTGGTGCTGGATGGGCCGGTCGGCGTGGATCGACTGCCGGGATTCGCCGATGGTGAGGTGTCGGTGCAGGATGCCGGGGCTCAGTTGGCTGCGCCGTTTCTGGATTTGAAGCCGGGGCAACGCGTGCTCGATGCCTGCGCAGCACCTGGTGGCAAGACGCTGCATATCGCCCAGCATCAACCCGAGGTTCGGCTGACGGCCATCGATATCGACGAGCAGCGTCTGCAGCGTGTCGGGCAGAACCTGCAGCGAGCCGGGGTACAGGCGCAACTGTCGGTGGGTGATGCCGCACGTCCGCAGAGTACTGATTGGGGTGGTGTCATGTACGATCGCATCCTGGTCGATGCGCCATGCTCCGCCACCGGCGTCATGCGCCGTCACCCCGACATCCGTTTGCTGCGTCGCGCCGAGGACATCCCGGCCCTGGTTCGTCGTCAGTCCGATATTCTGGATGCGATGTGGTCTGTATTGGCGCCGGGTGGCCGGCTGCTGTACGCGACATGCTCTTTGTTGCCTGCCGAGAACCACGAGCAGGTGGCCGCGTTCCTGGCGCGTACGCCTGATGCAAAAGCCTGTGAATTGCCGACGAATCCCGGCACCTGTATCGGTGACGGTGTACAGTTGTTGCCGAATCGCGATGATACGGATGGATTCTTTTACGCGGCGTTGGTAAAGGCCCCCCACTCGACATGATGAAAGCACTCGTGCGCAATGTCGTTCTTGCACTGGTCGTCTGTGTGCCGCTGAGCGCGTGGGCCGACGGTGTCGAGTTCCAGCGTGTCTCGATTGCACTGGATGAAGACGACCAGATCGTGCTCGATGCCGAGATCGCTTTCGAGCTCAACGATACCGTCTCCGAGGCGCTGGAAAACGGCGTACCACTGACCTTCGAAACCCACGTCGAGATGCGGCGCGCCGATGCCTGGGCCTGGGAAAAGGATGTCGTCGAGCATCGTCTGCGCACCGTGCTGCGTTATCGGCCGCTGTCGGGACTGTACGAACTGGTAAACCTGCGCGGCGACGAACGCCTGTCGTTCGCAACGCGTGACGCCGCGCTGCGAACGCTCGGCAAGATCGTCGGCATGCCGATCGTCAAACGCGGCAAACTCGATCTCGATGAAGACTACATCGTCCGGCTCGACGTCAGCCTCGACATCGAGGCCCTGCCGCTGCCGATGCGCCCGATGGCCTATCTGACGCGCGACTGGTCGATCGTCAGCGAACCCTGGGAGTGGCGTCTGCGGCCATGAACAAACGGCGATTCGATGTCCTCGCAGCAGGGATGCTGTTCGTGTTGCTGCTGGCCTCGCTCCACCTGATCAGCGCGGCGGTGCAGCGTTCCGAGGAGTTCGGCGAATGGTTTACCCCGCTGTTGCTGTTCACCGTGGTCGGCCTGATCCTGCTGTTTGCGCTGGTCGGCTGGAACCTCTCGCAGCTGCTACGCGACTATCGCCAGCGTGTGGCCGGTTCGCGCCTGAGCGCGCGGCTCTCGGTGCTGTTCCTGGTATTGGCACTGGTGCCGGTCAGCGTCGTCTATTTCTACTCGATCCGTTTCCTGTCGACTGGAATTGACAGCTGGTTCGACCTGCAGGTGGACAGCGCGATGGAAGATGCGCTGACCCTCAGCAAGGTGTCGCTCGACCTGCACAAACGCGAACGCCTGCGTGCCACCGAGGGCATCCTGGATAACATCGAAGATACTTCGCAGACGGCGATTGCGCTGAGTATCAACGATCTGCGTGCCGACTCGGGTGCGACCGAGATGGCCCTGTTCACCACCCAGGGCAAGCTGCTCGGTTTGAGCAACGCCAACCCGGACATCCTGCTGCCGACCCCGCCCGACAGTGGCATGGTGCAGCAGGTGGTCGGAGGCCAGGACTACGTCGGCGTATTCAATGCGCAGGACGGCCGGCTGCTGGTGCGTTGCCTGGTGCTGGACAAGGCGCAACGCGGCATCGTGCTGCAAGCGCTGTATCCCGTGCCCGAGTCGCTCAGCGATCTGAGCCAGAACGTGCAGGATGCCTACGAGACGTACCGTACCCGCGCCTACATGCGCTCGCAGATCAAGTTCAGTTTTGCGCTGAGCCTTTCGCTGGTGCTGCTGCTGGGCCTGTTCGCCGCCGCGTGGGCCGCGGTGTTCACGGCACGCCGCCTGGTGCAGCCGCTCAGTGACATAGCCGAAGGTACCCGCGCCGTGGCCGAAGGCGACTATGACAAGCGCCTGCCGTTGCCGAAGGTCGAAGATGAACTCGGCTTCCTGGTGTCGTCGTTTAACTCGATGACGCGGCGCGTTGCTTTGGCGCGTAACGCGCTCGAAGAGAGCCGGCGTAAGCTGCAGGCGCAGCGCAACTACCTCGAGACCGTGCTCGGCGGTCTGTCCACGGGCGTGATGGCGCTCGATGCGGAAGGCCGCATCCAGACGGCCAACCGCGCGGCCAACCAAATCCTCGGGGTGCCATTGGTCGAACTCGAGGGGCGCGAGCTCAAGGCGCTGGGGGCGCGCAACGATGCGCTGAAACCCTTCGTCGACGGCATTATCGAAAGTCTGGAGGCCGGTGAGCGCGAGGGTCGGGCGGAGATCACCCTGTATCGCGGGGGCGGTCGCCAGGTATTGCTGTGCCGCCATTCGCCGTTGGAAACGGATCCCAGCGGCGCCGTTGGCCATGTACTGGTATTCGACGACATCACCGAACTGGTGAAGGCGCAGCGTGATGCGGCCTGGGGCGAAGTCGCGCGCCGCCTGGCGCACGAAATCAAGAATCCGTTGACGCCGATCCAGTTGTCGGCAGAACGCTTACGCCACAAATACCTGCGCAAGATGGCGCCGGAAGATGGTGCCGTGCTCGACCGCGCGACGCACACCATCGTGCAGCAGGTCGAGGCCATGAAGGCGATGGTCAACGATTTCTCCGATTATGCCAAACCCAGTAAGCTGCAGATCGAACCGCTCAAGATCGACCCCTTCCTGAACGAGGTGGTCGCGTTGTACGAGGGTGGACCGCAGCAGGTGAAGATGAATTTGAACGCGCCGGAGATGAGTATCGAGGCCGACCCGGTGCGCTTGCGCCAGGTCGTGCACAATCTTGTGAAGAATGCCGTCGAAGCGGCCGGTGACGATGGCCGTATCGAGGTCAGCAGCCGGGCGGGAGAAGAAGAAGGGAGAGATTTCGTGGAGGTTGCGGTCTGTGACAACGGCCCGGGCTTCGACCCTGAGTTGATCGGCCAGGTGTTCGAGCCCTATGTGACCAATAAAACCAAGGGTACCGGTCTTGGTCTGGCGATCGTCAAGAGGATCGTTGCCGAACACGGCGGCGTGATCCATGCCGAAAATCCGGCCGATGGCGGCGGACGCGTCGTCCTGCGTTTGCCGGCGCACAGCGATGCGCACGGTGCATCCGTAGTCGCGGCCAACGGCCTCAACGGTCACGGGGTGTCGCGATGAGTGCACCGCATATCCTGGTGGTCGATGATGAGCCGGACATCCGCGATCTGGTGCGCGATATTCTCGAAGACGAAAACTACAGCGTCGGCATCGCCGAAGACGCGGCGGCGGCACGGCGGGCATTGCGCGATCGCCGTCCGGATCTCATCTTGCTGGACATCTGGATGCCTGACACCGATGGCATCAGCCTGTTGAAGGAGTGGTCCGAGGGGCGGGGGCTGGTATGCCCGGTCATCATGATGTCGGGTCACGGGACGGTCGAGACGGCGGTCGAGGCGACCCGCTTGGGCGCTTACGATTTTCTGGAAAAGCCGTTGTCGTTGGCCAAGCTGCTGCTGACCGTCGAACGCGCGCTCGAAGCCGACCGCCTGGCACAAGAGAATGTGGGCCTCAAACGTCGTGGTCTGCCTGTTATCGAGCCGATCGGGCACAGTCCCGCGGTTCAACGCCTGCGTGAACAGGTTAAGCGGATTGCCCAGCACGACAGTTGGGTGCTGATCTCGGGAGAACCTGGCAGTGGCCGCGAAACTTTCGCCAGATACCTGCACGCCCACAGCTCGCGCAAGGACCGGCCTTTCATTGACGTCGGTGTCTCGGCGATCAGCAAAGGCAATGCGGCGCGCGAACTGTTCGGCAGTGAGGGTGAGGGCGGCACTCAGTACGGCCGACTCGAACAGGCCGCCGGCGGCACGCTGTTTCTCGATGAAGTTGCCGACATGGACCTGGAGGCGCAGGCGCAACTGGTCGGCGCACTCGATACCGGCTCTTTCCTGCGCGTCGGGGGTTCCGAGCCGGTGACGATCGATGTGCGCGTGATCGCGGCGACCCAACATGACCTGCACAAGGCTGTCGAGGAAGGCAAGTTTCGCGAAGACCTGTTCTACCAGCTCAATGTCGTGCCGTTGGTCGTACCGCCGTTGCGCGAGCATCGCGAAGACATCCCTGAGTTGCTCGAGAATGCGGTCGATCGTCTGGTCGAGCAGGACAAGCTGCCCTATCGGCGGTTTTCGATCGGCGCGCAGAACGTGCTGCGCAATCACAGCTGGCCGGGCAATATCCGCGAGTTGAAGAACCTCGTGCAGCGCGTGCTGATCTTGGGCACCGGCGATGAGATCAGTGCACAGGAAGTCGAGGCGGCCATGGGGGCAGCGCAGGCAGCCACCGCGGTCAGCGCAATACCGGGGGTGTCGTTCGATCAGCCGTTGCGCGACGCGCGCGATGCCTTCGAGAAGGCCTACCTCGAATATCAGTTCGAGAAGCATGCGGGCAACGTCAGCCAGATGGCCGACGAAGCCGGCATGGAGCGCACCCACTTGTATCGCAAGCTGCGTGATCGCGGCATCGAGATCAAGGACCGTCGCTGATGACGCCGGCCATGCGCGCGGCCAAGGCCGCCGGTATCACTATCAAGGCGCATGAATACAGTCACGACCCGGCCAACACCAACTATGGTCTGGAGGCGGCCCAGGCGCTCAATCTCGATCCGGTCCGGGTGTTCAAGACGCTGCTCGTTGCGCTGAATGGTGATCAGCGACAACTCGCCGTGGGGATCGTGCCGGTTACCGGTCAACTCGATCTCAAGGCGATGGCCAGTGCATGCAAGGTCAAGAAGGTCGAGATGGCCGAACCAAAAAATGCCGAGCGCGCCACCGGTTACATCGTCGGCGGGATCAGTCCGCTCGGTCAGAAGAAGCGTTTGCCCACGGTCCTGGACGAATCTGCGCTGTCTTATGAATCGATCTACGTCAGCGGCGGCAAGCGCGGCCTGGATATCGAGATCGCGCCGAACGACCTGCTGAAGGTGTGCGGTGCGCACACCGCGGCGATAGGCCGTGCGGCATGAATAACCCGCCCCATTGGGGCGGGTGGTTCAACGTCAGGCAGCGTATTGCGCCTTGGCGGCACGTGCCGCTTTCGCATCTTCCGGCGAATAGGCTTTGCCCGACCACAACATCTCGTAGGCGATCTCTTCGTTGCCGTTTTCGCACAGTTCCAAAACCTTTCGGAACAGCGGCTGGAAGGTATCGCTGCGATGCGACGCTTCGTGGTCTTCAAACGATCGCCAGAATGTGACGATCAACGCCTCTTTGTCTTTCAGCGGGCTGCGCACGGCCTGGCCAACTGTCGATCCCTCGTTCGAGATATCACCGCTGTTCAGTGCCACGAAGCCGCCGACGAAACCCGTATCGGAGTGATACGTTTTTACGTTTTCGCAAAGTTCGGCGACACGTTCCTGCAGGTCGTCGACCGTGTAACCGGGTTTGAGAATCACCCGGTTGACCGTCACGACGCCGTTGTACGGAAAGTTACTGATCAAACCGCTCATCAATGGCCTCCTGTATTTCGGCATATTCTTAATATCTGACTAAAACACTAAGGAATGGTTCCGCACGCTTCACCTGCCTGTCCGGCGATCGGTATGCGTACTGCCCAACGCATTGCAAAATCCAATTGTGTTTATGTCGAAACCGGGTTCGCTTTAACCGCATTCCGGCTAGAATTGGCGCCAAATACGAAGAAGTAGAATCGGACACAGTGAAGATCATCATCCTCGGCGCCGGACAGGTCGGCACAACTGTCGCGTACAACCTGTCTACCGAGGCCAACGACATCACCGTGGTGGACCAGGATTCGCACCTGTTGCGCGATCTGCAGGACCGCCTCGACATTCGCACCGTACTCGGGCAGGCATCGCACCCCGGCGTGTTGCAGCGCGCCGGCGCCGACGATGCCGACATGATCATCGCGGTTACCAACAGCGATGAAACCAACATGGTCGCCTGTCAGACCGCATGGACCCTGTTTCATACCCCGACCAAGATCGCGCGTGTGCGCGCACCCGAGTACCTGAGCCATCCGGCCTTGTTCAGCCAAGGCGCTTTGCCGATCGATGTGCTGATCAGCCCGGAACAGCTCGTGACCGATTACATCCTGCGCTTGATCGAGCATCCGGGCGCTCTGCAGGTGCTCGATTTCGCCGGCGGCCGCGTGCGCTTGGTAGCTGTGCGTGCCTATTACGGTGGTCCGTTGGTCGGGCACGAACTGCGTACGCTCAACGAGCACCTGAGCGGGGCAGAGGCACGCGTCGCGGCGATCTATCGCAAGGGACGTGCGATTCAACCGGAAGGCCACACGGTGATCGAGCCGGATGACGAGGTGTTCTTCGTCGCCGCGGCGAACAATATCCCGGCCGTCATGGCCGAACTGCGTAAGGCCGAAAAACCATTCCGCCGGCTTATCTTCGCCGGTGGCGGCAACATCGGTAAGCGCCTGGCGTCCGCGCTCGAGAACGATTACCGGGTCAAGATCATCGAGCACAACGAAGAACAGGCACGCCGGGTATCCGAAGATCTGCATCACACGATTGTGCTGCAGGGCGATGCCGCTGACGAAGACCTGCTGCTCGAAGAAAACATCGAAGACACCGACGTATTCTGCGCGGTAACCAACGACGACGAGGCCAACATCCTATCGGCCATGCTGGCCAAGCGCCTGGGTGCGCGCAAAGTCATGGCGCTGATCAACCGCGCCGCTTATGTCGACTTGGTGCATTCGGGGACTGTCGATATCGCGATCTCGCCGCAACATGCCACGATCGGCACGCTGCTGACCCACGTTCGTCGTGGCGACGTGGTCATGGTGCACTCTCTGCGGCGCGGTGCAGCCGAGGCCATCGAGGCGGTAGCGCATGGCGACAAGGTGTCGTCACGCGTGGTCGGGCGTGCGGTCGAAGACGTGAAGCTGCCCGCTGGCACCAGCATCGGCGCGATCGTACGCGGTGATCAGGTCATCATCGCGCACCACGATACCGTGATCGAATCCGAAGACCACGTGATCCTGTTCCTCACCGACAAGCGGCGCATCACCGATGTAGAGCGCCTGTTCCAGGTCGGCATCACCTTTCTCTGATCGCCATGTCATTTGCCGCCGTTCAGCGCATCCTTGGCCTGCTGCTGACTGTGTTCAGCTTCACTTTGGTGCCGCCGTTCATCGTGTCGCTGTTTGCGCAGGACGGTGCGTCGACGGCGTTCGCGATGGCGTTTGCGCTGACCTTGGTCGTCGGCTTCATCAGCTGGTTCCCGGTGCGCAACGTGCGCCGCGAGCTGCGGTTGCGCGACGGGTTCGTGGTCGTGGTGATGTTTTGGACCGTGCTGTCGGCCATCGGGGCGTTGCCCTTCGTGCTTGCCGATCATCCTCACCTGTCGATCACCGACGCCGTGTTCGAGTCGATATCCGGGCTGACCACGACTGGCGCGACCGTGATCACCACCCTCGAAGGGCTGCCCAAATCGATTCTGTATTATCGGCAGCAGCTGCAGTGGCTGGGCGGCATGGGCATCATCGTGTTGGCGGTCGCCGTACTGCCGATGCTCGGTATCGGTGGCATGCAGTTGTACCGTGCCGAAACGCCCGGGCCGATGAAGGACAACAAGCTGACCCCGAGGATCACCGAGACGGCCAAGGCGTTGTGGTACATCTATCTCGGGCTAACGGTTGCCTGCGGTGTGGCCTATTGGCTGGCCGGTATGAGCGCGTTTGATGCGGTCGGCCATGCCTTTTCGACGGTCGCCATCGGTGGTTTCTCGACCCACGATACCAGCATGGGCTACTTCAACAGCCCATTAATCGACATGATTGCGGTCGTGTTCATGTTGCTCGCCGGCGTGAACTTCTCGCTGCATTTCATCGCTATCCGGTATCGCAGCATCACCGGCTATTTTCACGATGCCGAGTTCCGCTTCTACCTGCTGCTGATCGGAATCGTCAGTTGCATCACGATTCTCGGCCTGTATTTCACCGGCACCTACGAGACCTGGCCCGACGCGATCGTCAATGGCCTGTTCCAGGCGGTATCGATCGGCACGACCGCAGGTTTCACCACCGCGGAGTACTACAACTGGCCGGGCTTCCTGGCGATTCTGTTGTTGTTTTCCAGCTTCGTCGGAGGTTGTGCCGGTTCGACCGGGGGCGGCATCAAAGTCATTCGTCTGTTGCTGCTGGTCAAGCAGGGGATGCGGGAGATCACCCGCCTCGTGCACCCGAGTGCACATATCCCTGTCAGGGTTGGTAGCAAGACGGTCAGCTCGCGCGTCGTCGAAGCGGTGTGGGGATTTTTCGCGCTGTATGTCGCCAGCTTCACCGTGATGTACCTGGCCTTGGCGACAACAGGTCTCGACCTGATGACGGCCTTCAGTGCGGTGGCAGCCACCATCAACAACCTCGGCCCCGGACTTGGCAGCGTCGGCGCCCACTTCGCCTACATGCACGATCCGGGAAAATGGATTTTGTGTTTCTCGATGTTGCTGGGGCGCCTGGAGATCTTCACCCTGCTGGTATTGTTGACACCGGCCTTTTGGCGCAAGTGAGCATTCTGTTTGGCTTCGCAGCGCAGGCGGCCACTGTCATACGCCGGCTGAGAACGCAAGAATTTCGCTCGACTGCTGCTTGAGCCGGCGGGTCATTTGCGCGGGCAAAAAACCGATCAGTTGCACCCTCGTGAATGCCCTCGGCCGCATATCCGCACGCGGCGTTCGTAGTATCCTCCACTCCATGAGCAAGAAACCGCCTTTCATCCTGGTCGACGGGTCTTCGTACCTGTTTCGTGCCTTCCACGCCCTGCCTCCGCTGACCAACAGTCAAGGCGAACCTACCGGCGCAACGGTGGGAGTGATCAACATGCTGCGCAAGCTGATCGCAGACTATCAACCGACACACATAGCAGTAGTGTTCGACCCGCCCGGCAAGACGTTCCGTGACGACCTGTATCCCGAATACAAGGCCAATCGCCCGGAGATGCCCGAGGATCTGCGATCACAGATCGAGCCCACGCTCGACATCATTCGCGCAATGGGCTTGCCGCTGCTGATCGTGGAAGGTGTTGAGGCCGACGATGTGATCGGCACGCTCGCACGTCAAGCCACAGAGCAGGGTGTCGAAACGCTCGTGTCGACTGGCGATAAGGACATGGCGCAACTGGTCAACAAGCATGTCACGTTGATCAACACGATGACCAACAAGGTTACGGACGAAGATGGCGTGGTAGAAAAATTCGGTGTCCGTCCTGACCAGATCATCGATTTTCTGGCCCTGACCGGTGACAGCGTCGACAACATCCCGGGTGTTCCCAAATGCGGGCCGAAGACGGCAGCCAAATGGCTTGCTCAATACGACACGCTCGACGCGGTGATGGAGCATGCAGAAGAGGCCAAGGGCAAGATCGGCGAGAGCCTGCGCGCGAGTCTCGACTTTCTGCCGCTATCGCGCACGTTGACGACGATCAAGACCGATGTCGAGCTGGATGAAGCGCCCGGCGATCTGCAGCCGCACGACGGAGACAAGTCTGCCTTGCGCCGGCACTATGAACGCCTGGAGTCGCGGCGCCTGCTGGCCAGCCTGGACGATGGCGACACAGACGACGGTGAGTCAATGCCCGTCGCGGCCGACGCCGACTATGAAACGGTGCTCGATGCCAAGTCACTCGACGCTTGGTTGAAGAAGCTCAAGTCGGCTGATCTTTTCGCCTTCGATACCGAGACCACCAGCCTCAACTACATGGTGGCGGAAGTCGTCGGGGTTTCGTTTGCCGTTGAGGCCGGCAAAGCGGCCTATGTGCCGCTCGCCCACAGCTACCCGGGTGCCCCCGACCAACTCGGCCGCGATGAGGTGCTGAACAAGCTCAAGCCCATACTCGAAGCGAAAAAGTACGCAAAGGTCGGTCAGAACCTGAAGTATGACAAGAGCGTGCTCGCAAACCATGGCATCGACTTGGTCGGCATCGCGTACGACACGATGCTTGAGTCCTACGTGTTGAATGCAGGGACCGGTCGACACGACATGGACACCTTGGCCGAGCGTTACCTCAATCACAAGACCATCCATTTCGAAGATATCGCCGGCAAAGGCGCGAAGCAGCTGACCTTCGATCAGATTCCACTCGACCAGGCTGGGCCTTACGCGGCGGAAGACGCCGACATCACGCTGCGCCTGCACCAGACCATGTGGCCTCAGCTTGAGAAAGAGCCATCGCTGCGCTCGGTGCTGAAGGACATTGAGGTGCCTTTGCTCAGCGTGTTGTCACGCATTGAACGTACAGGTGTGCGGCTCGATACCAAGATGCTCAACCGTCAGAGTCAGGAATTGGCGAAGCGTATGCACGAGTTGGAGCAGCAGGCCTACAAAATCGCCGGACGTAACTTCAACATGGGCTCACCGAAGCAGATCGGCCAGATCTTCTTTGAAGAACTCGAGCTGCCGGTAATTGCCAAGACGCCGAAAGGCGCGCCATCTACGGCAGAGTCGGTTTTGCAGGAGCTGGCCGACCAAGGGCACGAGTTACCTCAGGTTATCCTGGAGCATCGCGGCCTGGCCAAGCTGCGCTCGACCTATACCGAGAAACTGCCCGAGCTGGTCAATCCGCAGACCGGGCGCTTACACACCAGTTATCACCAGGCAGTCGCAGCGACCGGACGTCTGAGCTCATCCGATCCGAATCTGCAGAACATTCCGGTGCGTAGCGATGAGGGTCGCAAGATCCGGCGCGCCTTCATACCTGAAGAAGGTTGGAAGATGTTGGCGGCCGACTACTCACAGATTGAGTTGCGCATCATGGCGCACCTGTCTGGCGACGAGGGATTGCTGAAGGCGTTTGCTGCGGGCGAAGACATCCACCGGGCAACGGCCGCCGAGGTGTTCGGTGCAGACAGCCCGGAGGCGGTCACCAGCGATCAGCGCAGGTCGGCCAAGGCGATCAACTTCGGCCTGATCTACGGTATGTCGGCATTCGGCCTGGCGAAACAGCTGGGTATCGAACGTGGCGCGGCACAGGAGTATGTCGACCTGTACTTTGCCCGTTATCCCGGCGTAAAGGAGTTCATGGAAAGCACGCGCGAGCAGGCGCGTAAGCAGGGCTACGTCGAAACGTTGTTTGGCCGACGTCTCTACCTGCCGGATATCAATGCGCGCAACCAGCAGGTACGTTCCGGTGCAGAACGTACCGCGATCAATGCGCCGATGCAGGGGACGGCCGCCGATATCATCAAGCGGGCGATGCTCGCAGTCGACGATTGGATCGTTGCGAAGCAGCCGCCGGTCAGGATGTTGATGCAGGTGCACGACGAACTGGTGTTCGAGGTGAAGCAATCGGAGGTCGATAAGGCAGGCAAGAAGATCCGCGACCTGATGCAGGGCGCTGCCGAACTCAAGGTGCCGTTGCTGGTCGATGTGGGTGTCGGCGACAACTGGGACGAGGCCCACTAGTCGGTCAACCTACATTGAGCGTCGACACCGTAGGATATTGCGGGCACCTTTGCACAAGGTTGCCCGCATCCACTCATCGCTCAGCGTGGCGCTCGCGGCGTTCTCGGCGCCAGTCCCTTCTGTCTTGACGCTCTTGCTTGTTTACCCGCGGATGGTTTCTACGCTGCTCGTGTCGCTCGTTATTCTTTGGTCTATGCTGCGCTCTGACGGGGGCGACGGGCGCTTTGCGCGGAGACGAATTGTCACGCGAGTGATGTCGACGCTCCTTGGCTTCGAGCGGACCGAACGCTGCGCGTTGCCGTCTTTCCATGCGATCGTCGCCACGCCGCTGTTGCTTGTTGCGGTTGCCCTTGTCTTGGCGGTTGCGCACGTCTTTCTGCTGCCGCTCCCGATGTGACCGCCCGTCTGCGCGATTACGCTGTCGTTCGTGCCGGTCTCTGTCGCGTCGCGATTCGCGATTTCGGTTGTCGGCGCGCTGGCGATGATCGTTGTCGC
The DNA here is from genome assembly GCF_002009425.1 of Thiosocius teredinicola. Taxonomy (NCBI): domain Bacteria; kingdom Pseudomonadati; phylum Pseudomonadota; class Gammaproteobacteria; order Chromatiales; family Sedimenticolaceae; genus Thiosocius; species Thiosocius teredinicola. The sequence continues at coordinate 193,255 of NZ_CP019936.1, forward strand.
GTCGATGGCTACGTCTATCGCGGTCGTGGCCCTGCCGATGCGACGAAGCATTATCGCGGTGTGAGCGCCGATCGCGATCGTGACTGGAGTGCTTGGAGTAGTTGAAGATCAGCGCTGAGCCGGGAAAAGAACTGCCGTAATAGTCGTCATGACCACGGTCGTAGTAGTCGCGACGCGAATAGCCGTGGTCGTGGTAACCGTCATAGTGCGAATTGTAGTGGCCACCGTAGCCTGCTCCCATGGTCGTTACGCAGCCTCCGAGGCCAAGCGACAGCAGGCTCAGTACGACGATCGACCGCAGGGCCGTGCGGTGATGCGGTAGCGGTGTGTTCATGCCATTCTCCTCTGCACAGCGCAAATCTCTGGCTGATCGGTACGCCACGCTGTGTCGCCCGCTTGTAAGAGCCATCGAGCACGTGCCGTTTTGCTGCGCGTAGTTTGTTGTTTGACGTAGGGTCAGCTTATGGAGTGGAAGCTGAACAGCCGCTGAATAGTGGCTGGACGGATGTGACCGGGTTCGCGCTTGACGGGACCGGTCACGGTCGGCGTGGCAATGTCTGCGATGGCAGTGGGGTGGGGGTCAGTCGGATGGCGGAGTCGTCAACTCGAACCATGCATCGAGCTTGGCATGTGCCTGGTCGATGCCGTCGCGTTTCAGCGAAGAAAACGTCTGCGCGCTGAAACGCTCATCCATATTCTTCAGGTCTTTTTTCAGCTTGAGCAAGGTACTGGATGCCGGGCCTCTCTTGAGTTTGTCGGCCTTGGTCAGCAACACATGCACAGGCAAGGCAATGTGCTTCGCCCAGTTCAGCATCTCCAGGTCGAATTCTTTCAATGGATGGCGGATATCCATCATCAACATCAGGCCGCGCAGGCATTTGCGTTCCTCGAGATAGCTCGCCAGCGTGCCCTGCCATTCACGCTTGATGCCTTCCGACACCTTGGCATACCCGTAGCCCGGCAGGTCGACGATGCGCCGTTGCTCGTCAACCGCAAAGAAGTTCAGAAGCTGGGTGCGCCCGGGCGTTTTGCTGGTGCGCGCCAGCGTCTTCTGATCGCAGATGGCGTTGATCGCGCTCGATTTCCCGGCATTCGAGCGCCCAGCGAACGCCACCTCGTAGCCGCTGTCGTCCGGTGCCTGGTGCAGTTTCGCGGCGCTGGTCAGAAACGCCGTCTGTCGATAGATCGGGTTCACGTCGATTCGGATGCGCTACGCCGCCAATGGCCCGATTTGCCGCCGACTTTTTCCTCGAGCTGGACCTGCTCGATCACCATGCCGCGGTCGACCGCCTTGCACATGTCGTACACGGTCAGCAATGCGACCTGGACAGCGCACAGGGCCTCCATCTCGACACCGGTCTTGCCGTGGGTCTTTGCCGTCGCCTCGCAGCGAATGCGCTGCTGATCCACCAGCGGTGTGAAGTCGATCGATACCTTGGTCAGCGGTAGCGGGTGGCATAGGGGAACAAGGTCGCTGGTACGCTTGGCGCCCATGATGCCGGCGATTCGCGCCACGCCAAGTACGTCGCCTTTCTTGTGCCCACCTTCGAGGATCATCGCCAGCGTCTCTGCCTGCATCCGGATAAACCCGCTGGCGATCGCGACCCGTTCCGTGACGGCTTTGTCGCCAACGTCGACCATGTGCGCCTGGCCGTCGGCATCGAAATGGGTGAACCGGTCGCTCATTGAACGCGGTCCCGATACTCGAGTGATTTGGGTATTTCGTGTTGCTCGAACCGCATGCTCTCAAGATCGCCCATCACCCAGGTGGCCGGCGCCTGACCGACACCGCCGATGGTGCCGGGATTGACGACGTGCGTCGTCCCGCCCTTGCAGTTCTTCTGTTCGAGGATGTCGACCTTGTGACTGTGGCCGCAGCACACCAGATCCCAGTCGCCGGTTGCCGCCATGGCGCGTGCATAGTGTGGGTAGTGCACAAGAAAGATGCGTCTGCCGGCCAGCTCGATGCCCGCGTCCATGCCGTGAAAGCGCACGACGCCGCCGGGTTTGTGCGCCAGTTGGGTCAGGGCGTACAGGTCACCGGTGTTGTTGCCGTGGATGACGTGCACCGGCAGGCCGTACTTTTCCAGGCAATGCAGTGTGCTCGGCGCGACCAGATCGCCACAGTGCAACACGGCCTCGGCGCCAGCTGCCTTGGCATCGGCGACGGCGGCGTCGATCAGCGCGATATGGTCATGGCTGTCGGAAAGAATGCATACCTTCATGGGTGACAACATCTATGCGGCGGAATAGCGCGTATCGTACCGTAATTCCGGCCACCCGGCGGCGAAGCCGGCTGGTCCATAACCGCTTTAAGGCAGCAGGAAAGCCAGTGCCGAGGCGACCAGTTGCACCAACAGCATGGCGCCCTGATAGCGGAGGAGCCGCATTGCGCCCTCGATTCGGGCGTCCAGCGAGCGCGGCGGATCGGTGTCGCGGCCTATTTTCCGGTCGAATGCGGCCATGTCGGCGTGTGGGTCTGTGCCTGTCTTCCACTGATTGGCCCAGCGATGGAAGACGGTTGCATCAAACTGGGTTCTGGCGGCGAGATAGAGCTGAGCGGCCCCGGCAGCGATCGACACGACCAGCCAGGCGGTGTTGCTCGCAAGGCCAGCGACGCCGACCGCGATGAACGCCAGCACGCCGGCCAGTATCGAGACCAGTGCCAGCCATGCGCCGTTTCGCAGTCGCCGGGCAGTCTGCGCGGCCCGCGCTGCGTGCTGATCGGTGCTCATTGAAGACGATGGTGACATCAGGGCATCGCTGGTGACTGCTGCTGCACTGCCGTCCTGAGGTTGTCGATCCACTTGGCGCCCAGCACCACCTGCGGGCGTTGTTCCCTCACATGTTGCAAAGCCGTCTCCCAGCAGTGCGTCCGACCGCTCACACACAACCATGCGGCGACCGCCAGCGCGCTGCGTGAATAGCCAAGTGCACAGCTCACCAACAGGTTGCCGCCGGCACGATGCAGGCGCTCGATGTGCGCGGCTGCTTCGCGCAATTGCGTCGGGGTTGGCGGCACCAGGTCGAGCATCGGCACATTGGCGACATGCGCGATGCCTGTCGGCGGATTGAGTTCCGCAGTGAGGTCGACAAACGCAGTGAAACCGAGCCGTGCGAATTCGTCTCCGGTCGGGAAGCGGCCGAGCCACACCCCCTCTGTGATGTGACTAGGCTCGGGTTTGCGCCATGTCCATAGCCGTGAATTGATCCAGGCGGCCAGATGATAGGGGGCCAACAGCACGGCGACGGCGATGCTCTGCCTGGTGCGCGTTTTCTGAAAGCCTCGTTCGCCACTCCAGGCGTAGATCACCGCGACCATGGCCAGCGAAACGGCGGGCCACAGTGACCACAGTGCCACGCCGCCGAACAATGCCATGGCGCCGAAGATCATGCTGCCGATGGCGTAGTAGCTGGCGAGACGCCGGTGTCGTTCGGTTGGTACCACACCGCGTCTTAGCGGGCTTTGTTGTGTATCGGGCCAAAGCCACAGGCAGACAAAGCCGAGCAGGGCGCCGGTCGGCACGTCGATGAAGTGATGCTGGTAGGTCGTCAGCACGGAGACCGCGATCAGGATAGCCCAGGCATTGATCAACCAACGCCAGTAGCGCGTGACATGCGCGGCGAAACTGTGCCAGATGATGACCAGCAATGCGATATGCAGAGAGGGCGCCTGGTTATAAGGCTGATCGAAGGCGGCCAGGGCGTCGAACCACAAGCCGAAGAACCCATCGACCGGCGGTTTATCAAAACTGTATTGCAGTGGGAACAGTACGAAACAGGCCACAGCTATGAGCTGTGCCGTCAATAGCCGCAGTGCATGTCGATCCACCTCACGGCGTGTGCGGCACAGCAGAAACGATAGGCCGTACAGCAGGTCGATTGACCAGTAGGGCACGATGGTCCAGGCCCAAAACGGAATCTGCTGCTCCCAGCCGAACACGATGCTGGTCGTGATCTGGCGTTCGGCAGCCAATTGGTTGGACCATCCATAGCTGATGAAGAACAGCGGGCCGAGCAGCGCGAGCCAGGCGAGGCTGCGCCCCCACTGAATGGCATACCCTTGTTTGCCATCCATCGGGTTCACGCTGTAACCCGGCGCGCCAGGCCGACGGTGAAGATGCCCCATTCGTCGATGCGTTGTTCGATCTTCTCGAAACCGGCATCGCGCACCAACTGATCCATCTCGGCGGTCGTGCGGCGACGCATCACCCAGGCGGCGCCATCGCGGTGGCTGGTCAATGCCCGGGCAATCATCTCCAGTTGCGGATGCCAGGGTTGGCCGGTGTAGATCAGGTAGCCACCGGGTTCGACAGCACTGGCCATGCCGGCGAGCGACCGTCGGACCAGGTCGTTGTCGGGAAAGAGTTCGTACAGCCCCGAAACGATGCCGATCGTGGTTGCCGGTTGGGCGGCCGCCACCGAATCAGTGTCGAAGGCGTCGCCTTGTTCAAAGTGCGCGATGTCGCCGAGATGTTTTTGCTCGACCATCCGTTGGCCCGCCTCGACATTCATGTCGCTGAAATCGCGCAAGACGATGGCGTCGGGTTTGCCGCTGTCTGCGGTGAGCGCGTCGAGAACATAGCGTCCGTGTCCGGCCGCGATATCAAGCACCTTGACCGCGCGATCCTGGTCGCGCAGATGTTGCATGGCGGCGCGGATCAACTCGCCGATGTGTACCTTGCGCCGCCGAATGCCTTTCCAGCCGACGGCGTCGAGATAGTTGCGATCGATCATCCTCCCCAGCGGTGTCAGTCCGTTCACCTGGTTGCGGTAGACATAGTCGAGCGTACTACCGGAGTCGAAGCCGGTACGTTGTCCTAGCGAAACGCCTTCAGACAGCATGCCGGACCAAGTGAGTCCCTTGCGGTACAGGTTCCAGCCGATGCCCCGCAATGATCGCGGAGGTAGCGGTGCGGCAAGGCGTTCGGCTTCGTCGAACGTATAGCCATGTTTGTGTGCATCGCTGAAATCGACGGCAGGTGCCGGGTCGTCGAACTGACGCAGAATGAAGTCACGCGCTTGGCGCACCGCCCGTTCGCGGCCATCTTCCCCGAACGTGTCGTGAAAGAAGCCGTCGAGCACGTGCTTTTCTTTGACAGGGCTGCCCAAGCGGTCAAAGAAATCGTGCTGGGGTTTATGGTGCACGACCCAATCGGCGCCTGAGATCAGTAGCTGTGTCGGCACCGTGATGGCTTGCGCGTCTGCCACCAGGCGTTCGGCGGCTCGGTACAGGCCGAGCAGGATATTGACCGAGATCGGTCGCGAGATCAGCGGGTCTTTGTCATAGCTCGCCTGGCGCGCCTTGTCGTGGGTGAGAAACGAGGATTTGACGTAGCTGTTGACGAAGAAGTTGCCTTTGATGCGCTGCAGAAGGCGCAGCCCCGGGCGTGCGAACGGGACATAGAGTTTTACCTTGAATGCCGGCGAGGCAAGCACCAGCGAGCGGATCGGCGGTGCATAGTCATGTACCCAGGTGGCCGCAAGCACGGCGCCGACACTCTGCGCGACCACCGCGATATCGCGTGTGGCGACCGCGTGGTGTGCGTTGATGTGATCGATGAAGGTCTGGATGTCACGCACCGAGGTGCCGACGCTTGGTGAATAGCCGCGTTTGCCGGGCGAGCGGCCGTGGCCGCGGGCGTCCCAGGCGAACACGTCGAGGTCCGGTAGCTTCAGTTCATCGGCCAGATGGGCCATTCGTCCTGAGTGCTCGTGACCGCGATGAAACATCACCACTGCGCCGCGGCGGGTTCCGGTCGCTGGCCAGTGACGGTAGAAAAGCTCGACGCCGTCGTGGGTTGTGAAGCTGCATTCTGTTACGGGACGTTCGCTCAGCGCGTTCATGAAGACACCTGCCTTGGTTTGACGGACCGCTTTGGGGCCCGCTTCGCGTTTTAAGTTGTGCAGAGCATAGCTATCGGCGGCCGAGCCGGCGCGAACTTTGCAAAAAGTTGCGCATCGCGATACCTGTCGGTGTGAGCGGCAGGACTTGCGGAAGATTCAGCAGGACACCGGGCTGCAAAAAGAAACGCCCATGCGATGCACGGGCGTTTCATTTGGCAGATGGACAGAGGGCTATCAGAAAGCCGGTCTTTCCGGCGCCTCTTTGTACATCTGCACGCTGTCCATGATCTCTTTTTTCGCCTCGTCGATGCCGTACCAGCCGTCAACGCGCACCCACTTGCCTTCGTCGAGGTCTTTGTAATGCTCGAAGAAGTGCGAAATCTTGTTGAGTACGTCGCCCGGCAGGTCGCGGAAGGTTTCCACGCCGCGGTAGGCCTTGCTGAGTTTGTCGACCGGCACGGCGAGCACCTTGGCGTCGTCACCGGATTCATCGGTCATCTTCAGCACGCCGACCGGACGGCACTTGATGACGGAACCGGAGATCAGCGGGTGCGGCGTCAGCACGAGCACGTCGACCGGGTCGCCGTCTTTCGACAGGGTGTGCGGCACGTAGCCGTAGTTGCACGGGTAGTACATCGCCGTCGACATGAAACGATCGACGAACATGGCGCCGGTCTCTTTGTCGAGCTCGTATTTGACCGGATCGGAGTTGGCCGGGATCTCGATGATGACGTTGATTTGATTGGGCACATCGCCCTTGCTCACGCGGTCGAGGTTCATGCGCGTTTCCTTGGGATTCTTAGTTGCAGATTCTGAACGGCCCGGACTCGGCCGGACGTGAAATAGCTGGGTAGAGTAAGCGTAGCTCCGGTCGCCGTCCACACCCGCGCCGGCCGCCCACAAAAAAGGGGGCTCATCGGCCCCCGTTAATTTTCCACCAAAAATCCGTTGCTTAGAGCATTGGCACAATCAGCAGCGCCACAATATTGATGATCTTAATCAAAGGGTTCACGGCTGGTCCGGCGGTGTCCTTGTAGGGGTCGCCGACGGTGTCGCCGGTCACGGCTGCTTTGTGAGCATCCGATCCCTTGCCGCCATGGTTGCCGTCTTCGATGTATTTCTTGGCGTTGTCCCATGCGCCGCCGCCGGTGGTCATCGAGATCGCGACGAACAGGCCGGTGACGATGGTGCCGATCAAGAGGCCGCCCAGTGCCTTCGGGCCGAGCAGCAGGCCGACCGCCACCGGTACCGCAATCGGCAGCAGGGATGGGATGATCATTTCCTTGATCGCGGCCTTGGTCAGCATGTCGACTGCGCGGCCATAGTCGGGCTTTTCCGAGTGATCCATGATGCCCGGCTTTTCCTTGAACTGACGGCGCACCTCGTTGACGATGCCGCCCGCCGCGCGGCCGACCGCTTCCATCGCCATCGAACCGAACAGATAAGGAACAAGGCCGCCGATGAATAGGCCGATGATCACCATGTGGTCCGACAGGTCGAAGGCCATGCTGATGCCTTCTTTCTCCAGCGAGTGGGTGTAGTCCGAGAACAGCACCAGTGCGGCGAGGCCGGCCGAACCGATCGCATAACCCTTGGTGACCGCCTTGGTGGTGTTGCCGACGGCATCCAGCGGGTCGGTGATGTTGCGGATCTTCTCGTCCAACTCGGCCATCTCGGCAATGCCGCCGGCGTTATCGGTGATCGGTCCGTAGGCGTCGAGCGCGACGATGATGCCGGTCATCGACAGCATGGAGGTCGCCGCGACCGCAATGCCGTACAGACCGGCCAGATCGTAGGCCGCCCAGATCGACGCGCAAACCGCCAGCACCGGCAGTGCGGTCGATTTCATCGATACCGCGAGACCGGCAATCACGTTGGTGCCGTCGCCGGTGGTCGATGCCGAGGCGATGTGGCGCACCGGGCTGTACTCGGTCGCGGTGTAGTACTCGGTGATGACGACCATGGCCGCGGTCAGCGCCAGGCCGATCAGGGCGGCGAGATACAGGTCGAATGACGAGAACTGTTCGTTGCCGCTCATCATCGAGTCGGTCACGAAGTAGAAGCCGATCGCGGCGATCACGCCGGACACGATCAGGCCCTTATACAGCGCAATCATAATCTTGGTATCGCCGGCTTTCGCCTTGACGAAAAATGTGCCGACAACCGACGCGACGATCGACACCCCGCCCAGAATCAGTGGGTACATGATGGCCTCGGCCGAACCGAGGATCAGCCCGCCGAGCAACATGGTGGCGACCACCGTGACGGCGTAGGTTTCGAACAGGTCGGCCGCCATGCCGGCGCAGTCACCCACATTGTCGCCGACGTTGTCGGCAATCACGGCCGGGTTGCGCGGATCATCTTCGGGGATGCCTGCTTCGACCTTGCCGACGATGTCGGCACCGACATCGGCGCCCTTGGTGAAGATGCCGCCGCCGAGACGGGCGAAGATTGAGATCAGTGAGCCGCCGAATGCCAGCCCGACCAGCGGATGCAGCGGGTCTTCGACCCCCAGCCAGACGAGGATGCCGTAGTAGCCGGCAACGCCCAGCAGCCCCAGGCCGACGACCAGCAGGCCGGTGATCGCACCGCCGCGGAATGCGATCTGCAGGGCAGCGTTGATGCCGTGCTCGGCGGCCTTTGCGGTGCGCACGTTGGACCTGACCGAGATATTCATGCCGATGTAGCCGGCGAGCCCTGAGAAAACCGCACCGATCAGAAAACCGACCGCCGTGGCCCAACCGAGGGTGATGAACAGGACGATGGTGAGAATCACCCCGACGATACCGATCGTGGTGTACTGGCGATTGAGGTAGGCCGAGGCGCCTTCCTGCACTGCCTGGGCGATCTCCAGCATCCGTTCGCTTCCGCTGGGCTGGCTCAATATCCATTTGACGGAAACGAAGCCATAACCGATCGCCAACAGCGAGCAGGCGAGCGCGAACCACAGTGCAGTGTCCATCAACGTATCCCCTTTATGAAAACCTCGTTATTTTGGAAATTTATAATTTTTATTGGTAATTCCCGTGACGGATTGTTCGCTTTCGGAACCAAATTACCAACCAAATTGTTCGAATGGCGCGATTAACAGTGCTGCTAGCAGGGTAATGGGCGCCGTGGTGACGGGTTTTCGGGCGGCGCTTGCAGTCGCGGGGGCGGTTCTTACAATGGATAACTATTAGAAAATTTTGGGGTAGCGCAAGACACTTGCCATGTAAAAGTCGATATGCGTTTCGCCAGAAACACAAAACAATAACACCGGAGGAGTTAGTTTAATGATGGGCACTTACCTGCCGCCGATCCTTGGCATCATCGGTCTGCTTTCCGCTTATTACATCTATCGGCTTATCCATGAGCACCCTGCGGGGGAGGAGAAGGTGACCGGCATCGGCAACCAGATCCACCTCGGCGCGATGGTGTTCATGAAGCGCGAATTCAAGACGCTCGGCATCTTCGGCGTGATCGTTCTCGCGTTCCTGCTCATCTTTCTCGGTGTGAAAACCTCAATCGCCTTCGTCGCCGGCGCGCTGGCCTCGGGTCTGGCCGGTTACTTCGGCATGTTTACCGCCACCCACGCCAACGTCCGCACCACGACGGCCGCCAACCGCGAAGGGCCGGCCGCGGCCCTGTCGGTGGCCTTTTTCGGCGGTTCGGTCATGGGCCTGTTGGTCGCCTCGATGGGTTTGCTCGGGCTCGGCACGCTGTACCTGGTGTTTGGCGGTGACCCGGACACGGCACATGCGATTCACGGCTTCGGCATGGGCGCCTCAATGGTTGCCCTGTTCTCGCGTGTCGGCGGCGGTATCTATACGAAAAGCGCAGACGTCGGTGCGGACCTGGTCGGCAAGGTCGAGGCCGGTATTCCGGAAGACGATCCGCGCAACCCGGGCGTGATCGCCGACAACGTGGGCGACAATGTGGGCGACGTCGCCGGGATGGGATCGGACATTTTCGAATCCTACTGCGGCTCGATGATCGCCACGATCGCCATCGCCTCGACCATGACGCTGGTTGCGGCCGACGCCTTGGGCGGCAGGGAGATGTTGATGGGATTGCCGCTGCATCTGGCGTCCATCGGGCTGTTGTGTTCGATCGCCGGCATCCTGTTGGTGCGCAAGTCGTCCGACAAGGCGCCGGAAAAGGCGCTGCGCACGGGCACGCTCGGCGCGTCGGCGCTGTTCATCGTGGTTGCCTACCTGCTGATCGATGCGATGGGTGGCTCGGTGGCCATCTGGGGCGCGGTGGTTTCCGGTGCGGTCGGTGGCGTGATCATCGGCCTGGTCACCGAGTACTACACCGGCGGTGCCCCGGTCCGGCGGATCGCCAAGTCGGGTGAAACCGGCTCGGCCACGGTCATGATTACCGGCCTGGCGGTCGGCATGCAGTCGGTCGTTATTCCGGTCATCACGATCTGCGCGATCATCTTCGTGTCCAACTGGTTGGTTGGCCTTTACGGCGTGGGTATTGCCGCTGTCGGCATGCTGGCGACCGTCGGTATCACCATGGCGATCGACGCCTACGGCCCGGTCGCCGACAACGCCGGCGGCATCGCCGAAATGGCGGGCTTGGGTGAAGAAACCCGCAAGATCACCGACTCGTTGGACGAACTGGGCAACACCACGGCGGCGATCGGCAAGGGCTTTGCCATCGGCGCAGCTGCCCTGGCTGCGCTGGCGATCATCACCGCATTCGTGGAAACCGTGTCTGCCCGGATACCGGATTTCGCCCTCAATCTAAACGATCCCTTGGTGCTGATCGGTATGTTCGTCGGCGGGCTGCTGCCGTTTCTGATTGCTTCGATCACGATGACTGCGGTTGGCGATGCCGCCTACGAGATGATTCACGAGATCCGTCGGCAGTTCCGCGAGATCCCCGGCCTGCTCGAAGGCACGGGCGAGCCCGATACCGCGCGCTGCGTCGATATCGCCACCAGCGCCGCGCTGCAACGCATGGTGTTGCCCGGGGCCATCGCAGTGGTCGCCCCGGTTGCGGTTGGATTCGGTGTCGGTGCCCAGGCGCTCGGCGGGATGCTCGGCGGCGCGCTGGTGTCGTGCGTGCTGTTGGCGCTGACCATGGCGAATGCCGGTGGCGCCTGGGACAACGCCAAGAAATGGGTCGAGAAAGGCAACCTCGGCGGCAAAGGCTCTGAGGTTCACAAGGCCGCGGTGGTCGGCGATACCGTCGGCGACCCGTTCAAAGACACCTCAGGTCCGTCGATGAACATCCTGATCAACGTCATGGCGATCGTGTCGCTGGTGATTGCGCCGTTGCTGTAAGGGCGCGGCAATCAAGTCTGAGGCGGATGCCGCTCGGCGTTCGCCTCAGCGACCCACCTTGGAGAAGTCCGTACCGGGTTCGAGCTCGAACTTCTGCTGCAGGTCGAATTCGCGTATCAACTGATCGACCGCACCCTGGCCGTGCACATTGCTCACCTCGGCGAGAATCAGGCGCACCGCATTGCGGTTGTACCCACTGGTGAACGACAGTTGGACCTGGATCAGTTCGCGTGCCCTGTCGAGTGTCATGCTGCGGCTCCTGCTTGCTGCGGTTGAGTTGCTCGGTGACGCCGCAAGCGGCATCAGGCGTTCTTGCCACCGTCAATCATCTTAAGCCTGGCTGCAGAATGCCGGCGGACAAATTCCACGATCTTATCGGCTGAGATAGCCTTGGAGAACGCGAAGCCCTGGTTGAACTCGCAGCCGATGGACTGCAGGTATTCGACTTCTTGTTGTGTCTCACCGCCTTCGGCAATGGCGGCCAGACCCAGGTTCTGCGCCAGCGAGACGATGGCGCGCACGATCTCGCGGCTCTTGGTGTCGCGGTCCACACCGGCGACAAAGCTGCGGTCGATCTTGAGCGCATCGAACGGCAGACGATGCAGATAGCTGAATGACGAGTACCCGGTGCCGAAGTCGTCGATGATCGTTCTGACGCCCAGTTGCTTCAGTTCCTGCAGAACCTGGGCGGCTTGACGGGTGTTGTCGATCAGCACCGACTCCGTGATCTCGAGACGCAGAAATTCGGCCGGCAGTCCACTGTCTTCGAGCGCCGCGGCGACGTGCTGCAGCAGGTCGGGGTGGCTGAACTGACGACTGGAGAGGTTGATGGCGACAAAGGTCTTGCGTGCTGCCGATAATTCCTGGTGCCAGGCGGCGAGTTGCTGCGTCGCTTGGCGGATCACGCCATATCCGATCGGCACGATCAGCCCGGTCTCTTCGGCGAGACCGATAAAGGCTTCCGGCGCAAGCTCGCCCCTGGCGGGATGCCGCCAGCGCAGTAGCGCCTCGAAGCCGACGATACGGTCGTCCCCCAGGTGGCGGATAGGTTGGTAGTGGATCTCGAAGTCGTTGCGCGTGGTCGCAGCGCGCAACTCGCTTTCCATCTGCAGCATGCTCGCGACCTGTGTATGCATGGTGCTGTCGAACACCTGGTAGCGGTTCTTGCCGGTCGCTTTGGCGCGGTACATGGCGATGTCGGCGTCGCGCAGCATGTCTTCGGCAACGTTGTAGGCGACCGAACTCAAGGTCACGCCGATGCTCGCGGCGGTCGCGACTTCTTGTCCCATCAGTACGAAGGGCTGAGCGATCTCGTGACGGATCCGCTCGATGAGGTGATCGAGGTTGGTGAAATCGGCGAAGTCGTCGAACAGGATCGCGAATTCGTCGCCGCCGAGGTGCGCCAGGGTGTCGGACGCCCGCAAGTGGCCCGCGATGCGTTCGCCGATACGGCGCAAGAGGCTGTCGCCGGCCAAGTGGCCCAGGCTGTCGTTGATGGTTTTGAAACGGTCGAGGTCGATGATCGCGACAGCAAATGCGTAGTCGACGCGCCGGCGAGCGAGCTTGATCGCGTGCGAGATCCGCTCCAGCAGCAGTCTTCGGTTGGCCAGCCCGGTGAGCGGGTCGTGCAGCGCATCGTGCAACACCTGTTGCTCGGCGTCTTTGCGTTCCGTGATATCCGTCTGTGAACCGGCGATGCGGTAGGGATTGCCGTCGCCATCGCGGATCGCCAGGGCGCGGCACAGCATCCAGCGATAGGTGTCGTCGCGATCGCGCACCCGGTATTCGATCTCGAGTTTGGGCGTTTGCCCGGCGAGGTGGGCATTGAGTTCGTTGTGAAATCCCAGTTGGTCGTCGGGATGAATGCGGCTGAACCAGTTGCTGGTCTTGCCGCCGAGGTCTGCCTCGCGCAACTTCAGCTGCTCGCGCCAGCGGGGAGAGAAATAGGCGGTGTCTTGGGCGATATTCCAGTCCCACAGGCCATCGTTGGCGCCCGCGGCGGCGAGTGCGTAGCGTTCCTCGCTCTCGGCCAGCCGGGCACGGTCGCGCGCCGCGCGCAGCAGGTATTGCAGCTGGTGGCGCAGAATGGCCCAGTTGATCGGTTTGTTGACGAACGTGGTCGCGCCTTCCTGGTAAGCGGCCTCGATCGATGCCGTGTCGTCGTTGCTGCTCGCGATAACGATCGGAATCTGGTGGCCGGCCGGCGAGTTGCGCACCTCTCGGCAGATCTCGAAGCCGCTGGTGCCGGGCAGCACGAGGTCGAGCACGATGATGTCCGGGGTCTGCCGTTGGATCGCGTCCCGCGCAGCGTCGCCAGAGGTCACCGTGCGTACCTCGAACCCGAAGTCACTCAGTGCCATCTTGGCCATCAGGGCCACGGTCGCGTCGTCGTCGACGACCAGAAGCCTAATGGGGCGACCGAGGATATCCGTTGCGCTCACCCGACACCTGCGCCCGAGTCGCCGCTGCAGGCGTCTCCGAATTGAAGATTTGTCAGGTCGACAGGCATCTGCGGTTGCTACAAAAGTGTGATCTGGCGCACGTTTTTGGTCGGGTTGCGCCGAGTGTACTTTGATTCCCTCTCAAAGACACGGCCACATAACCCTACAGAACGCCGGACTTAGCGCCCTACTCGAGCCCGCTTCCGTGCCGCAAATAAAAAGGGCCCCAACATGGGGCCCTTGAGAGGGTCGGCTGGAACCTGCCGCTTACAGCTCGAAGTTATCCAGTTTGCGCGCCACGCCGGCCAGTTTGAGGGTGACGTAGTCCGGCATGCCGTTGCTCTTGTAGGGTGGATAGGCCTCGCCCTGGATCAGCGGATACAGGTAGTCCTTGCACTTCTGCGTGATGCCATAACCGTCGTCGGAAATGAAATCGGTCGGCATCATCTTCTCGACATTGGCTACTTCGCTCAGCGGCGCCTCGCCGATCTCCCATTTGTATGGGCTGTTCGAGGTGCGCACCACGGTCGGCATGATCGAGTTTTTGCCTTCCAATGCCTTCTCGACCGCCGCCTTGCCCAGCGCGTAGGCCTGCTCGACATCCGACGCCGACGCCAGGTGACGCGCGGCGCGCTGCAGGTAGTCGGCGACCGCCCAATGGTATTTGTAGCCCAGCGCGTCCTTGATCATGTTGGCGACCACCGGTGCTGCGCCACCCAACTGGGCATGCCCGAACGAGTCGCGCGTGCCCTGCTCGGCGAGGAACTTGCCGTCCGGCCAGTGACAGCCTTCCGAGACACAGATTGTGCAGTAGCCATGCTTTTTCACATTGGCGTCGACTTTCGCCAGGAACTTGTCCTTGTCGAATTCGACTTCGGGGAACAGCGTGACCACGGGAATGCCCTCGTCTTCAACCAGAGCGCCCGCGGCGGCGATCCAGCCGGCGTGACGACCCATGACCTCGATGACGAAGATCCTGGTCGAGGTGGCCGCCATCGAACGCACGTCGTAGCTGGCCTCCAGCGTCGATACCGCGATGTACTTGGCGACCGAACCGAAGCCCGGGCAGTTGTCGGTGATCGGCAGATCATTGTCGACCGTCTTCGGCACGTGGATCGCCTGCACCGGGTAGCCCATCTTCTCGGACAGCTGCGAGACCTTGTAGCAGGTATCTGCCGAGTCACCGCCGCCGTTGTAGAAGAAGTAGCCGATGTTGTGCGCCTTGAAGATCTCGATCAGGCGTTCGTATTCGCGCTTGTTGTCTTCCAGGCTCTTGAGCTTGAAACGACAAGAGCCGAAACCGCCTGACGGGGTGTGTTTGAGGGCTGCGATCGCTTCGGCAGATTCCTGGCTGGTATCGATCAGGTCTTCGGTGAGTGCGCCGATGATGCCGTTGCGGCCGGCATACACATTGGCGATCTTGTCCGGGTGGGCGCGGGCGGTCTCGATAACGCCACAGGCCGAGGCATTGATAACGGCGGTGACCCCGCCGGACTGTGCGTAAAAGGCGTTTTTCGCCGTCATTTATGTTCCCTCTGGTCGGTTGTTTGTTTTGAAGAATCTGCCGTGAATTCAGTTGCTTAGCGACGCTTGGCGTCGATGTCGCCGCGCTCTCGGGCGAGGTGGTCGGCCTGCGCCTGGAGCAGCGAAACGGCGCACTCGGTCAGGTCGTCATACTCGTGGACCCCGGTGCCGTATTGTTGATATCCGCGGTAGAAGAACTGGCAACGATATCGTCTTTCGCCGCTCTTAAAGATGACGAAATGGCAATTTTCGGCCTCCCACACGAATACGGGGCACGAGGTGAGCTCGCGGTCGGCGGGATTCAGGCGGATTTCGGCGTCTGCGTATTGCAGATCGATGTCGCGCCCGTAGCGTTCTTTGAGGGTGGTCTTGACGATCCACTCCTCGGTCTCGGTGATGTCTGGAATTGTGCTCATGGCGTTTACCCGTGTCCGGGTACCGCGACCTGGTCGGAATAGACAGCGCGGCTCAAAGCCCGGTTTTAGAAAAAACCAAGCTAATATACTCGTTTATTTCAGTTAATCGCCTAAAATCTTTAGAAAATCAGGCGCTTCGTTGACAGGTAATTTAATGTGCGATTAGCTTAGACAACGCGGCACAACGCAGCCAATGCAAAACACGCATGCCCCCATAGGAAAATCCTAATTTCCTTATATGACAAATAGTTGGAAAACTTGCCGCCGACACCCGCAGAGTGCAGGCAGCGACGCGCCAAACAAAACAATAAAGGCCACTGAGGAGCCATAATGAGGATCGTTCTTTTAGGTCCCCCTGGATCGGGGAAATCCGAACTCTCCCAACAGATTTCAGAACACTACGGCATGCCGATCATCACCGTCTCCAGCGTGATGCAGCGTGCCGCCTCGGAATCCTCAGAGCTTGGCCGGCTGGCCAAAGAAGCGATGGATATGTCGCGGGTATCCGACGAGCTGCTGCTGGCGCTCCTGCGGATACAGATCCCGCAGATGGACCTCAGCAAGGGATTCGTACTGGTCGACCTGCCGAAAAACGCCGGCCAGGCCGACGTGCTCGACAGCGTGCTCAGCGACCTGGGCGCCGATATCGAGCTGGTGCTCAATCTCGAAGTCGACCCGGACGAGCTGATGGAGCGGCTGGTGGGCCGGATCACCTGCGACAACTGCGGTGCCCAGTACAACACCTACGTCAATCCGCCGATGGTCGAAGGCGTATGTGACGCCTGCGGCGCCCGTGTCGTGCGTCGGCCAGACGATTACGAAGAAACGATCAGCAACCGTCTGCGCGTCTACGAGAACCAGATGGGGCCGCTGCTGCAGTACTACCAGCTGAGCGACAAGCTCAAGCGCATCGACGCTGATGACGGCGGCGAAAAGGTCTGGAAAGCGGTGGGTGCGATTATCAAGGCCATGCCGCCGAGCGTACCGCCGGCATCAGCCGCCGAGGAAGCACCGGCCGAGCCGCCGGCTGCCGCGGAAAAGCCCGCCGGCGAGCGAAAGGCAGGCGGCAAAGCCAAAGCCAAGGCAAAAGCAGCGGACAGCGTCACCAAATCCAAGTCGACGAAGAAGGCTGCGGCGGCCAAGGGCAAGACTGAAAAGCCGGCGAGGAAGGCAGAGCAAAAGCCCGAAGCGAAGCCGGTTGCCAAGAAAAAGGCGGCAGCCACGAAAGCGGCCGAACCTGCATCAGCCAAGACCGGCAAAGCGGCAGGCAAGAAAGCCGCGGCCAAGAAGACGGCCTCTAAACCAGCGAAGAAGGCAGTCGCCAAGAAGGCTGCGAAGAAGAAGGCAGCCGCCAAGCCGGCCAAAAAGGTTGCGGCCAAGAAGGCCACGGCAACGAAGGTGACTGCCAAGAAGGCAGCGGCGAAGAAGGCTGCCGCCAAGAAGAAGGTCGTCGCCAAGAAAACGGCTGCGAAGAAAGTCGCAACCAAGAAGAAAGTCGTGAAGAAGGCCGCCGTGAAGAAAGCCGCAGCCAAGAAGGCCGTGGCAAAGAAAACGGTGGCGAAGAAAGCGGCAGCCAAAAAAGCTGTAGCGAAGAAGGTGGTGAAAAAAGCCGCCTCCAAGAAGGCTGCTGCCAAGAAGAAAGCGGCGAAAAAGCCGGCCAAGAAGAAATCCGGACGGCGGTGATCGCCGATATGGCGGGCTGGCGCCGGCCGTTGCGGCGGATCGCTGTCGATGTCAGACCGGTGGCGGCGGGTTCAGCGGAACGTACGCTGCCGGGGCTGCTGCAGTATCAATCCAACGACGGTCCGAGCTGAAACTCGACGGCCTCGAAGCCGTGGTCTTCGAGCATCGCCAAAACATCTTCCCAGGTGTAATCGGGGTTCTGTTCTTCCACTTCGGCGATCAGCCCCGTGACCTTGCGATAGACCTCCTGCCCTTGATAGTCCGGCGGAATCTTCACCAGCCGGATATGCGACTTGTTGCTTGCGGGCAGGATCATCAGGTCAGAACTCGACATCTGTACAACCTCAGTGGCTTTTTTTGCCGATCAGTTCGATGGGGTAACCGTCCGGGTCTTCGACGAACGCGATGATCGTCGTACCGGCGTTCATCGGGCCGGCGTCGCGCAGGATCTTGCCGCCGCGGGTGCGGATATCGTCGGTCGCCTTGTATACATCGTCGACCTCGATCGCGATGTGCCCATAGGCGCTGCCCATCTCGTAGGTGTCGACGCCCCAGTTGTAGGTGAGCTCGATCACCGTGTTGTCCGACTCGTCGCCATAGCCGATGAATGCCAACGTGAACTCGCCATCCGGGTAGTCTTTTTGACGCAGCAGGCGCATGCCCAACACCTGCGTGTAGAAATCGATCGACCGCTGCAGGTCGCCGGTACGTAGCATCGTGTGCAGGATACGCATCAGAAGAGTCCTCCGTTCAGTTTGTACGGCTGCGTGGCGACGGTTTCAGTCGCCACCGACCATCATTCGCTCGATCAGCCACGAGCCGGTATCGATGCTGCCCGGTATATCGTTGTCGTTGCCGACGGCGACCAGCTGACGAAACATGTCTTTCAGGTTGCCGGCAATCGTGATCTCTTCGACCGGGTATTTGATCTCGCCGTTCTCCACCCAGAAGCCTGCCGCGCCCCGCGAATAGTCGCCGGTTACCATGTTCGACCCTTGGCCCATCAGCTCGGTGACGACCACGCCGTGGTCCATCTCGCGCACCAGTTGGTCGAAAGACTGGCCGGTGCTGCTGATGCTGGCATTGCGCACGCCGCCTGCGCTGGCAGTACTTTGCAGCCCGAGTTTGCGTGCCGAGTAGCTGTCGAGCAGGTAACCCTGCAGCACGCCGTCGCTGATCAGTTCGCGGTACTGGGTGGCAACGCCTTCGTTGTCGAATGGCGCACTCGCCGGACCGCGTGGCAGCAGCGGGTTCTCGCTGATCTTTACCCAATCGGGAAACAACTGCGTGCCGACCTGGTCGAGCAGAAACGTCGATTTGCGATACACCGCGTGGCCGCGGATCGCGCCGAACAGGCTGCGTAGCAGGCTGGGCGCGGTCTCGGCGCGGAACAGCACCGGACATTCGCGGGTGCCCAAGTGCCTGGCGCCGAGGCGTGCCAGCGAACGTTCGGCCGCCTTGCGACCAATCGCGATCGGATCGCCGAGTTCGCTGGCGACGCGACCGCTGTCGTACCAGTAGTCGCGCTCCATGTCGTCGCCTTCCTGGGCGATCACGGCGCAACTCACGCTATGGCGCGAGGTGGGGTAGCCGCCGACGAAGCCGTGGCTGTTGCCGTACACGAACGCCGAGCGCTGGGTATACACGGTTGCGCCTTCGGAGTTGGTTATCCGTGCGTCGAATCCGCGTGCTGCATCTTCACAGCGTTTGCCGATATCGGCGGCCTGGTCGGCGTTGATATCCCATGGATGGAACAGGTCGAGATCCGGGATGTCGCGTGCCATCAGTTCCGGATCGGCCAGGCCGGCGGCCGGGTCTTCCGAGGTGTACTTGGCGATACGGCAGGCCGCGGCGACGCTTTCGCGTATCGCCTCGGGACGCAGGTCCGTCGTGTTGGCCGAGCCCTTACGCTGGCCGAAGTAGACGGTGATACCCAGGCCGTTGTCGCTGTTGTGTTCGATGGTCTCGGTCTCGCCGAGGCGCACGGTCACCGACAGCCCGGTCTGCGCCGAGACGCCGGCTTCGGCTGCGTCGGCGCCCTGGGTGCGGGCCTCTTGCAGCAAGTCGGCGACGACCTGCTGCAGGTGTTCTATCTGTTGTGAATCTGTCATTACGTCCCTGGGGTCAGGCGGCGGTGCCGCCGACGGTAAGCTGATCGATCTTGAGGGTGGGCTGGCCGACGCCGACCGGCACGCTCTGGCCCTCTTTGCCGCAGGTGCCGACACCGGTGTCGAGTTCGAGATCGTCGCCGACCATGCTGATGCGGGTCATGACCTCCGGCCCGTTGCCGATCAGGGTGGCGCCTTTCACCGGGTGCGTGATCTTGCCGTTTTCAATCATGTAGGCTTCGTTGGCCGAAAACACGAACTTGCCTGAGGTGATGTCGACCTGGCCGCCGCCGAAGTTCACGGCATAGATGCCGCGATCCACCGAGGCGATGATCTCTTCGGGCTTGTGTTCGCCGGGCAGCATGTAGGTGTTGGTCATGCGCGGCATCGGCAGATGGGCGTATGACTCGCGGCGCCCGTTGCCGGTGGGCGCGACGCCCATCAGGCGGGCGTTCATTTTGTCTTGCATGTAGCCTTTCAAGATCCCTTTCTCGATCAGCACGTTGTTGCCGGAGGCGGTGCCTTCGTCGTCGATTGTCAGCGAGCCGCGCCGGCCGGGCAGGGTGCCGTCGTCGACCACGGTGCACAGCGGCGAGGCGACCTGTTCACCGATGCGCCCGGAGAACGCCGAGGTGCCCTTGCGGTTGAAGTCGCCTTCGAGACCGTGGCCCACCGCCTCGTGCAGCAGCACCCCGGGCCAGCCCGGGCCGAGCACCACCGGCAGCATGCCGGCGGGGGCGGCGACCGCCTCGAGATTGACCAGTGCCTGGCGTACCGCCTCGCGGGCGAAGCTCAATCCGCGATCGTCCTGCAGGAAATAATCCAGGCCCTGGCGTGCACCGCCGCCGGCACTGCCCTGTTCGCGCCGGCCCTGATGCTCGGCGATCACCTGAACATTCATGCGTACCAGCGGGCGGACGTCGGCATGGATCTGTCCACCGTTGTCCATGACCAGCACGATATCGTGCGCCGCGACGAGGCTGACGATAACCTGCTGTACCCGCGGGTCGGCGGCGCGTGCCGCCGCGTCTGCACGCCGCATCAGGTCGAGTTTCTCCGCCTCACTGAGCGTTTCCAGCGGGTTGATCGGGGCGTACAAGGCGGGCACCTGGGGCGATGCCGAGACCGCTTGGCTGCCGTGTTGCCCTGCCTGCGCGATCGCCCGCGCGGCGCCGGCTGCTTCGAGCAGGCGCGAAAGTTCAAGACTGTCGGTATAGGCGAACCCGGTCTTGTCGCCGCTGATCGCACGCAGCCCGGCGCCCTGTTCGATGCTGTGGCTGCCTTCCTTGATGATGCCGTCTTCGAGCACCCAGGATTCCAACCGGCCGTATTGAAAATAGATGTCCGCCGCATCGACCTGTCGGCTCAGCAGGCGGTCCATGACCTTTTCCAGCTGGTTGTCGCTCAGCCCGGGCAGGTCCAGCAGGGTCTGGCGGGCAATGGTCAGACTTTGAGACATAGTTGATAGCTCTCTCTAGCGTGACGGCGGGCCGCAAGGGCCTCGCTGTCAGCGGCAATGCAGGCGACGATGATCGAGGCAGGGGAAGTTGCGTCGCGTCGTGTGTTGAAAGTCGGGATCGATGTGCGCGGCCACGAAGCCACTGCCGCGTTCGCGCTCGGCGAGCTTGGTTCCCCAGGGGTCGACGATCATGCTGTGGCCGTAGGTTTCGCGACCGCCGACATGAAAGCCTCCCTGCGCTGCCGCAATCACGTACGACAGGTTTTCGATCGCACGTGCGCGTACCAGGATTTCCCAGTGCGCGCGGCCGGTGATGGCGGTGAAGGCCGCCGGCAGTGCGATCACCTCGACGCCACGGTCGATCATCGCGCGGTAGATCTCGGGAAAGCGCAGGTCGTAGCAGACCGACACCCCTAATCGACCTACCGGGCTATCGAGCACCACAACCCGGTCACCCGGTTCGATACTCTCGGATTCGACGAACTGCTCGTCGCTCTCGATCAGGTTGACGTCGAACAGGTGTTGCTTGTCGTAGCGCGCGACCTGCTTGCCCCGGTCGTCGTAGACGGTACAGGCGGCGCGCCACTTGGCGGCGTGGTCGGCCTCGATCGGGATGGTGCCGCCGACGATCCAGATGCCGAGCCGCTTGGCCAATTGCGACAGGAAGGACTGCAACGGGCCGTCGCCGGGTTCTTCGCGCAGCGCATTGGCATCACTGCAGGTGTTGCCCATGAAGGCGAAATTCTCGGGCAGCACGATCATGGCTGCGCCTTCCTTGACGGCCTGTTCAGCCAGCCGCTGCGTTTCCAGCAGGTTGGCGCTCACATTGCTGCCTGACGCCAGCTGGATAGCGGCCACTTTTTTCTGCGATTTGCTCATCTGGGGTGCTTAACTGCTGTCCTTGTTACGAACTCTACTGCCTGACGCGCCGAGCGCAAAGGTTTGTTGCGCCAAGAAACCAGGTGAGTCTGGATGGTAATTGCCCAAGACAGATCAATCCGGGGTGCCGGGTATGTCCGCGCCGTGCGGATCGCCTTTCTTCAGCAGACGCATCAATCCATTGCCTGCCTCGTCGTCGTCCGACGACGAGGCAGGCTCTTGCGGCTGCGTGCTGGGCACGCCCGCCGACGGTGGCTCGAAGGCCTCGGTAGGATCTTGCGGCAGGGTCTGGCCGGGTAGCGGTGCATCCGGGTCGGGCGGTTGTGCGGTTTGTTCCTTCGAGTCGCCGCCGGGACCGAGGATCTTCGACAGCGTGCCCCCGGTATCGAGCTGAGTGATCTCGGGTGAATCCCACGATCCGCTCAGGCTGTACTCGAAACGGTTGATCTTCTCCCCGCTGGTGACCAGTTTCTGGGCGACGTACACGGCAATCCCGGCGACCGGTCCACCGGCGATCGTGCCGGCGATCGGCAGGGTCGCATCCAGGTTCGGGACGACGGTGACGTGTTGGTCGAGGGTGCGCTCCACGAGATCGGCCGTGCCTTTCAGATCGATGCTGCCGGTCGGCCCGAGTACGCTCAGGTCCTCGGTTTTGGCGACCCCGTCGGCGATCCTGAAGTGCCCCTTGATGCTGTCGAAACTGTAGCCCTTCTTGTAGAAGTCGCTGAAGTCGAGGCGTAGTCGCCGGGTCAGTGCGTTCAGGTTCAACAGGCCGACCACCCGGGTTACGCCGGGGTCGAGTTCGGCGAGTCTTCCGCGTCCGACATCGAGATTGAAATGGCCGTCGAGCGTGGCGCGGTGAACCTGCGCCGGGTTGCCCGGCCACTGGCCGAAGAACTCGATGTCGGTCTTTGCTTCTTCGACCTGGCGCGAATAGCCGAGCGCGACCAGGAAGTCGCCGATCGCCTTGCTGTGCGCGTGTCCGCCCAGCTGGCTGACGAAGCCATCGCCTTCTCGCGACCAATGTCCTGCGCTCTGCAGTTCCAACTGCCCGCCGCTCAGATCCAGGCGCGTGATCTGCATGCCGCTGCCGCTGGGCTGTGCATCGAGGCGCAGCTGGCCGAGTTCAGCCTGATTGATCTTGAAGTCGACGATGCTTAGCACCAAGCCCGGCAGCGACAAGGGGTCGGGTCCGGTAGCAGGGTCCGGTGGTGCGGCAACCTCTTCTTCAACTCCATCGACCGGTATGTCGAGATGCAGCCGCTGCAGTTCGATCTGCACCGGGATGTTGTCGATCGCATCGGCGACCACGAACGTCCCGGCCAACGAGTCGGCGTCGACGATGCCGCGCCACTGTCGGTCGCTGTGCGTGGTGTTGAGGTGGGCATCCTTGATGCTGAATTCGTCGACCAATACCCGGTCGAAACGCAGGTCGACGGTCAGCGGGGGCGTATCCGCAGCGTTTTGTGTGGCTACGGCGCTTAGCGCGTCGGCCCATGCGAGTACGTCAAGCACCTTCATGTGCCCGCCGATGCGCACGCCCGGGCCGCGTTGCAGTACCGCTTCGTCGCCGCCCAGTAAGACGTCGACCTGCCGGCCATCCAGGCCGAACTCGGCATCCACCAGATCGGCGTAGCGCGCATGGCCGGTGCGATCCTTGCCGCTCAGCGGGATGGTGACGCTAAACGAGCGCTTCTCGGGCGGTGCCTTGCCAAAGGGTGTCGGCAACGCCACCGCGATACCCTCGAGCTGGCTGGCGACAGTCAACCGGGCGGCTTTGTTGTCGCCTGCGCTGCTCGGTGGAATATCGATGTCAACGGCGAAGTCGGCCTTGCCTTTGATTAGCGGTATATCGAGTGCGGGCAGCTGGCGGTGGATGTCGGCAAGATCAAACGTGCCGCTCGAACTGATGCGAGTCGTTCCGTTTTTGGCCGGGGCCAGGTCGACTCGGATGGGCGAGCCCAGCGCGCGCGCCTTGATGCCCTTGGCGCGCAGGCCGTCGAGCGTGAAATCGAGCGTACCGTCGATCTGGGTGATGTCGAGCTGCCAGTCGGGCAACGACAGCGTGCTGCCGTTGAGCCGCAATTTGCCGTCGAGCGCATAGTCTCCCCGGCCGCTCACCAGCGGTATCGTGAAATCGAGCGACAGATCCGAATCGCCCTGCGCCTGCAATGCGTCGGCGAACTGACCAAAACGATCGCGCAGGCCTTCGTCGCGCAACAGTTGCAGCGGGTCTTTCAACGGGCCGACCAGGCGACCGCTGATCTCGATCGGCGAGGTCGGCTCGAGGCTGGCGACGTGGGCATGTGCCTCGACGACCTTGCTGTCGTACAGCGTGGCGGAGCGCGTCACGATGTCGAGATGGTTGCCGAAGAACTTCACGTAGGCATCGATGTTTTCCAGGTGCGGCCAACCTTCACGGTAGGCGAGTACCACGTCGCGGGTGTCGTACACGACCTCGAACACGCCGTTGCCGGACTTTTCGAACGCGAACGAATCGGCCGGGCCGTAGACCAGCGCCGATCCGGAGACTACCTTGCCCGAAATGACCGACTTGTCGAGCCACGCCACCAGTTCGTCGCCCATGATGGCCGCTGGGTAATACAGCGAGGCATAGGCGGCATCGCCGTCGGCGAAGTCCGACTGCACATCGACGAACAGGGGTTTGCCGGGTTCCTGCACCAGTGCCAGGCGGGTGTTGCTCTTGATGTGCGGCGTATTCGCGACCAGCTTGTCGCTCGATAGCCGCCAGCCCAGTGCGTGTTGCTCGAAGTCGAGTTGCCCGGCGAGCCGATCGAACGGCAGCGGATTGCGGAACAGGTCGGTGAAAAGGATTTTGGCATCGCTGCTGTCGAGCGTTATCTGCACATGATCCTGTTGGCCGTGCAGCGTGCCGCTGATGTTCTCGATGCCTGGAACACCGCCAGTAGGCGACATTTGCAGACCGCTGAAAGCGGCCGTGCCGCGCCAGTCGAACTGTTGGTCGCCGATGTTGGCGGCCATGCGCAGCTTGCGAATCTCACCGCCGGGCTGCAGTTGATCGAAGGTCTCACCCAACGCTGCCCAGGGCACCCGCACCTGCAGCATGCGCACGACATCATCGATGCGCAGATAGTCGGCGGCCGCTGCGATCTGCAGCGTGCCGTCATCGGTATCCGCCAATGACAGGGCCAGGTCGGTTGCCGGCCAGGTGTGGTCCTCCATCTGCAATTCGAGGTTGCGCACGCCGACCCGCAGTCTGTCGTCCTCGTGATTGACGGTGAACTCCGCACTCGCGGCTGGGATCGCCAGCGCTTTCGAGTGTTCGCTGCGCGGGCTTAGGTCGAGGTCGCGGATGCGTAAGTCGCCCTGTACCGCGACCGGGAAGGCGTCGCGCCATTCGCTCCAGGCCGTGAGGTTGAGTTGCAGGCTGGTCAGGCCAAAGCTTTCCGGGATGTAGCCGGACAGGATATTGGCCACATCCAGGTTCTCGACGTGGAGGTAGGCGTCGCCATTCCACGCCGTGGTCGCCAGCAGGCCATCGAGTCGCGCGCCCATTTCGGCCCGGCCGACCTCGGTTTCGAGATGCGCATGCAGCGCCAGTTCGCTGCCGTCGCGATCGAGTATCACGGCGACGTTGTCGAGCGTCATGGGTGCGCGCCCGGCTTTGCGGTCGATCCAGACGACGCGGGTGTTCACCAGGTTGACGTGATTCGGTAGTGCGATCTGTTCGCTGGCCGTGTCATCCGTGTTAAGGATACCGATGCCCTCGAGATGCAGTTGCCCGGATTCTTCGCGCACCAGGGTGAGTTGCATGCCATCGACCGTCACTCGTAGTGCATCCAGCAGCGAGCCGCCCAGGAGTTCGCCGGCGGCAAAACTCACCGACACGCTGTTGACATCGATCGCGTCGGGTTCGGCGCCGACCGTGACGTCGTGCAATTCGATCAGTGGACTTAAGCCATACCAGCGCGACGACATGTCGCCGATCGTGATCGGTGTATTGAGTTCACTGCTGAGATAGGAGGCCAGATCGTCGCGATGGTCGGCGATGAACGGTGCAGCGACGCGCACCGTGATGGCGAGGATCGCCCACAGGATTACCAATCCGGCCAGCAGATTTCTGACGATACGCAATCTGGTTCCTTAACGTCCCGGTCGCCGTGCTGCGTCTATCAAATCAGTACGACGTCGTATTGTTCCTGGTTATACAGTGCTTCGGCCTGCAGTTTGATGGGTCGGCCGATGAACTGTTCCAGCTCCGCGAGGTTCTGCGATTCTTCGTCCAGTAAGCGGTCGACGACCTCCTGCGACGCGAGAACCAGCAATTGTTCCACGTCGAACTGACGCCATTCGCGGAGTATGTCGCGGAATATGTCGAAACAGGTTGTCTCGGCGGTTTTCAACGTGCCGCGACCACCACAGGTAGGACAGCTCTCGCACAGCACATGTTCCAACGACTCGCGCGTGCGCTTGCGGGTCATCTCGACCAGGCCGAGCGATGAGACCTCGGAGATATGCGTCTTGGCATGATCGCGCGCGAGGCAGCGTTCGAGTGCGCGCATCACCTGGCGCTTGTGTTCATCGTCGGTCATGTCGATGAAGTCGATAATGATGATGCCGCCGAGGTTGCGCAGCCTTAGCTGACGGCAGATCGCCTGCGCCGCCTCGAGGTTGGTCTTAAAGATCGTCTCTTCGAGCGTGCGGTGGCCGACGAAGGCACCGGTATTGACGTCAATGGTGGTCATCGCCTCGGTCTGATCGATAACCAGGTGGCCGCCCGACTTTAGGTCGACCTTGCGTTCGAGCGCCTTGACGATCTCGTCTTCAACGCCATAGAGATCGAAGATCGGGCGTTCGCCCGGGTAGTACTCGATCGATGCGCGCTGATCCGGGATGTACTTGCTGGCGAACAGTTGCGCCTTTTCCCAGGTGGAACGCGAGTCGATGCGAATCTTTTCGACCTCCGGGTTGATCAGGTCGCGCAATGCACGCAGCGCCAACGGCAGGTCTTCGTGGATCATCTCCTTGGCCGGCACGGCTGCCGCTCGCTCTTGGATGGACACCCACAGCCGGGTCAGAAAGCGCATGTCTTTGTGCAGCGCCTCTTCAGAGATGCCTTCGGCAGCGGTGCGCGCGATGAAACCGGCGTTGACCTGGTTGGCCTCGGCGTACTGCGTCAGTACTTCGCGCAGGCGGGAGCGCTCGCTTTCGTCTTCGATCTTCTGCGATACGCCGACGTTGCTTACGTTTGGCATGAACACCATGTAGCGCGAAGGAATCGAGATGTTGGTCGTGAGGCGGGCGCCCTTGGTGCCCAGAGGATCTTTGACGACCTGCACGATCACCTCGGCACCTTCGCGTACGAGGTCGGTGATCTGATCGGACTTGTCGCCGTTCTCGGCGTGTATGTCCGATGCATGCAGAAACGCTGCGCGTTCCAGGCCGGCGTCGACGAAGGCCGCCTGCATGCCGGGCAGTACCCGGCATACCTTGCCCTTGTAGATGTTGCCGACGATGCCGCGCTTGGCCGTGCGTTCGACGATGATCTCCTGAACAACGCCGTTTTCGATAACGGCCACGCGGGTTTCCGGCGGCGTAACGTTGATCAGGATTTCTTCACTCATAAGAAGAGTTTACACGCCGAGGCGGCCGCGAACCCCTACCGAGTTGAGTAATTGCATGGTCTCGAATAACGGCAATCCCATAATGCCTGAGTAGCTGCCTTCGATGCGCTCGATGAACGCCGCCGCCAACCCCTGTACCGCGTAGCCGCCGGCTTTATCGGCGGGTTCGCCGGTGTCCCAGTAGGCAAAGGCTTCCCTTTGGCTGATCGTGCGAAAGGTCACGCTGCTGACGCTGAGCCGGTAGTCGATGTTCTCGTGGCAGATGGCCACGCCCGTCATCACCTGATGGCTGCGGCCGGACAGCGCGAGCAACATGCGCACGGCGTCGTCACGTCCGCCCGGTTTGCCGAGTATTTGCGCGTCGACAACCACGGCGGTATCCGAGCCGATCACCGGCATATCGGCATGCAGCGCGTGGACGGCCTGCGCCTTGGCGGTGGCGATGCGCTGTACATAGTCAGTCGGTGATTCGCCCGGCAATACCCGCTCGTCGATGTCCGCCGGTGCGGTGCGGAATGCCACGCCCATCTGCGACAGCAGTTCGGCGCGCCGCGGGGATTGCGAGGCGAGGATGATCATCGGGTCGGCTGTGGACTTGTCACGCACGATGGTAGGGGTGATTGCGCAGCACGCTCCACGCCCGATAGAGCTGCTCGGCCAGCACGATGCGCACCAGTGGATGGGGCAGGGTCAGGGCCGACAGCGACCATAGCTGATCTGCTGCGGAACGGGCGCGTTCGGTCATACCGTCAGGTCCGCCGACCAGCAGGGCGACATCCTGACCCGACTGCATCCAATCACCGAGTTGCTCGGCGAGCTGCTCGGTCGACCAGTTGCGGCCGCCGACCTCAAGCGCAACAACGCGTGCCCCTTTGGGTATCGCGTTGAGCAGGCGGTCGGTTTCGTCGCGCATGATGCGTTCGATGTCGGCGTTCTTGCCGCGCTTGCCGGCCGGGATCTCGACCAGCTTCAGGCGGCATTCAGCGGGAAGGCGTTTTGCGTATTCTTGATAACCCTGCTGCACCCACGCCGGCATCTTTTCGCCGATGGCGATCAAATGGATCTGCATGGGTTATCAGAGTCAGTCCGTTCAAACCGGACGTCGGCGATTGTGATCAGCCGCCGCGCTCCTTGCTGACCTTCTCGGCCATGACCGGATCGAGGTTCCACAGGCGTTCCAACTGATAGAAATCGCGCACCTTGGGTTGCATCACGTGAACCACCACGCCGTTCAGGTCGATCAGCGCCCATTCGCCTTCCTGCAGGCCCTCGGTGCCGATGGGAGGCTGGCCCGCCTGTTTGGCTTGGAATGCGACCGATTCGGCGGTCGATTTGACGTGTCTGTCTGAGGTGCCGGAGGCAATAACGAAGTAATCGGTAATGCTGGTTTTGCCGCGAACATCGATCGTGGCGATGTCGAAGGCCTTCATATCTTCTAGCGTTTTGACGACAAGATCGCGGAGTTCTTCTACCTGCATGCGGGATTCCGAAAAAAGCTGCTAATGGTGAATGATAAACCAACTACCGGGGACTGCACCCCGATTCGCCTCGTCGGCGCTCCCGTCAGCCCGATGTTCGACATGTAGGTGACTGATTATTCAGGCGTAAAGTGCTCGCTCGAGAATCATATCGCGGACCCTGTCGGGCACGAGGTAGTCGATACTCCGGCCGCCACGCAGGCGGTCACGAATGTCGCTCGACGAGATCTCGAGCTGAGTGACGGGACAGAATACGACCTGCCCGGTTACTCCGGCCACCAGGCGCTCGGTTTGCCTGTCGTCCAACATCTGCCTGACGGCTGGATTGGTATGCGGCAAATGCCCCGGGCGTTGCAGCACCGCGATGTTGGCGATCGCCAGGATGCCTTGCGGGTCACGCCAGGTATCGAACGCGCCGAATGCATCGCCGCCGAGCAGCAGGCACAGACCCTGGTCGGGGAAATCGGCGCGCAGCGACCGCAGTGTATCGATCGTGTACGACGGACCGCTGCGGAGAATCTCCCGGTCATCGGCGACCAGATCGCTGCGCCCTTCGGTGGCGACCTTCAGCATCTGCAGGCGAAATGCCGCAGGTGTGCCGGGTTGGTCACGGTGCACGGCCTGCGCCAGAGGTATCAGGCGTACTTGCTCCAGAGGGAGCTGCTCCAGGGCATCCAGCGCAATGCGCAGATGCCCGAGATGAACTGGATCGAAGGTGCCGCCGAATACGCCGATCATGGTTTCTCTCCGTCGGCGAACTCAGTGCCCGTCAGCACATGGAGCTCGCTTCGAAGATCGTTCCGGCGTCGCCGAGAAGAACGGCTTACTGCCGGATGTGGCCGTCACCGAGCACCACGTATTTCACCGAGGTGAGCCCTTCGAGGCCGACCGGTCCGCGCGCGTGGAACTTGTCGGTCGATATCCCGATCTCCGCACCCAGGCCGTATTCGAAGCCGTCGGCGAAGCGCGTCGATGCGTTGACCATGACCGAGCTGGCATCGACCTCGCGCAGGAAACGGCGCGCCTTGGTGATGTTCTCAGTGATGATGCTCTCGGTATGCATCGAGCCGTGGCGTGTGATGTGGTCGATCGCGCCGTCGAGATCGTCGACCACTCGGATCGACAGGATGGGGGCGAGATACTCCTCGTCCCAGTCTTGCGGCTTGGCGGGCGAGCAGCGATCGCCCAGCAGTGCGCAAGTCTTGTCGCAACCGCGCAGTTCAACGCCTTTCTCGAGGTATGCCGCAGCAATCTCCGGCAGAAAGTCGGCGGCGATAGTATCGTTGACCAACAGCGTTTCCATCGTGTTGCAGGTGCCGTAGCGCTGGGTCTTGGCATTCAGCGCGACGTCGAAGGCTTTTTTGGGGTCAGCTTCGTCATCGACATAGACGTGACAGATGCCGTCGAGATGTTTGATGACCGGTACACGTGCGGCAGCCGAGATGCGCTCGATCAGGCCTTTGCCGCCACGCGGAATAATTACATCGATGGATTCCGGCATGGTAACCATCAGGTCGACGGCGGTGCGGTCGGTCGTGGCGATGACCTGCACGGCATCGGCAGGCAGGCCCGCGCTTTCGAGTGCAGCGTGAATCGCGGCGGCGATCGCCTGATTGGAATGAAACGCTTCAGAGCCGCCGCGCAAGACGGTCGCGTTGCCCGATTTCAGACACAACGCCGCCGCGTCGGCCGTCACGTTCGGCCGCGACTCGTAGATGATCCCGACGACGCCCAACGGCACCCGCATGCGGCCGACCTGGATACCGCTGGGGCGATATTTCATATCGAACATCTCACCGATCGGATCCGGCAGCGCGGCAATCTGGCGCACGCCTTCGATCATCGAGTCGATGCGTGCTTCGTTGAGTTCCAGACGGTCGAGCAGCGCAGCATCGAGGCCTTTCGCGGCGCCGGCGTCGAGGTCCTTGCGGTTCTCGGCAATCAGCGTGGCGCGCTGTCGGTCGAGAGTGTCGGCGATAGCCAGCAGAGCGGCGTTCTTGGCGGCGGTTTCCGCGGCGGCCAGGACGCGTGACGCGGTGCGAGCACGCGCACCGGTGTCCTGCATATAGCTGGCAATGTCGTCGATCTGGATCTGTGCGGCTTGGGTCATGGCGACGTCGGCTGAGGTAGTACGGGAACTCCTCATACTAGCAAAAGCCGCGGCGGCCAGGGAGCGCCGCGGCCGGGGCCGGTTGGCAAGCCGCTTGGGGAGCCGGGGTTCGGCTCAGGTGTTGGGAACCGGTACCGGTCCGGTCGGCGCGGGCTCTTTGTTCGCGGCCTGCGCGGCTTTCTTCGCCGGTTGCTCCCACGAGAACTTCGGCAGGTTGCGGAAACCTTCCTGGATGCCGTTGTTCCAGGCGTCACGCAGGGCGATCAGGTACTGGTCGTCGGCATCGAAGCGACAGCGACAACCGAGCACCAGGCTGTCTTTCTCGTAGGTGGCGACTTCGAACGGCGGTCCGACCGTGATGTTCGATCGGGTGGTGGCGTCGAGCGAGACCAGCGCCAGCCGTGCACCCTGATTCAGGGAAAGGCCCGGATGCACGATGCGGTCGAGCGCCGGCTTGCCGTATTTGCTTTCGCCGATCTGCAGGTAGGGCGTTTCGGGCGACGAGGTGATGTAGTTGCCCTGCGGATAAATCAGCATCAGGCCGTGCGGCTGTCCTGCGATCTGGCCGCCGATCAGCAAGGTGGTTTCGCCGCTGACGCCTGACTGAGACAGCGCCATGTTGTGTTCTTTCTGCACCGACAGGCTGACCGCGCCCACATACTCGGCGGCCTCGAACAGGTAGCGGACATTCGCCAGGTTGGGCCCGCCCGACGGGTAGTCGAGGTCGCGCTGGATGTGATTGATGACTTCCTGCGTGGTCGCGAGGTTGCCGGCCGACAGGATCACGAATAGGCGATCCGGCGAAGGCGTGAACACGTGCATCTTGCTGTAGGTAGTCACATAGTCAACGCCCGCGTTGGTGCGCGAGTCAGATGCGAATACCAAGCCATCGTCGAGGCTGAGACCGACACAGTAAGTCATGGGAGGATCCAACCGAAGGTTGCAGAGTGTAATAGTATCGGATGAAACGCCGCGGTGATGGAAGTCTTTTTTTCGTGTCTCAGCGGCCTTCTGCTCTGCTAAGCTGATGACGGCTTTTTCCTTTGCAGGCCGTTGTTTGGCCGAGGTGGTGACATGTCGATCCGGGTGGCGATACGCCATAGAACCGAGTACCTGTTCGATCGAAGCGTGGCGCTTTCGCCGCACCTGATTCGCCTGCGTCCCGCACCGCACACGCGAACGCCGATCCATGAGTATTCGCTGAAGGTCGAGCCGGAGGAGTACTTCCTCAACTGGCAGCAGGATCCGTTCGGCAACTTCGCCGCGCGCTACGTGTTCCCTGAAAAGACCCGCAAAATGGTGATCGATGTCGGGCTCGTGGTCGAGATGGTCACGATCAACCCGTTCGATTTCTTTGTCGAGGAGTTCGCCGAGCATTTTCCGTTCGAGTACCCGAAGCAGCTGCATAAGGAACTCAAACCCTATTTTGAATGCACCGAATCGGGGCCGCGGCTGAGCGAGTGGCTGCAGTCGGTGTCGCGCGAGTCGGTGCACATCGTGACCTTCCTCGTGGAGCTCAACCAGCGGCTGCAGAAAGACATCGGCTATGTCATCCGCATGGAACCCGGAGTCCAGACCTGCGAAGAAACGCTGGGGCGGGCCAAAGGGTCGTGCCGTGACAGTGCCTGGCTGCTGGTGCAGATACTGCGTCACCTCGGCTTGGCTGCGCGTTTTGTGTCGGGCTACCTCGTGCAGCTCGCACCCGACCAGGAGTCACTCGATGGCCCGTCCGGACCCACCGAGGATTTCACCGACCTGCATGCCTGGGCCGAGGTCTACGTACCCGGTGCAGGCTGGATCGGCCTGGATCCGACCTCGGGCCTGTTCGCCGGTGAAGGGCATATCCCGCTCGCCTGCACGCCGGACTATGTCAGTGCCGCTGCGGTCACGGGGGCGACCGACAAGTGTGAGGTCGAGTTCAAGTTTCTCAACGAGGTTAAGCGCATCCATGAAGACCCGCGCGTCACCTTGCCGTATTCGGATGAACAATGGGCGGCCGTCATGGCGCTGGGCGAACGTGTCGATGCCGAGCTGACGGCGAACGATGTGCGCCTGACCATGGGTGGCGAGCCCACATTCGTTTCGATCGACGATATGGACGGCGCCGAGTGGAACACCGCAGCCCTCGGGCCGCACAAGCGCGAACGTGCGGAGGTGTTGCTGCGCCGTCTGTGGAAGCGTTTTTCACCGGGCGGCGCGTTGCATCACGGTCAGGGCAAATGGTACCCGGGCGAGCCGCTGCCGCGCTGGGCCTTGTCCTGCCTGTGGCGCGAAGACGGCACGCCGGTTTGGGAAGATTCGTCGTTGCTCACCGATCCGACATCGCCGGGCAATGCCGATGCAAGCAGTGCGCAGCGGTTTGCCCAGACATTGGCCAAGCGTCTCGGTGTGTCGGCCGGCAACGTCGAAGCCGGTTTCGAAGACGTGCTGTACTACCTGTGGAAGGAAGGCACGTTGCCGGAGAACGTCGACGTGCTGGACAGCAAGCTGTCGGACAAGCTCGAACGCGCGCGCCTGCGTCGGCTGTTCGAGCGCGGACTGGATCAGACCGTCGGCTACGCTTTGCCGCTCGGCTGGGATCACGATGCAGACCGATGGACCAGCTCGCGATGGTCTTTCCGCCGCGGCCACATGTTCTTGTTGCCCGGCGATTCCCCGATGGGTCTCCGTCTACCGCTCGATGCATTGGTCTGGGAGAAACCGGAACTGCGCCAGCCGTTGCTGTTCACCGATCCGTTTGCACCGCGCGGTGCATTGCCGGGTGCCGGGCGCAGTCGCGGTCCGGGCGATGTGGCCGAGCGTTACGCCGAGTTCACCGAGGGTTATCCGCCGTCCAACTACCAGACCCATGGTTTGAGTGAGCAGTCGTTGGCCGACGCCGAGCATCAGGGCAAGCACTTCGTGCGCACCGCGATGGCGTTCGAACCGCGCGACGGCAATCTGCATGTGTTTATGCCGCCGATCGGCGACGTGGCGCACTGGCTGGAGCTGGTCACCGGCATCGAGGATACCGCGCGTGAACTTGGGCAGCCGGTTGTGCTCGAGGGTTATCCTGCACCGCATGATCCACGCCTCAAGCGTTTTTCGGTGACGCCCGATCCGGGTGTTATCGAGGTCAACGTCCATCCTGCGCATAGCTGGAAGGAGATGGTGGAGAACAACGAGATCCTCTACGAAGAGGCGCGCCTGTCGCGACTGGGTACCGAAAAGTTCATGTTGGATGGGCGGCATACCGGTACCGGCGGCGGCAACCACGTGACACTGGGCGGCCCGAGCCCGGCGGACAGCCCGATACTGCGTAACCCGCAGGTACTCGGCAGCTTGGTGCGCTATTGGCAGAACCATCCGTCGCTGTCGTACCTGTTCTCCGGTATGTTCATCGGCCCCACCTCGCAGGCGCCGCGCGTCGATGAGGCGCGTGACGACAGTCTGTATGAATTGAACATCGCCATGCAGCAGCTTCCACCGGGCGAGGTGCCTGCGCCGTGGCTGGTCGACCGCGTGTTGCGCAACCTGTTGGCCGACATGACCGGCAACACGCACCGCTCGGAGTTCTGTATCGACAAACTGTATTCGCCGGATTCATCGACCGGGCGTTTGGGTCTGGTTGAGTTCCGCGGGTTCGAGATGCCGCCGCATTCGCGCATGGCGATGGTGCAAAGCCTGCTGCTGCGCTCACTCGTGTCGCGTTTCTGGAAGCAGCCGTATGACAAGGAGCTGGTGACCTGGGGTACCGAACTGCACGACCGCTTTATGCTGCCGCATTACGTCGAGCGCGATATGAATGATGTGGTCGCCGATCTGCAGCGCTGGGGTTACCCGGTCGACGACAGCTGGTTCGAGCCGTTTGTCGAATTCCGTTTCCCGCGTTACGGCACGATCAACGTCGATGACATCGAGCTGGAACTGCGCTTCGCGATCGAGCCATGGCATGTGCTCGGCGAAGAGGTGACCGGGCAGGGGACTGCGCGCTTCGTTGATTCATCGGTCGAGCGTTTGCAGATCAAGGCACGTGGCATGACGGATACGCGCCATGTTGTCACATGCAACGGACGCCGCGTCCCATTGCGGTGCACAGGCGAACGTGCCGAGTTTGTTGCGGGCGTCCGATATAAAGCCTGGAACCCACCTTCCGGATTACATCCTACAATTCCAATACATGCACCATTGGTGTTCGATATTCTCGATACCTGGTCGGATAGATCGCTTGGCGGTTGCACGTACTATGTGTCACACCCAGGTGGGCGCAACTACGAAACGTTGCCGGTCAACGCCTACGAGGCTGAATCGCGCAGGCTGGCACGGTTTTGGCCTGTCGGTCACACCGCCGGTAACGTCACGGCCCCGAACGAGGCTCCGCAGTGCGATCATCCCTATACCTTGGATCTGAGGTTCTCGAACAAGAGCTAGAACAACCACAGCGCATACCGAAAAGGATGCAACGATGCCCATAGAACTCAAAGACTACGACCCGGGCCCCTTCTTCGACGAGATGATGGCAGGTAAGAACCGGGCGAGGCCGATTGCGAAGGAACTGATCGGTCTGTTCCGTAAGATGGACAGTGAAGAACTGGCAGCGCGCCAGGCAGCGGCCGATATGGCCATCAAAGAGATGGGCATCACCTTCACGGTGTACAGCGAAAACGACGGCATGATCGACCGAAGTTGGCCGTTCGACATCGTGCCGCGGGTGATCGACAAGGCGGAGTGGGACATCGTCGAGGCTGGACTGAAGCAGCGCGTGAAGGCGCTGAATATGTTCATCGACGATCTGTATCACGACCAGAAGATCATCAAGGACGGCGTGTTTCCCAAAGAGGTGCTGGCGGATTCGAAAAACTTCCGTCCGCAGTGTATCGGTGTGAATCCACCGCACGGGATCTGGGCGCACATCTGTGGCTCGGATCTGGTGCGCGATGACAAGGGCACGATCTATGTGCTCGAAGACAACCTCAGGGTTCCGTCGGGCGTGTCGTACATGCTCGAGAACCGCCTGGTGACCAAGCGGGTTTTTCCTGAGCTCTTCGATTCCTACAATCCCTTGCCGGTCGGCGATTACCCCACCCAGTTGTACGAGACGCTGACTTGCCTTACCTCACGTCAGTTGAAGCGGCCAAAGGTCGCTGTGTTGACGCCGGGTATCTACAACTCGGCCTACTTCGAGCACGCCTATCTCGCGATGGAGATGGGAGCCGAGCTGGTCGAGGGCCGTGACCTGTTCGTCGACAAAGACGACTGTGTCTACATGCGTACCGTGTCCGGCGCGCAGCGGGTTGACGTAATCTATCGGCGCATCGACGACGAGTTCATCGATCCCGAGGTGTTCCGCGACGATTCGATTCTTGGCGTACCCGGATTGATGCGCGCCTGGAAGGCCGGCAATGTCGGCCTGGCCAATGCCCCGGGGGCCGGTGTGGCGGATGACAAGGTCGTGTACGCCTTCGTGCCCGAGATTATTCGCTACTACCTGGACGAAGAACCGGGCATCCCCAACGTGCCGACCTACCGCTGTATGTACCCAGAAGAGCGTGAGTACGTGCTGGAGCATATCGAGGAGTTGGTCATCAAGCCGGCCAACGAATCCGGTGGTTATGGCATGTTGATCGGCCCACGGTCGACCAAGGCCGAACGCAGAGAATTCCAGAAGCTGATCAAGCGCAACCCGCGCAACTATATCGCCCAACCGACGCTCGGCATCTCGACCGTCCCGACGGTGGTAGGCGAGACGCTCGAGCCCCGGCACGTCGACCTGCGGCCGTTCATTCTGAGCGGACGCACGCCGTCGGTAACCACCGGTGGGCTCACGCGCGTGGCGTTACGCAAAGGCTCTTTGGTCGTCAATTCCTCGCAGGGCGGTGGATCCAAAGATACCTGGATCGTTGAAAGCGGATCGTAATCGGAGGCAGCATGCTCTCTCGTGTAGCTGAAAACATCTACTGGCTGGCGCGCTATGTCGAACGCGCGGAAAACACTGCGCGCTTGGTGCGCGTCAACTCGCATCTGGTGCTCGACACACCGAGCGGGATTACGCCCGGCTGGGAGCCGTTGGTCGATATCACCGGGCTGCGCTATTACTGGAGCGCGGTCGAGCGCGAAGCCAACGAACGCAATGTCGTGCGCTTCCTGATCGGCGACACGAACAATCCCGGTTCGATCCTGCGGTCGCTCGCGGCAGCCAGAGAGAACTGTCGTACGGTGCGAGAGATTCTGCCGCGTTCGGCGTGGGAAGGTCTCAACGAACTCTACCTGTTCGCCAAGGAAAACGTTCAGTCCGGTCTGACCAAAGGCGGGCGCGATCATTTTCTCGACGGGATCATCACCGGATCGCAACAGCTTACCGGCTTGTTCGGGTCGGTGATGTACCGCGACGAGGCCTGGGAATTCGCCCGCATCGGCCGCAACCTGGAACGCGCGGACATGACGACGCGCATCATCGACGTGCGCTCGACCGATCTGTTCGCCGATGACCTCCTTGAGTCGCGTTCACTCGATACGCTGCAATGGATCAGCGTGCTGCGCTCGCTGTCCGGCTACCAGGCATACCGGCGACATGTCGCGATTCGGGTAAGCCGGTCTGAGGTGCTGGATTTCCTGTTTCGTCACTCAATGTTCCCGCGCTCGTTCATGCACTGCCTCGATGCGGTGGACGAGGGGATTGGTGAGCTCGCCAACAACGGCAGGGCGCTGCGCAGCATTCGTTCTCTGAAGCGTAAGCTGAACCGGACCGATGTGGCGTCACTCAACCAGAAAGGCCTGCATGATTTCATCGATGACCTGCAGCGCGGCATCATCACGCTACACAGCAGCATGGCAAAGACTTACTTTCCGCCACCGCTGCCGATGGAAGAGGCAAGCTGACGCGTGTCAGCCGGTGAGGCGTGCGGCGGGTGTCGGTGACTTGCCGCACATCGCCAGGAGGATCTGTTCGAGCAGTAACCAGGGTTGCTGCGCCGAAAGCCCCTTGATCGCGCGATCGACCGTGTGGCACTGGTCAAGCAGATCCAGCCAGCCAGCTGTGCGATGACGCGGCAGCCCCTGACGCACCAGGCCAACGCGCTTGCTGAATACCTTCGCCCTGCTGATGGCGTGATCGGCGCTGAGACCCTTCGCGACATCGGCCGAGATCTGCGCCAGCGTATGCAGTTCACGATGCACAGCCCACAACACCACCGGTGCGGCAACCGCCTCGGCGCGCAAGCCGTCGAGGATGTGAACACAGCGTTCGCCTTCTCCGCGCAACGCGCTGTCCACCAATTCGAATACGTCATACCGCGCGCTGTCGGCGACGGCGGCCATCAGTTGGTCGGCATCGAGTTGGCCTTTGCCGTGTAACAGCAGCAGTTTTTCGATCTCTTGGCGCGCGGCCAGCAGATTGCCTTCGACCCGGTCGGCCAGCAGGCGGATAGCGTCGGGCGTGGCGTCGATACCGATAGAGCGTAGGCGTTGTTCAACCCAGGCCGGCAGGCGCGACGGTTCGATCGGCCAAACCTGCACCACGCCGCCAAGCGCGTCCAGCGCCTTGAACCATTTGCTGTTCTGCTGCTGTCTGTCGATCTTCGGCAGGCTGACCAGAAGCAAGGTGTCGGGCGGCGGGTTATCGCAGTAGGTTGCCAGCGCCTTGCTGCCCTCGGCGCCGGGCTTCCCGGAGGGAATGCGCAAATCGATGATCTTTTTGTCGGCGAACAACGAGAATGCCGCCGCTTCAGCAAGTAGTTGCTGCCAGTCGAAGCCGGTGCCGACCTCCAGCACCTCGCGCGTCGAATAGCCGCCGTCGCGTGCCGCCGCACGGATCGCATCGCAACTCTCGCCATGCTGCAAAGGTTCGTCGCCGCTGACGACGTAGACCGGCAACAGCTCGCGTTGCAAAGCCCCTGCGAGTTTGTCGGCGTACAGACGCAACGTCAGCTCTGGGCTGCGAGCCGTCCGAGCATGCGTTCGACCAGTTCACGCAGCATGTCTTCGCGCAATAATTCGCCTTCGCGTTCCGAGCCCAATATGGCATCTTGCGGATTGAACTGAATGCGTACCACGCGGATCAGCTGCGGCGGAACGCGTTCCCCGCCATCAGGATTACGCAGCGAGAAACGCACGGTTTCTTCCATCTCGTATTCGACGACCTTGTTGCGGCTGTTCAGCGATAACACGCGTCGGTCGCGCTTCCACCTGATGATTCGCAGCGTGGTCTGGCTGCTTTGCGCATCCGGCGCGATGGCAACACCGGCGATGTCCAGCTGCTTTTTCAGTTCGCGGTAGATATCCGAATAGGGTTGAACACCGGCGATGTATATCGGACCGGGAATGCCATCGATCGGATGTGCCTGACCCCGAGGCTGAAAGCCACAGCCGGTCAGAAGAAAGCTTGCTGCCAACAGCAAGGCTGTTATGCGGAGGACGAGTGTCATGCGCGATATCTTCAGTTAGCGACGATATTGATGAGTTTGTTGGGCACCACGATCACCTTGCGAATCGTCAGCCCGTCGATGAAGCGCTGTACATTGGGGTTGTCGACGGCCGCCTTCTCGACGGCTGCTTTGTCGGCATCGGCGCTTACCTCGACCTTGCCGCGCATCTTACCGTTTACCTGCACGACATACTCGGTCGTGGCGGAGACCAACGCGGATTCATCGACCTGTGGCCAGGACGAGCACTGGATGTCATCGCCGAATTCGAGCGTCTGCCACAGGAAATGCGTGATGTGTGGTGCTATCGGGGCAAGCAGGCGAAGCGTGATGCTCATGCCTTCACGCAGCAACGCGGTTGCGTCGCGACTGTCGTCCAGTTTGTT
This sequence comes from Thiosocius teredinicola, assembly GCF_002009425.1. NCBI lineage: Bacteria > Pseudomonadati > Pseudomonadota > Gammaproteobacteria > Chromatiales > Sedimenticolaceae > Thiosocius > Thiosocius teredinicola. The sequence continues at coordinate 232,867 of NZ_CP019936.1, forward strand.
CAATGCGTTGACGATAGTCATGCAGCCGGAGACGACTGTGTTGTACTGCTGTCGCTCATAGTCGAACAGCGCCTTTTGCAGGGCGCTGTGAATTTCGCGTCGGGCGTCTGCACAGGCAGTCGGGTTGCCGGCATCGTCGACCGTCGTCGCCGCCAGGCGGGCGCCCAGTGTCCACAGTCGTTTGAGGAACCGGTGGGCGCCTTCAACGCCTTCGTCCGACCATTCCAACGACTGGTCGGGTGGGGCGGTAAACATGGTGTACAGCCGCACCGTGTCGGCACCGTAGCGATCGATCAGCAGCTGTGGGTCGACGCCATTGTTCTTGGATTTGGACATCTTCTCGATGCCGCCAGGTGTTACCGCCTGGCCGTCGGACTTCAAGACAGCGCGAGTTGTCCGGCCCTTTTCATCGCGGTCGACCTCGACATCTGCCGGATTGAACCACTCTTTGGAGCCATCCGGGTTCTCGCGATAGTAGGTTTCGGCGACCACCATGCCCTGGGTGAGCAGACGGGTAAACGGCTCGTCGGGGAACGGCTTGTCGTCCAAGGTGTCGAGCCCGCTGCCGGCCCGGGTGACCACGGTGTCCGGTGTGTCGCGCATCAGCTTGTTGAAGAAGCGCGCGTACAATAGGTGCAGAATCGCGTGCTCGATGCCGCCGACGTATTGATCCACCGGCAGCCAGTACTTGGCGCGCTCGTCCAGCATCGACTGGTCGGCGTCGGGGCAACAATAGCGGGCGTAATACCAGCTGGATTCGAAGAAGGTATCGAAGGTATCGGTCTCGCGCTGCTCGCCGTCGCCCAGATCGTAGAACTCGGGCATACGTTTGAGCGGCGATCCGGATCCGTCGACCAGCACGTCTTCGGGCAGTCGTACCGGAAACTCGGCCGCGGGTTCGACCGCGCCATCGGCCTTGTGCACGATCGGTATCGGGCAGCCCCAATAGCGCTGACGCGAAACACCCCAATCGCGCAGCCGGAAGTTCACCTTGCGGCTACCTTTGTGGTGTTGCTCGAGCCAGGCGGCGATGGCGTCAAAGGCGGCGGCCGAGGTCAGGCCGTTGAACGGCTCCGAGTTGGCCAGCACGCCTTTTTCGACGAACGCTGCATCGTCGATGCTGCAATCGTGACCGTCGGCGGTGAATATCACCTGCTTCTTTGCAATGCCGTATTTCTCGGCGAACTCCCAGTCGCGCTGGTCGTGCGCCGGAACCGCCATGACGGCGCCGGTGCCATAGGTCATCAACACGAAGTTCGCAGCAAACACCGGCACGGGCTCGCCGCTGACCGGATGGGTCGCCATGATGCCGAGCGGCATACCCTTCTTTTCCATCGTCTCGAGCTCGGCCTCGCTGACGCCGCCCTGGCGGCATTCATCGATGAAGGCACGTAACTCGGGGTTGGCTTCGGCGGCTTCGAGCGCCAACGGGTGCTCGGCGGCAACGGCGACGTAGGTGACACCCATGAGCGTATCGGGACGGGTGGTGTAGATGGCCAGTGAGTCGTCGCGTTCCTCGATGCCGAACTGCATCTCGATGCCGACCGAACGGCCGATCCAATTGCGCTGCATCGTGACGACCTGTTCGGGCCAGCCGGGCAGTTTGTCGAGATCGTCCAGCAGTTCCTGCGCGTAGTCGGTGATGCGGATGAACCATTGCTCGATGTCGCGTTTCTCGACCGGGGCGCCCGAACGCCAACCTTTGCCGTCGATAACCTGTTCATTGGCCAGCACCGTCTGGTCGACCGGATCCCAGTTGACCGTGGCGGTCTTGCGGTAGGCCAGACCTTTTTCGACCAGGCGTGTGAACAGCCACTGTTCCCAGCGGTAGTAGTCTGGGCTGCAGGTCGCCAGTTCGCGGTCCCAGTCGTAACCGAAGCCGAGGCGCTGCAACTGGCCTTTCATGTACTCGATGTTGGCGTAGGTCCACTCGGCCGGCGGTTTGCCGCGCTTGATAGCGGCATTCTCGGCCGGAAGACCAAAGGCGTCCCATCCCATCGGTTGCAGCACGTTCTTGCCCTGCATCCGTTGGTAGCGCGATATCACGTCACCGATCGTGTAGTTGCGAACGTGTCCCATGTGCAGTTTGCCGCTCGGATACGGGAACATCGACAGGCAATAGAATTTCTCCCGGTCAAGGTCCTCGGATGCCTTGAACGAGGCGTTGTCCTGCCAATATTGCTGAGCGGCGTTCTCGATCTGTTCTGGTTTGTACTGCGGGTCCATGGTGGTCTGGTCAAGGGGAAGGCAATCGGGGAAGCATACCGCAGCCGCCGCTATGGCGCGATCTGGCCGATGTCACAACAATGCGCTGCGTGCTGGCTATGCTTAGACACAAGAGCGGTATTTGCGCTGGATTAAAAACTCCGCAATTCGCAATTGTCAGCGAGAGGTGTTTTTATCCATAGTACTTTCAGGGCTTTTTCCCGTTTATTCCCACCCCACCACCACCCGGCGGATGCAAGGAGATGACACCATGGTTAGTTATCAGCAGTTGCACCAGCAAAATCATAAGATCACGGAACTGACGAATATCCTGCAGCACCTTCTCGGCGATCGCTCGTTGTGCGATTCCGATGTGACTTGTGACCTGTTCTTCAACTATGTCAACGCGGTCAAAGAACATATGGCCGTTACCGACAGCGCGATGTATTCGAAGTTGCTCGGTGCCGGCGACCAGAGGATGAGCAATCTGGCCAATCGTTTTATGGGCGGCTCGCGCGAGATCAACCGGATCTTCTCGGCCTACCTCAAGCGTTGGTGCAAGATGCGCAGCAAGCGTCTGGTCATCAAAGAGTACGAAGCCTTCATGCGCGACACCCAGGAGATGTTCGACATGGTGCTTGAACGGATTCAGGACGAAACCGAGCACCTGTATCCCGCGGTGCGCGACGTGACCGGCGACATGCGCGAGGTCGCATAGTCCGGTTTTTGGCGTAACGCCACCCCGCCAGTTCTCCTCGGGCGAGTTAGAATCTAGTTAGATCAACAAGCCCGAGGAGTAGCGATCATGAGCGACAAGCAAAGAGATGCCGTCGACCGAATGGTCGATGCGTATGAGGCGATGCTCGCGCGCGTTCACGAGGCCGCCGACACGGCAGAAAAGAAGACCGTGCCCTGGTTGCGCGAAGCGCTGTCGAGTGCACGTGACAAGGCCGTCGAGCTCGAAGAGCTCACTCGCGAAGAGGCGGAAAAGGTATCCAATTATGTCGAGCGCGACCTCCACGAGGCAGCGAGCTTCATCGCGGATACTGGTCAGGGCCTACGCGACTGGCTGCGTTTCGACTGGCAGCTGATGCAGAGTCGGATGCTCGACATGTTTGCCGGTATGGCGGATCAAACCAGTGCCGCTTTGAAAGGCTTTGCCGAGCAGGCGCGCCAGGCGAGCGTCTATCGCACCGGTGAAATCACCGCCCCGGGGGTGCTTCAATGCACCCAGTGCGGCGAACAGCTGCATTTTGAAAAGACCGGGCATATCCCGCCATGCCCGAAATGCAAGGCAACCACGTTTCAACGACAGCCGGCCGAGCCCGAATCGTCATAGTCTCAGCGCGGCTCAAGCCGAGGGGTCGGTCAATCGGGTTATACGATTGGCCAGCGTGGCAAAGTCGATACCCCAACGCTGCCCGTGCCGGACAAGGTCGCCCGTGCTGGGCGTCGCGGGCTGCCTGCCGGCGAACGCCAAAACCAGCAGGTTGTCGTGATTCGGATTGCTCAACAGCAGAACGTTGGCACCGAATACCTGGCGTACGCGGTACAGCGATTCACTGATCTTCTTCTCGTCGTCCATGATCAGGTTGAGCGTCAGCGTGCCGGTTGCCGTCAGGTGCGAGCGACAGCCGTTGAGAAAATCGAACTCGGTGGTCCAGTTGGGCGTGGTCTGGTTTTCCTCGAGGTCGACCAGGATGTAGTCATACCGTGCATCCGAGTGCACCAGGTGCTCGCGCACATCTTCGATCAACAACCGCCAGCGGCTGGTGGCGGGCGGAAAGTCGAAGTACTCGCGCGCCAGGCGCGCCACCGTGGGCGACAGTTCGATGGCGTCGCCCGCGACCTCCGGCGCGCGCGCATGAAACCAACGCGCAATCGCCCCGCCGCCGCAACCGGCGAGCATGGCCCGTTGCATCGGTTGGCCGAACATAAGGTGGGCGAGCATGGATTGGTTGACCGGATTCGGCAGTACCGCCGGGTCGTGGATGTGGATCTCCGACTGCAGAATAATGTCGTCGAACCACAGGCTGCGGCGATCGCCTTCTTCCCAGATCTCGAGGTGGGTGTCTGCATTTTCCTCACGGTAGATGCAGCGGGCCGATGTCATAACAGAAACAGCGACGCCAGCCCGAGGAATGACAGGAAGCCGACGACGTCGGTCACCGTGGTCAGCAACACCGAGCCGGCCAGCGCCGGATCGATCCCCACTTTCTCCAGCAGGAGGGGTAACAGTGAGCCGGTAACGGCCGCGAACAGTAGGTTGATCGTGATCGCGACGCCGATCAGAACGGCGATTTCGCTGTTCTGAAACCAAACCCCTGCAATCACCGCGACCACCACCGCCCAGATCAGGCTGTTGAGCGTACCTACGGCCAGTTCTTTGAGTAGCAGGGCGCGCGCATTGCTTCTGCTGAGCTGGCCGAGCGCGATACCGCGGATCGCGAGCGTCAATGTCTGACTGCCGGCGATGCCGCCCATGCTGGCGACGATCGGCATCAACACGGCCAAGGCAACGATCTTGGACAAGGTCTCTTCGAACTGGCCGATCACCCATGAGGCGAGAAACGCGGTCGCCAGGTTGATGCCGAGCCACACGGCACGCCGCCGGGTGCTGGCCAGCACCGGCGCGAACATGTCTTCCTCTTCGGACAGACCGGCGCGCCCCATGAACTGGTGCTCGCCTTCTTCACGGATAACGTCGATGACGTCGTCGACGGTGATACGGCCCAGCAACCGGCCGTCTTCATTGATGACCGGCGCTGACAGAATGTCGTGTGCCTCGAAGCGGCGGGCCACTTCGGAACTCGACATGTCCGCGCGCAGCGCCTGCATGTCGAGACTCATCGCCTCGGCGACGGTGTCCTCCGGGTCGCGTGAGACCAGTTGGGACAATTGCAGCACGCCGAGATATTCATCATCGCGATTGACGACGAACAGTTTGTCGGTGTCGCGTGGTACGCCGTCGCCGAGGCGACGCAGGTAGCGTAAAACCACGTCCAACGTAACCTCGGGCCTGACGGTCACCGTATCGGTATTCATCAGGCCGCCGGCCGTGTCTTCGGAAAAAGACAACACGGCTTCGAGGCGATGGCGGCGCTGGTCGTCGAGCGCGTTCATGACCTCAGCGGTGATCGCCGACGGCATCTGCTGGACGAGGTCGGCCAGGTCGTCGAGGTCGAGGTTGGCCGTCGCTGCCAGCAGCTCTTCGGGATCCATGTGGCGGATCAGCGAAGCGCGCACCTCGTCGGTAACCAATAGCAGGATCTGGCCGTCGTGTTCTTCGTCGACCAGGTTCCAGATGATCTCGCGTTCCGCCGGCGGCAGGGCTTCGAGCAGGTGAGCGATCTCTGCCGGCGCGAGACTGCGCAGCAGACGGGCGGCCTCGCGTACGGCACCGGATGCGAGGATATCCTGCAACCTCAGCAGGCGGGAATCTTCGCTGGTTTCCGCTTGGGCGCTCATCGGGTAACTACTGCGTCGTGTTCGTGAGTTGCCGCTGAGTGTAGCAGCAGGGCGTGTCGGATGGGGCGTGGTTGAACGTTACCGCACTATCCGTAGGGCAACCCGGTTGTGGAAGAGACGCGGTACGCGCGATCAGCCGTTCAGCAATTGGGTCAATACGTCGATGCCGTCGACTTGATCGAGGTTGTCGAACAGCCGGCAAACGCGCTCGGTGAGATCGCCGGCGTTGAGGTTCTGCACGCGGTCACGCGCATCCAGCAAGGCGGCCGGCTGCATGCTGAATTCACGCAGCCCCATGCCGACCAGCAGCGGGATATAACGCGCATCGCTGGCCATCTCACCGCACATGCTGACCGGCACGCCGGCTTTCTGGCCGGCGGTGATTACGGCGGCGATCAGGCGCAGCACGGCGGGATGCGCCGGATCGTAGAGGTAGTTGAGTTCGTCATCGACGCGGTCGATCGCCAGCGTGTATTGGATCAGGTCGTTGGTGCCGATCGACAGAAAATCGAGGCGTTCGGCAAAGGCGCGCGCGTGCAGTGCCGCCGCGGGGACTTCGATCATGCCGCCGATGGGGATATCGCGATCGTAGGCGACGCCTTCGGTATCGAGGTGATGCATCGCCTGGGCGATCAGCCGCTCGGCCTGCTCGATCTCCCAGATGCTTGTGAGCATGGGCAGCAGGATGCGCACCGGGCCGAACGCGGAAGCCCGCAGAATTGCGCGAATCTGCGGGTAGAACAGCTCGGGCTCTTTCAGGCACAAGCGGATGGCACGCAATCCGAGCGCCGGGTTCGACGACACGGGTGTCAGCGGCGGGCCGCCCGGCTGCTTGTCCGCACCCAGGTCGAGTGTGCGAATGGTGACCGGTTTGCCTTGCAAGCCGTCGACCACCGCGCGATAGGCCTCGAAGTGCTCTTCCTCGCTCGGCGGCGTCTGCCGGTTCATGTACAAGAACTCGGTGCGATACAGGCCGACACCCTGCGCGCCGTTGCTCTGTGCGGCGCCTACATCGTCGGCCAGTTCGATGTTCGCGAAAAGCTGCAATACAACGCCGTCATCGGTCACCGTCGCCTCGGTGCTGCGTCGACGCAACTCATCGATACGCGACAGATCGGCGAGACGTCGGTTTTCGAAATGCGCGAGCATATCGGCGTCGCACTCGGCCAGCACGATGCCGCTGTGCGCATCGAGCACCAGGCGTTCGCCATGCTGCAGACAGCTGGTGGCACCACGGGTGCCGACCACCGCCGGGATGCCGAGGCTGCGTGCCAGGATCGCGGTGTGCGAGGTCGGCCCGCCATAGTCGGTCACGAATCCGGCGATCCCCTGATTCTTCATCAGGATGACATCCGCCGGCGCCAGGTCTTCGGCGAGTACGATCTGATCTTTGAGGTCGTCGAACTGTTCGCCATGGTGTTCGAGCAGAATCGCCATGATCCGATTCACGACATGATCGAGATCGTCGCAGCGTGTGCGCAGATAGGTGTCCTCCATCTTCTCGAACACCCGCACCAGCGCATCACGATGTTGCTGCAATGCCCATTCTGCACTCAGGCCTTCATTGCGGATCAGCTGGATAGGCTGCGATGACAGCGCCTTGTCTTCGAGCATCAGCAGGTGGGTATCGATGAACTCGGCGATCTCCGACGGCGTCTCGCGCGGGATCTGCGCCTTGACGTCGCGCAGTTGCTGGCCGGCGACCTCGATAGCCTGTTCGAAGCGTCTTACCTCGGTGTCGACCCGCTCGGTCGCAACCCAGCTGGGCGTAATGCAGACAGGGCCGCGGCATAGCAGAAAGGCGTCGCCGACGGCGATGTTGGCGACCGCGCCGACCCCGATGCCGGCACAGGCAATCGTCATTCGGCCTCACCGAATTTGTTGTCTATCAGCTCGACCAAGGCCTGCATGGCTTCGTTTTCCCCCTCGCCGTTGACGTTGATCTGCAGCACCGTACCGCAACTTGCTGCCAGCATCATGACGCCCATGATGCTTTTGCCGTTCACTCGTTGGCCGTTCTTCTCGATCATGACCTCGGCGCCGAAACCGTTGGCGATGTTCACCAACTTGGCTGCCGCACGAGCGTGAAGGCCGAGTTTGTTGATGATGGTGATTTCGCGCGAAAGCATCAAAGCGATTCCTGTGACTTGTTATGCGTTTTTACCGGGCAGCTCATGATGCCGCGCGTTCCGCCCTCTGCCGCCTTGCTGGTCAGCGTGTCCAGATTGTCCATCGGATAGTTGAAAACCCGCACCAGCATCGGCAGGTTGAGGCCGGACAGCACGGCCGCGTCCGACTGGTCGCAAGCGATCCGCTGGGCAATGTTGTGCGGCGTCGCGCCGTAAATATCGGTCAGCACCAGCACCCCGGAGCCATGATTGAGCACCTTCAGCATCGCCTTGGCGCGTTCGCACATCGGTTCGAGCGCGGCGTCCGGCGGCACCTCGAGGCATTTGATCGGTACGGTCGTGCGGCCGATGATGCGCGTCGCGATGTGCAGGATCGCGGTGCCGACCCCGGGGTGCGTAATCAGCATGACCCCGACGCTCATGGCAGTTCCCGATGGCTTGTAACGACCTGGCGACCCTGAGAAGTGAGGAACTTGGCGATGTTCTCGATCAGGAAGACAGAGCGATGCTGTCCACCGGTGCAGCCGACCGCAACGGTCAGATAGCTGCGGCCTTCGCGTTCGAAACAGGGAATCCAGTGGGTCAGGAAGTCGCAGATGTGGCTGAGCATGCTCTTGACCTGCAGGTCGTCGCCGAGAAACGCAGCGACTTCGGCATCTTTGCCGGTGAGTGGCCGCAGGTCCGGATGCCAATGCGGGTTGGGCAGGCAGCGCGCGTCGAACACGAAATCGGCATTGCGCGGCACACCGTGTTTGAAGCCGAACGACTGCAGCATGATCGACATCTCGCCGCTTTCGCGTTCGGCAACGCGCGCACGAATCAATTCGCGCAGCTCGTGTAGCGTGGTGCGCGAGGTGTCGATCTTCAGGCGTGCCAGATCGAGCAACGGTTCGAGCAGCTCGCGTTCGAGCTTGATCGCCTGCTCGAGGGTGGTACCGTCGTCGGTCAACGGGTGTCGCCGGCGGGTTTCACTGAAGCGCTGAATCAGGATCGCATCTTCGGCATCGAGGAATACCACCTCGCAGTCGACGCCGTGATCGCGCAGGCGCTTGATCATGCCGGGCAGGCGGTCGAGCTCGGTGCCTGGATTGCGCGCGTCGATGCCGATGGCAAACGGGCTGCGCGCCTTGGTCGGGTTGACGGTGATGTCGCGCACCAAGGCGTCGAACAGGCTGACCGGCAGGTTGTCGATGCAGTAGTAACCGACGTCTTCCAGAACGTGCAAGGCGATACTCTTGCCGGAGCCGGAAAGGCCGGTTACCAGAATGACGCTGGGCGTATCGTTTTGCGCAGGATCGGTCGACATGGGCTGATTATATGTGCAGCGGTCGAGACAAACAGCGGCGCGTTGGTTTTCCCGCGCTTATTTCCCGGTTTGACCCGGTGACGCGCCGCGGCCGCTCACGATTGGTCGAGGATCGCCTGCTGCTGGCGTTCGATCAGCACCTCGGTGGCATCGTAGCCCTTCAAGCGCAGCAGGTGGTTGCGCACTGCCGATTCAACCAGCACGGCGAGGTTGCGGCCGGGGGCCACCGGCACGGTGACCTGGGGAATCTGCACGCCGAGTACATCGCGGATCGCATGCGCCCCCGATAAACGGTCCATGCCGGAGATCTGGTCCGCCGACATGCGCTTGAGGTGCACGATCAGGCGCAGATACTTGGTGCGCTTGATTGAGCTGTCGCCGAACATCTGGCGAATATTCAGGATGCCCAGGCCGCGTACCTCGAGAAACTCGCGCAGGATCGGCGGGCAGGTGCCGCTGACGATGTCCGGCGCGATCCGGGTGAACTCGGGTGCGTCGTCGGCCACCAGGCGGCTGCCGCGGGTGATCAGGTCGAGCGCCAGTTCGCTCTTGCCGACTGCGGGGTCGCCGGTCAGCAGCACGCCCATGCCGAGTACCTCGAGAAACACGCCATGCAGCGTGGTCTTCTCCGACAGGAACAGCGAAGCGTAATACTGCAGGTTGTCCAGGACCTGGCTGTCGCCGAGCGGCGAGCGCATCAGTGCCACACCCGCCTCGTCGGCCATGGCCGCCAGTTCCGGAAGACCTTCCACGCGGTCGACCAGCATGACCAGGGCCGGTCGCTCGGCGAACAACTGTTGCAGTGCCTGCTGCCGGTTCGGCGAATACAGGCTGTTGAGATAGCGTTCTTCAGCCGGTCCGATGACCTGGACGCGGTTGGGGTGGATGTAGTTCAGCGGGCCGGCGATGATGCCGGTGCCGGCGTCGCTGCTCGACGACAGAATGGTGCTGTCGGCGCCGGAGTGGCCGGCCAGCCATTCGAGTTGCAATCGTTCCTGGAGTGCTTCGTAAAGGTCGCGGACGCGAATGCTATGCGGCATGGGAGCTGGAGTGGCCGGTCAGGATAGCGATCGCTTCCTTCGCCTCTGCCTCGCGCAGTCTCGCGCGTAGCTCTTCTTCGTTGAACATCGCCGCCAGGCGGGCGAGCAGCTGAAGGTGTTCTTCGTTGGCGTCTTCCGGTACCAGCAGGGCGAACACCAGGTCGACCGGCTGGCCGTCCAGCGCATCGAATTCGATAGGGGTTTCCAGGCGCAGGAATGCGCCGCGCGTGTCGCTGATGCCGGGCATGCGGGCGTGCGGCAAGGCCACACCTCCCGCAAGCCCGGTGCTGCCCAGGCGCTCACGTTCGAGCAGGCGTTCGAAAATCTGCTCCGCCGTCGGCTCGTCGGTATCCCGTGCGAGCAGGCGTGCCGCCTGCTCGAGGATGCGTTTTTTGCTCGATGCCGGGTCAGCGATGCTGACGCTGCCCGACGTGAGGATGCCTTTAGGTAGCATGGTGAGACCGGATCAGTTCATCCCGCCGCTTCGACGGACGCATCTTTGTGTCCGTTGCCACGGTGGCTCTTGATCTTTTCTTTGTGGCGGATGACCTGACGATCCAGTTTGTCGACAAGCGAGTCGATGGCAGCGTACATGTCTTCGTGAGTGGAATCCGCAAAGACGTCGGCACCGGCGATATGCACGGTGGCTTCGGCCTTCTTGGTGAGTTTTTCAACACTCAGGATGACGTGTACGTTGGTGACGTGGTCGAAGTGACGCTCGAGTCGGGCGATCTTCTCGTCAACGTAGGCACGCATCGAGTCGGTGATGTCGACATGGTGACCGGTCAGGTTGACTTGCATCGATTTTCTCCTTGCATTTCAGCGCTTTCGATCAAGCTAAGCGCTTGCGTTCGTTCGACGGCGGGATCGCCATCGATTCACGATACTTGGCAACAGTGCGGCGGGCGACGTTGATCCCCTGATCAGCGAGGATGGCCGCGATCTTGTTGTCGGAAAGGGGTTTGTTGGGTTTCTCCGCACCGATCAGCTTTTTGATCAGCGCGCGAATGGCCGTGGCCGAGGCCTCGCCACCGCTGGCGGTGCTCACGTGGCTGGAGAAGAAGTATTTGAACTCGAAGGTGCCCCGTGGGGTGTGCATGTATTTCTGGGTGGTTACCCGTGAAATGGTTGATTCATGCATCTCCAACGCCTCGGCGATATCCCGCAACACGAGCGGTTTCATGGCCTCTTCTCCATATTCGAAGAAATTGCGTTGAAAGTCGACTATCCGTGTCGCAACTCGCAGCAGCGTATCGTTGCGGCTCTGCAGGCTCTTGATGAACCAGCGGGCCTCCTGCAGGTGGTTTTTCAGCGTGACGTTGTCGGCGCTGTTGTCCGCCCGCCTGATCATGTTCGCATACTCGGCGTTGACGCGTAACCGGGGGGCTGCATCCGGGTTGAGTTCGACCCGCCACTGGTTGTTACGTTTGTACACGAACACATCGGGCTCGACGTAGGTCGGCGGCTGGCTGGCAACGCTGGTACCCGGGCGCGGGTTGAGCGAGCGGATCAGGTGGATGACCGACATCAGGTCGTCGCTCTCCAGCTTGAGCTTGCGCTTCATCTGCGCCTCGTCCTGCGCCGCGAGCAGGTCGAAGTGCTCGCCGATCAGGAACAGCGCGCGCTCGCGCCACTCGAAGTCTTCGGGCAGCTGGCGCAGTTGAATGAACAGGCATTCACGCAGGTCGCGTGCCGCAATGCCAGGCGGATCAAAGGCCTGCACGCGGTGCAGCACGGCCTCGACCTCTTCGGTCTCGATATCCGGATCATCCATGCTGGTGACGATGTCTTCGATCGGCGTGGTCAGGTAGCCGTCTTCGGAGATGCCGTCGATGATCGCCTCGGCAATCGCCAGGTCGGTCGGGCTGAACGGCGTCAGCTGCATCTGCCAGATCAGGTGGTCCTGCAGAGATTCGCCGCTGCTTTGTTGATTCAGGAAGTCCTGGCTTTCGTCGCTGCTGGCGGCGCTGCCGGGAGAGGCGGGTGTGACGCTGTCGTAGATGTCATCCCACACGGTATCGACCGGCAGTTCATCCGGCATGGCCTCGGATTCGATCTTGACCTCGCTTTCGTTGTTCGGGTCGTTGCGCGAATCGTCGTTGTTGTTCTGGGTGCTTGCATTCTCACCGTCGTTCTCGCTCTTTTTGCGCTCGCTGTCGGCTTCGTCGCGACGCGTACCTTCCTCTTCGGTTTCGAGCATCAGGTTGGAGTCGAGGGCTTCCTGGATCTCCTGTTTGAGATCGAGCGTCGACAGCTGCAGCAGCTTGATTGCCTGCTGCAGTTGCGGCGTCATCGTCAGGTGTTGACCCAGTCGAAGCTGGATGGTGGGCTTCATTCGGCTACTATCTGGTATGAAATTTGATCGGACTCCCAATGCCATTCTAGCGCAACTGCGCGCGAGTCGAACCCGCTGTGCAGACCGGCGTTCCCGACTTTGGCGAGGCGCAGTATTTGGCGATGTTGCTGCGCAGCAATCATACGCCTAATCACAGCCGGAAGTTCTCGCCGAGATAGACTGCGCGGACTTGCGGGTTCTCGAGAATCTCCTTCGGCGCACCGAGTGCGAGCACGCTGCCTTCACTGATGATGTAGGCGCGCTGACAGATCCCAAGGGTCTCGCGGACATTGTGATCGGTGATCAGTACACCGATCCCGCGTTCGGCCAGTTGACCGACAATGCGCTGGATATCCATGACTGATATGGGGTCAATGCCGGCGAATGGCTCGTCGAGCAGGATGAAGCGCGGCTGTACCGCCAGAGCCCGGGCGATCTCCAGGCGCCGGCGTTCACCGCCCGACAGGCTGATCGCCATGTTGTCGCGCAGGTGACTGATACCGAACTCGCGCAGCAGGTCGTCGCACATCTGCTCGCGCTGGCCGCGATCGAGGTCGTCGCGCGTCTCGAGGATCGCGATGATGTTCTGCGCCACCGTGAGTCGGCGGAAGATCGACGGTTCCTGCGCCAGGTAACCCAGGCCGAGACGGGCACGCGCATGCATCGGTTTGTCGGTGAGGTCGTGCTCGCCGAGCGTAACCCGCCCCTGGTCGGCGGGAATCAGCCCGGCCATCATGTAGAAGGTTGTCGTCTTGCCCGCTCCGTTGGGGCCGAGCAGACCCACAACCTCGCCTTCGTTAAGGTACAGCGACACGCCGTTGACGACCGAGCGCCCACGGTAGCGTTTCACCAGATCTTCGGCGGCGAGTCGGGTCATGGCGTTGTATGGATCGCGTGTACTGCTTATTGATTCGGCGGATCGATGGTGATCTGAACGCGCTGCTTGCCTTTCGCGGCGGCGCCGGCCTTGACCACCGAACGTACCCGGTCGTACACGATGCGGTCACTGCGCATGCTGTCTTTGCCCTGCACCAGCACGGCATCGCCGATCAACACGAGGTTTTCGCTGTTCACCTCGTATTCGGCGCGGCGCGCCTGTCCTTTCACCGGTCCTTTATTGGACTGCTGCGAGAACTTGACGGGGCGTCCCTCGGCGACGATTTTCGACGGCTTTTTGCCGCGGTGCTGCACGGTCACGACATCGGCCTGCAGATGAATGCTGCCTTGGCGCAGGTCGACGTCGCCGCGGTAGATACTGACGCCTTTCGACTGGTCGACATCGACGCTGTCGGCCGCCAGCTGGATAGGCTGTTGCTTGTCTGATTCGAGTGCCGTGGCCGTTGCGGTCAGCACGACGAGCAACAGCGCCAGCAGAGAATTAACGCGGTACATAGTAGCCTTTTACCTGCGAGAGAAATTTCAGTTTCGATGGCGAACGCAGCCACGCCTGCAGGCCGACGGATTCAACCCAGTCGCCATCGCTGTCCACCCTAACGTGTTCGTCGGTTTCCGCATAGTCTTGTTCGGGCTGTACGCGAACCTCGCTCGTCACCAGGTGCACCGGCGCGTTCTGCGCATCGCCCTCTCGATCGATGATCACCTCGCCGGACAACAACAGCAGGCTGCCGTCGGCCGACAGCCAGGCCGTCTCCGAGTCGATCTGCCAGGGGGGCGCATTGTCCTGAAACACGGTCAGCTTGGGGTCGGCCAGCTCGGTGGTGTCGTCGTCGGTGAAATGCTTCACCTTGGTCGCGATCAGGCGGTGTGCCGGTTTGCCGGCCTCGGTCATGCGCAGCACGTTCAACCCGGTGATGTGGTAATCGATCTCGCGCGGCCCGCTGGGTTTGGCGGGCGTTGGCGCGATCGGCCCGGTTTCCACCATCCACCAACTGAACAGCGCAGCGGCCAGCAACAGCAGGGCAAAGACCGGGCGGAACTGGCGCATCACTCAATCGACGTAGTGCTGCAACGAGGATTCGAGCGTGCCCTGGGCGTCCATCAGCAGTTCGCAGACCTCGCGCGCCGCACCACGGCCGCCGCCGCTGGGTGTTACCCAATGCGCGTGCTGCTTGGTGAGGTAGTGGGCGTCCTGCACCGCGATCGCCAGCCCGACCTTGGTCATCACCGGCAGGTCGACCACGTCGTCGCCGACGTAGGCGATCTGGCTGTCTTCGAAACCCGATTCCTTTTTCAGTTCCTCGTAGGCCGGCAGCTTTTCTTTTTTGCCCTGGTAGACGCGCTCGATACCGAGGCTGGCCATGCGAATACGGACGACTTCGGACGTACGCCCGGTGATGATGGCGATCTCCACGCCGGTGTGTTGCAGCATCACCATGCCGTGGCCGTCCTTGGAATTGAACGCCTTGTATTCCTGGCCGTCATCGCCGATGTACAGGCTGCCGTCGGTCAGGACGCCGTCGACATCGAAGATCACCAGACGAATGGCAGCGGCCTTGTCTTGAATATCCTGCATGCTTTTGTTCCCTATCGGTTCACACGACGCCGGCGCGCAGCAGATCGTGCATGTTGAGTGCGCCGCACAGCTGTTCATTGCCGTCGATCACCAGCAACGCATTGATTTTCTTCTCTTCCATCAGGTTCAGTGCATCCACCGCCAGCTGATCCGGGCCGATGCGTTTGCCGCCGGGGATCATGACCTCGGATACGGACGCCTCGCGCACGTCGATCCCGCGGTCGAGGCAACGACGCAAATCGCCGTCGGTGAAGATGCCGATGGCCTTGCCGTCGTGATCGACGACCGCGGTCATGCCCAGCCCTTTGGCGGTCATCTCCATCAGGGCATCACGCAGCGGCGCGTCGACGTTGACGGCGGGAATCTGGTCACCTTCGTGCATGATGTCTTTCACTCGCAGCAACAGTCGGCGACCCAGGCTGCCACCGGGGTGCGACAGGGCAAAGTCTTCTGCGGTGAAGGCGCGCGCTTCGAGCAGCGCGATCGCCAGCGCATCGCCCATCACCAGCGCGGCGGTGGTGCTCGCTGTCGGCGCCAGGTCGAGCGGGCAGGCCTCTTTGGCGACGCTGACGTCGAGATTCACATCGGCTTCGCGGGCCAGCGTCGATTCGGGCTTGCCGGTCATGCTGATCAGCGGGGCCCCCATGCGCTTGATCAGTGGCACGATGGTGACGATCTCACTGGTCTCGCCCGAGTTCGACAGGGCGAGGACGACGTCGCTCGGCGTGATCATGCCCAGGTCGCCGTGGCTCGCTTCGCCGGGGTGGACGAAAAACGCCGGGCTGCCGGTGCTGGCCAGCGTCGCGGCGATCTTGCTGCCGATGTGGCCGGATTTACCCATACCGGTCACCACGATGCGGCCGCGGCAGGCCAGCATGTGTTCGCAGGCAGCGACGAAATTGGCGTCGATCCGCTCTTCGAGCGATTTGACCGCCTCAGTCTCGATCTGGACGACGCTCAGCCCGGCCTGGCGTAGTTCATCAGCTTTTTGGCTCATTGTTTTCTCTCTGTCAGGTTAGGCCGCGGCGCTGGCGTGTGCTTGCCAGATGATCCAACCCTGGTAGGCGAGGAACGCCGCCAGCAACAGGGCGCCCTGACCACGGTTGATCACTCCATGGGTATGCATGCTGCGTCCCATGACGAACAGCGCCAGCGTCAGGCCGAGCATCACCAGCATGTCGCGGCTGACGACTTCGTCCGGCAACAGGCCGGGCGCCAGTAGCCCCGGTATGCCGAGAACTGCCAGCAGGTTCCAGATGTTGGAGCCGATGACGTTGCCGATCGCCAGGTCGGGCTCGTTCTTGTGTGCGCTCATGATACTCGCAGCCAGCTCGGGCAGGCTGGTACCGATGGCCACGATCGTCAGGCCGATCACCAGGTCGCTGACGCCGAACGCTGCGGCGACCTCGACCGCGCCCCACACGAGCATCCGCGAACTCACCACCAGCACGATGAGGCCCACGACGAACCAGCCGGCGGCGGCCCTGGTGCTGAGGTCGGTCGGCAGTTCGGCCTCGATCTCGTCCACCAGTGGATCGTGGTCGCGGCGTTTCAGCCCGATTCTGACCAGCGCGTACATGCTCGCCACCAGGCCGAGCAGCAACACGATGCCGTCGAAGCGATCCAGCTTGCCGTCCAGCAGCAACAAATAGGTGCCGGCGGATACCAGGAGCAATAAAGGGTATTCGCGGCGCAACATGTCGGAGCGCACCATCAGCGGGGCGATCAATGCGGTCGCGCCCAGGATCAGGCCGATGTTGGCGATATTCGATCCCAGCGCGTTACCGATCGCGATGCCGGGATTGCCCTGCAGCGCAGCCACCGTTGAAACCAGCATTTCCGGGGCCGACGTGCCGAAACCTACCACGGTGAGCCCGATCAGCAGCGGCGGTACGCCGAGGTTGCGCGCCAGGCCGGCGGCACCGATGACGAAACGGTCGGCACCCCACACCAGGAATCCGAGACCAAACAGGATTGAAGCGGCGGCGAGCAGCATAGACAGCGAAGAGCTCAGGTACGTCGGAGGTTATTCAAGGAGCGCGAATTGTCGCGGAAGCGCAGCCGCATGTCCAAGCGGCCGCTAGTCGGCTTTGACCTTGGTCTTTCCGCATCGTGAACAGCGGTAGCGGTTCACAAGTTTGCCGAGTTTCACGTCGAACACCGATTCCTTGTCGAGCACCCATTTATGATGCCCGCTGCGGCACAGCGTGTTGCCCTGGTGGCGTTCGCTCGCCTTGCGCCGCTTGAACGGTAAAATTTCGGCCATTGCAATTCGACTTCGGGAGAACCTGATTGCGCCAGTTTAGCGCCGACGACCGATTGCTGCTCGGTACCTGCCATTGGGCGCGCCCCGCATGGTTGCAGACCTATTATCCGGATGACTTGCCGGAAGACTGGCGGTTGAGCTACTACGCCAACGATTGCGACTGCCTGTTGTTGCCGGCCGAAGACTGGTGTGGGGCGGGGCGAGCGCAGCTGCTGACGGCCTTGGACGATGCGCCGCAAGACCTGGTCTGGTTTCTCGAGATTCCGAGCGACGTTGCTGCGCTGGCCACGCCGCTGACGCAGCTGCTGGCGCCGTTCGATGGCCTGAGCCTGGTCGCATTGGTGGGCGAGCCCTTGGCGGAGCTGGCGCGGCTGCCGCAATGGCAGGCCGACGGCCAGGATCGCTGGACAGATCCGCAGAGTGGCTACCAGTTGCAGCGGTGGCAGCTTGCGAGTGCTGACCTGCGCACACTGCGTGCCCATGCCGAGCAGCTGACCGGCAATGCGCGCGCGATCGTGATCGATGGCGGCGACTCAAGTCCCGACAAAGTCCCGGAAATGCGAACAATGTTGGGTCTGATGGGCCGGTTATGAGCTTGACGCAGTCAGGGTGGGTCTCCAGAATCGACGGTTTGCGTTTTACCTGCGATCGACAGCAAAGGGATTTGGGTTTTCGGCGAGCGGAAACCTGAACAACAATGAGCCGAAATACCCCCGCAACTGACGTTTTGGTCCGCATCCGCGGGCTCAAGTTTTACCGTGGTTCGCGGGCGATCTTCGATGGTGTCGATATCGATATTCCACGCGGCAGCGTGACAGCGATCATGGGGCCGTCGGGCACCGGCAAAACCACCCTGCTCAAGCTGATCGGCGGGCAGTTGAAACCGGACGCCGGCACCATCGAGGTCGATGGTCAGAATGTGCATGCCTTGTCGACCCGCGAGCTGTACCGCCTGCGTATGCGCATGGGCATGCTGTTTCAAAGCGGCGCGTTGCTTACCGATCTTTCGGTGTTCGACAACGTGGCCTACCCGCTACGCGAACACACCCGGCTGAATGCCTCGATGATCCGCAAGCTGGTGCTGATGAAGCTCGAGGCCGTCGGCCTGCGCGGGGCTTACAGCCTGATGCCGGCGGAATTGTCCGGCGGCATGGCGCGTCGTGTCGCGCTCGCCAGGGCGATCGCGCTTGATCCGATGATGATCATGTACGACGAACCATTTACCGGCCAGGACCCGATCTCGATGGGCGTGCTGGTGCAGCTGATCCGCCGTCTGAATGATGCGGCGCGTATCACCAGCATGGTGGTGTCGCACGATGTCGCCGAGACGGCGCGCATCGCCGATCTGATCTACGTGATCTCCGGTGGCAAGGTGATCGAGTCGGGTTCGCCGCAGAAATTGCGCGAATCGGGCGGCGAATGGACCCGGCAGTTCATCGAAGGGCTGCCTGACGGGCCGGTGCCGTTCCACTACCCGGCACCGGAGCTCGAAGCCGACCTTTTCGGGGGTGCCGCGTGATCGATATGCTGGCCTCGCTCGGCCGTTTCGGCTTGTCGGCCTCCGCCCGCCTGGGGCGCGCGCATCTGCTGATGCTGGCGATGTTGCGCGGCGTGCCTTCGATGTTGGCGCGGCCCCGGCTGTTGCTCGAGCAGCTGCAATCGGTCGGCGTGCTGACCATTTTGATCATCGCCGTATCGGGCGTCTTCGTCGGCATGGTGCTGGGTCTGCAGGGTTACTACATCCTGTCGCGCTTCGGCGCGGAAGCGACTCTCGGCGTCATGGTGGCGGCGTCGCTGGTGCGTGAACTCGGGCCGGTAGTGACGGCGTTGCTGTTCGCCGGTCGCGCGGGTTCGGCCCTGTCGGCCGAGATCGGCCTGATGAAGGCGACCGAACAGCTATCCGGTCTGGAGATGATGGCGGTGAACCCGGAGCACCGGGTGCTGACGCCGCGTCTGATCGCCGGTGTGATTTCGATGCCGCTGCTGGCGGCGTTGTTCAGCATGCTCGGTGTCTATGGCGGCTGGTTCGTCGGGGTCGGCCTGCTCGGCGTCGATGACGGTACCTATTGGGCGCAGATGCAGTCACAGATCGATTGGCACGAAGATGTCATCAACGGTGTGATCAAGTCGCTGGTGTTCGGCGTCGTGTGTACCTGGATCGCGATCTTCCAGGGTTACGATTGTGTGCCGACGTCCGAGGGCGTCAGCCGCGCCACTACGCGCACGGTGGTGCATTCGTCGCTGGCCGTATTGGGATTGGATTTCGTATTGACCGCGCTGATGTTCAACTGAGCGCGGACGGGAACTGAAAATGTCGAAAACAAGACAAATGGAAATAATGGTCGGCGCCTTCATGGCGGCCGGTTTCCTGGCACTGTTCTTCCTTGCGATGCAGGTCAGCAACCTCGGCACCGTGAATTCGGGCGATTCATACAAGGTGCTGGCCCGTTTCGACAATATCGGCGGTTTGAAGGTGAAATCGCCGGTAACGATGGCCGGTGTGGAGGTCGGGCGTGTGCTCGACATCTATTATGACGCGGAAGACTTCCGTGCAGTCGCCGTTTTGGGCATTTATTCCCAATTCGACAAAATACCGGATGATACGTTTGCCAAAATCCTGACGGCAGGGCTGCTCGGCGAGCAGTACGTCGGTCTGGATCCCGGGGGTAGCGAGCAGCTGCTTAAAGAAGGCAGTGAAATTACCGTTACCCAATCTGCCCTGGTGCTTGAAGAAGTGATCGGGCAGTTTATTTACGGAAAAGCTTCGGAAGGAGCACAATAATGCGAATTTCCTTCATTTTGCGTGGCCTGTTTGCCGCCTTGTTTCTGTTTTCGGCCTGTGCCGTGGCCGCTATCGATGATCCGCAGGCCGTATTGCGCTCGACCGCCGACCGCGTGCTTGCCGAGTTGAGTGAGCGCAAAGCCGAGCTCGAGGCCGATCCGCAGAAAATCTATCCACTGGTCCAGGAGACGATCCTGCCGCATTTCGATTTTCGCAAGATGTCGCAATCGGCCCTCGGACGTTTCTGGCGCAATGCGACCGATGCGCAGAAAGAGGGTGTGACGATCGAGTTTCGTCAGTTGCTGGTGCGCACCTACGCCACCGCGCTGTTGGGTTACACCGGGCAGGAGATCGAGTACCTGCCGGTCAATTACAAGCCCGGCGATACCAATGTGACGATCCCGACCCGCATCGCATCCGACGGCGCGCCGCCGATCCCGATCAACTACCGCCTGACGTTGAACGACGACAAGTGGTTGGTTTACGACGTGGTGATCGATGGTGTGAGCCTGGTGACCAACTACCGCAGTCAGTTCGCGGCCGAGGTGCGGCGCGGCGGCATTGACGGCCTGATCAGCACACTGGCCTCGAAAAACCGCAAAGGCGCGGAGTGAGCGGCGCCACGCTCACGGCGGCGGGAGACTCGCGTTGCGAGGTTGCCGGGGATCTCGATTTTTCCTCGGTGCCCGACATCTGGCCGCAGCTAGAGAAGCGCATCAGCGCAGGCGGTGAGCTGACCGTGTCGCTCGCCGGGGTGGATCGCGCCAATAGCGCCGGCCTGGTGATGCTGGTCGAGGCACGCGATCTCGCGAAGGATTCGGCCTGCAATCTGAGTCTGACCGACATCCCGTCCGCTCTGCGCGATCTCGCGGCGATGTCGGGTTGCGACACGATCATCGCACCGGCAGGCGCCTGAACAGGCATCCGTCGGGGCGTCGATCGGGCTGCACTCCCGCTACGCCGTGAATTTCTTTATCATTGACGCCCTTTTTTGCTCGCAGACGCGATCGATGGGCCGTGATCCATGGACAAACTGATAATAACCGGCGGTAAAGCGCTGTCCGGCGATGTACGCATCTCCGGCGCCAAGAATGCCGCGCTGCCGATTCTTGCCGCGACCCTACTGGCGACCGAGCCGATGACCATCGGCAACATCCCGCATCTGCGCGACATCACGACCACGATGGAGTTGCTGGGTCGCATGGGCGTCGAGCTTACCGTCGACGAGAAGATGCGCGTCGAGGTCGACGCCGGCAATCTCGACAAGCCGTTCGCCCCTTACGAGCTGGTCAAAACGATGCGCGCCTCGATCCTGGTGCTCGGCCCGCTGTTGGCACGTTGCGGTCAGGCAGACGTCTCCCTGCCCGGAGGTTGTGCCATCGGCTCCCGCCCGGTCGATCTGCATATCGAGGGCCTGCGCGCGATGGGTGCCGAGATCGATGTCGATGGCGGCTACATCAAGGCGCGTGCGGCGCGTCTGAAGGGTGTGCGCCTGGTGCTGGATATCGTCACCGTGACCGGCACCGAGAACCTGATGATGGCCGCTACGCTGGCTGAAGGCACCACCGTGATCGAGAACGCTGCGCGCGAGCCCGAGGTGGTGGATCTGGCCAACTGCCTGAACGCCATGGGTGCGCGGATCACCGGCGCCGGCACTACGACCATCACTGTCGAGGGTGTCGAGAAACTGCACGGTTGCGAGTACAACGTGCTGCCCGATCGTATCGAGACCGGAACCTTCTTGGTTGCCGGCGCGATCAGTGGTGGCAAGGTGCGTGTGCGCGACACCGACCCGACGCAGTTGGATGCCGTGCTGCAGAAGCTGCAGGAGGCCGGCGCCGACCTGGAGGTCGGCAACGATTACGTGGTGCTCGACATGCACGGCAAACGTCCACGTGCGGTCAACGTGCATACGGCGCCGTTCCCGGCCTTCCCGACCGACATGCAGGCGCAGTTCACCGCGATGAACAGCGTGGCCGAGGGCGTTGGGACCATCACCGAGACGGTGTTCGAGAACCGCTTCATGCACGTGCAGGAACTGCAGCGCATGGGTGCGAACATCAAGCTCGAAGGCAACACGGCGATCTGCTCGGGCATCCCGCGCCTGAAGGCCGCGCCGGTTATGGCGACCGATCTGCGTGCCTCGGCGAGCCTGGTGCTGGCCGGCTTGGTGGCCGACGGCGAGACCGTGGTCGACCGCATTTACCACGTCGATCGTGGTTATCAGAACATCGAAGATAAATTTGCCGGGCTGGGTGCGCAGATTCGGCGCGTACCCGGTTGAGTGCCGCTGTCATGGCTGTTGAAATCGAATCACCGTTGACCATCGCGCTGTCCAAAGGGCGCATCTTCAAAGACACGCTGCCGCTGCTCAAGCACGCCGGTATCGAACCGCTCGACGACCCGGAAACCAGTCGCAAGCTGATCCTCGACACCACCCATCCGTCGGTCAAATTCGTTCTGATCCGCGCGACCGATGTGCCCACCTACGTGCAATGGGGCGCAGCGGACATCGGGGTCGCCGGCAAAGACGTGCTGATGGAGCATGGCGGCGAAGGACTGTACGAGCCACTCGACCTCAAGATCGCCAAATGCCGCATGATGGTGGCCGGGCATGCCGACGCCGACATCGGCGCACGCCGCCTGCGGATCGCGACTAAGTACGTCAATACCGCCAGGGCGTTTTTCGCCGCGCGCGGCCAGCAGGTGGAAGTGATCAAGCTATACGGCTCGATGGAACTTGCGCCGCTGGTCGGTTTGTCCGAGGTGATCGTCGACCTGGTCGAGTCCGGCAACACCCTCAAGGCCAACGGCCTGGTACCGCTCGAGCACATGCACGACATCAGCTCACGGCTGGTCGTCAACAAGGCCTCGTGGAAGATGAAGCACGCCACCGTGCACGCGCTGGTCGATGCGCTGCGTGACGCCGTCGGGCGACATTGACGCCGCACGTCTGCGCCGCCGCTGATAAAGTGTCGGCAGCGGACATTCCCTGAACCTGGGCAGCACCTTCGCGTTGCCGGGTTGTCGAATTTTGTATCCTTGTCGTTTCACCGGTGAACACCGGTCACTATCGGAAGCTAAGGCCATGGCCGAGATCAGAAAGCTCAATACTGCGGACGCAGATTTTCAGTCACAACTCGATGCGCTGCTGGCGTGGGAGTCGGTATCCGACGGTGGCGTCAACCAGGTCGTGCATGACGTGATCGCCGACATCCGCGCGCGCGGCGATGCGGCACTGGTCGAGTTCACCAATCGCTTCGACGGCTGGGAGGCGAAATCGCCGGCAGATCTTGAGATCTCGCTCGACCGGCTGAAGCAGGCCTGGGAGACGATACCCGAGGCTCAGCAGGAGGCGCTGCGTCACGCGGCGGCGCGTGTCACCGCGTATGCCGAGCGGCAGAAAATGGAAGGCTGGACCTACACCGAGGCAGACGGCACCGTGCTCGGTCAGCAGGTGACGCCGCTCGATCGCGTCGGCCTGTATGTGCCCGGTGGCAAGGCGGCCTATCCGTCTTCAGTGCTGATGAATGCGCTGCCGGCCAAGGTCGCTGGTGTCGGTGAATTGATCATGGTGGTGCCGACACCGCGTGGCGAGCTCAACGAACTGGTGCTGGCCGCGGCCCACGTATGCGGCGTCGACCGGGTCTTTGCGGTTGGCGGCGCCCAGGCGGTGGCTGCGTTGGCCTACGGTACGCAGAGCGTCCCGCCGGTCGATAAGATTGTCGGCCCCGGCAACATCTACGTGGCTACGGCCAAGCGCACTGTGTTCGGTCAGGTCGGCATCGACATGGTGGCCGGGCCGTCCGAAATCCTGGTGATCTGCGATGGCGATACCAATCCCGACTGGGTCGCGATGGACCTGTTTTCGCAGGCCGAGCACGACGAAGATGCGCAGTCGATCCTGTTGTGCCCGAATGCCGACTTCGTCGCTCAGGTGGAGCGCAGCATCGACAAACTGCTGCCAGACATGCAGCGCAAAGAGATCATCGAGACCGCGCTGCGCACGCGTGGTGCTTTGATCGTCTGCCGCGACCTGGATGAGGCGGCGGAGGTATGCAACTTCATCGCCCCGGAACACCTCGAGCTGTCGATCGCAGACCCGCAGTCTTACGTGAAGAAGATCCGTCACGCCGGTGCCATCTTCATGGGCCGCTATACATCCGAACCGCTGGGTGACTACTGCGCTGGTCCGAACCATGTGCTGCCGACCTCGCGTACCGCGCGTTTCAGCTCGCCATTGGGTGTCTATGACTTTCAAAAGCGCTCAAGTCTGATCATGGTGTCGTCAGCCGGTGCCGAGGTGCTTGGAAAAACGGCATCCACGTTGGCGCGTGGTGAGGGGCTGGAGGCGCATGCTCGCTCGGCCGAGTATCGCATCGCCGAGTCGTAGTCTTTCTGCCAAGCGCGATCGTCGACGCGACAGGGACGCAAGATGACGTTGCTCGGGCTGTTGGAGAAGCTGCTGAAATGGCTGTTCGTAGCCAGTCTGTTCGGGCTCGCGATCGGTTGGTGGAACCGCGATGCGCTGCCTGATCCAGGCTTCTACGACAAACACATCGAGGAAGAGCCGCGTCAGGCGAAGGTCGAGAAGGCGCCGTTTGCAGTCAATGCCGGCAATACGGCCTACCAGATCGCGCCCCTGTATCGATACCAGCTCGATGGCGTGGTGGTCAGCATGCACCACGCTGATTCGTGGTGGGATATCTATCACCACGATGACTGGCAGGATTATCTGAATCTAAAGGACCTGTGCGTGATCTGGGGCGACAACGTCCGATCTGCCGTGTACCAACAGATGGGCTTCGACAATACCACCTGGACCTGCTGGGCCTCGTGGCCGAACAGCGAGGTCGGGCGTCTGTTTCAGAAAGACCAGCTGTCGAACAACCACCTGCTGGCCGACCGGCCGGAGGTGCAGGCGGCGATCCTGGCGGCCCGGCCCGGAGACCAGGTGCGGTTCAGCGGCTACCTTGCCGAGTACCGCAACCCGGCCACCGGCTTTTATCGCAAGACCAGCACGGTGCGCACAGACGGTGGCAACGGTGCCTGCGAAACGGTCTACGTCGATCGCTTCGAGGTCGTGAAGCAGGCCAACACGGGCTGGCGTCGCCTGTTCGACACCAGCAAATGGCTGGCCCCGCTATCGCTGGTCGGTTTCATCGGCTTGATGGCGGTCACGCCGGTGCGCCGCGACACCCACCGCTGAGCCGGCGGCCTGATACACTTTTGTTTTCTGCAACCGATGTCTGCGTGTCTGTCATGACTGACGAGCTCAATAGATTGGTCGAAAACTGGGTTCGTCCCGAGATCCTGGCGTTGCGCGCCTACCACGTGCAACCGGCGCAAGGCATGGTCAAACTGGACGCCATGGAGAATCCCTACACCTGGCCGGACGAGCTGCGCGATGCCTGGGCTGCACTGCTGCGCGACACCGACGTCAACCGCTACCCGGACCCCACCGCGCGCGTGCTCAGCGAGCGCCTGAAAGAGGCGATGCAGGTGCCGGCCGATATGCGGGTGCTGCTCGGCAACGGCTCGGACGAACTCATCCAGATGATCGCGATGAGCCTGTCCGGCCCTTCGCGCAGCGTGCTGTCGGTCGATCCCGGCTTTGTCATGTATCGCATGATCGCCACGTTCTGCGGCATGCGTTACGTGGGTGCGCCGCTGAACGCACAGGATTTCAGCCTCGATCTGCCGGCATTGCTGCAGGCGATGGACGAACACCAGCCGGCGGTCGTGTTTCTTGCCTATCCGAACAACCCCACCGGTAACTTGTACGACGCGAAGGCGGTCGAGGAGATCATTCGCGCCGCACCGGGATTGGTCGTGATCGACGAGGCCTACGCCCCGTTTACCGACGCCACCTTCATGTCGCGTCTCGGCGAATTCGACAACCTGCTGGTGATGCGCACCGTGTCGAAGATGGGGCTGGCCGGCTTGCGGCTCGGCTTGCTGGCCGGGCCGGCGGCCTGGATCGATCAGTTCGACAAGGTGCGCCTGCCGTACAACATCAATGTGCTGACCCAGGCGAGCGCGGATTTCGCGTTGCGTCACAAGGCGGTGTTCGACGAGCAGACAGAGGCGATCCGCCGCGAACGCGGTCGCTTGGCTGCAGCATTAAGAGAGATCGACGGCCTGCAGGTGTTTCCCTCTGAGGCGAACTTTTTGCTGGTGCGCACGCCGAAGGGACAGGCCGTGGACTGGTTTACGGGTCTGCGCGACCGAGGTGTGCTGGTCAAGAATCTCGATGGCGCGCACCCGTTGCTCGACGATTGCCTGCGGCCGACGGTAGGGACGCCGGCCGAGAGCGACAAACTGATAACCGAGATGCAAGCGGTCGCCAAGGCCATCTGACGCCGTACGAGGAACTTTCATGAGTAGAGCAGTAGGCTTATTTGTAACCGGATTGATGATGCTCGCCTGTGGCGCCGCGGTGGCGCACGAAGGCGCTGGTGTTGTCGGCGGTTTCGCCAGTGGCTTCATGCACCCGATCCTCGGTTGGGATCATGTGGCAGCGATGGTCGCGGTTGGCCTGTGGGGTGCATTTCTCGGGCGTCCCGCTATCTGGGTATTGCCGGTCGTCTTTCCGCTGGTCATGGCGTTCGGTGGGGTGTTGGGCGTGGCCGGCATCGACCTGCCGGCAGTCGAAACCGGTATCGCCACCTCGGCGATCGTGCTCGGCGTGATGGTCGCATTGGCGGCCAGACCACCGTTGTGGGTGGCAGCCATCGTCGTTGGGGTATTCGCTATTTTTCATGGGCATGCGCACGGCACCGAGCTGCCTGACGCGGCCAATCCGCTCGCCTTCAGTCTGGGCTTTGTGATTGCTACCGGCTTGCTGCACCTGAGCGGCATCGCCTTCGGATTGCTGGCGCATTGGCCGGCCGGCAGGATGGCCGTACGCGCCGGTGGCGGCGCAATCGCGCTTGCCGGTGTAGGCTTTTTGACCGGCGTGGTATGACGGTAATCCGCGCTGTTGTCTGCGGATTGACGTTGCTGGTGTTGCCGGGCGTGGCCCTGGCCCACAGCCCGATCAAAGGACTGGACAACTTTTACGTAGGCCTGCTGCATCCCCTGTTCGTGCCGGCGCACGCGTTGGCGATTTTCAGCTTTGGCATACTGTTGGGGCAACAGCAGGTGCATCGGGTGCAGTCGGTCGCGCTGGCCTTTCTTTTTGGGCTGCTTGCCGGTCTGGCAGGCAGTCTATGGTGGACCGCGGCCTGGTTGGAACCGGGGCTGCTGTCGATGGCGGTTGTCGTCGGTCTGCTGGTCGCCCTTGCGCGTGAGTACGTGGTCGCCGTGATCGCGGTCGGAGCTGTGCTGCTGGGTGCGATGATCGGTCTCGATTCACAGCAGTCAGATCTCAGCGGGCGCGGCTGGTTCGCCGCGATGCTCGGAACGGTGATCGGCGTCTATCTGCTGCTGCTGTACGCGATGATGTTCGCCGAGTTCTTCAGCAAGCGGGCATGGCAGCAGATCGGCTTGCGTGTGCTGGGATCGTGGGCTGCGGCCAGTGCGCTACTGGTATTGTCGTTGGCGTTGATTCGTCACTGAACGACGTACGCGACTATTTGTCGCTGTGGATATTGGTCATCTCGACGTCCGCCAGCTCTTCCACGCACTGTTGTATGTACTCATCCAGATGGGAGCCGGTCAATCCGCTGGCCTCGCCTTCCAGTCGGCAATCATCCTGATACTGTTTCAATTGCTGTTCTTGGTCTTCTGCAGCGAAAACGCTGCTGCCTGCTGATGCCATGAGCAGAATGACCGTAAAGCACGCAAGGCGAGCAGCAATTGCAGTTTGCCTAAAAGAAATCGACATTAAGAGACCTCAGCTTAGCCTGCTTCCTGGCAGGTACAGTGGTAGTTGAACTTTCGTCGAACGGTGCGCAAGCGTTGCAGCAAATCGTTCCTGTCGCCATGGAATATCGCAATCGAAGGATCGTTACTGTCGAATCGCTGGTGCGCGAGCAGATCGGCTACCGGTAGCCGATCGTCTCGTCCTTTGTCCGAAATGCCCCGACATACCGGGCATTCCTCCAAAACGTCGGCAGCGACGTCGATTTCAATAGCGACTTTGTCCCGTTTTTTATCCGGGTTTTGCAGTAGATCCCAAAAGCGCATGGCCCTTGATCGCACCTGAACCAACAGGTTGACGATGTTGTGAATAAAAATCGGCAGAATCTAGCGACTCTTTAGCGTCGGGCGTTCGCCGACGATCGCTACCTGTTGGTGTTCACGGCCTTCACGATAAACGGTTATCGTCATCGGTTCGCCGGGCGGTTTGTCGGCGATTGTATTCAGCATGTTTTGCGATCCGAGTACCGGCTTGCGGTCGATCTCGATGATCACATCACCGGGTTTGAATCCGGCCTTGTCTGCAGGTCCGTCTTCGAGCACCCCGGAAACCAGAATGCCCTTGCGGAATGATATTCCCAGCGATTCGGCCAGCGCGGGGGTGAGGTCCTGGCCGGTGATGCCGAGCCAGCCGCGAATCACGCGACCATGGTCGATGATCTGCTTCATGACCTGTTCCGCCAATTGAATCGGGATGGCGAAACCGATGCCGTGAGAGCCGCCGCTCTGCGAGAAGATGGCGGTATTGATGCCGACGACATCGCCGACGGCATTGATCAGCGCGCCGCCGGAGTTGCCGGGATTGATCGCTGCATCCGTCTGGATGAAGTTCTCGAAATCGGTGATGCCGAGTTGGTTGCGGCCGGTCGCACTTACGATCCCCATCGTCACCGTCTGGCCGACGCCGAATGGGTTGCCGATCGCCATGACGACGTCGCCGACCTGCATTTCGTCCGATGAACCGAGGGATGCGATCGACAGGTTGTCGCCGGCCGTCTGCAATACCGCGATGTCGGTCTCCGGGTCGGTACCGACGATGCGCGCCGGCATGCTGCGGCCGTCATCGAGCACGATCTGGATCTCGCGGGCGCCTTCGATCACGTGGTTGTTGGTCAGCACATAGCCATTGCTGTCGACGATGACGCCAGAGCCCAGGCTGTTCTGGCGCTTATAGCGCGGTCGGCTCGCTTGATCCCCGAAAAAGCGTTTGAACAGGGGGTCGTCGAACAGCGGGTGGGCCTTCTGCTGGGTGATCTTGGTGGCGAACACGTTGACCACCGACGCGGAGGCGCGTTGCACCGCGTCGGCATACGACACCGGGCCGCCGCTGCGCTCGAGCAATATGGGTTTGGGCGTGGGGGCACTGAGTTCGCCGTTGCCCATTACCAGGTCAGGGCGAATCAACACCACCAGAAATGCGGCGGCCAGACCGGTCGCGATCGACGTGAAAATAAAGGTGAATGCGCGGTACCACTTCATGCGCATACACTAGCATGAGGCGATCCACCCCAGGTGTTTGAACTTTATGGCGTTGTTGAAGGATATCGTCAGTTACTGCGACCAGCGTCTCGACAGTTCGGCTTTCGATGACTACTGCCCCAATGGTCTACAGATCGAGGGGGCGGCCGAGGTTTCCAGCATCGTCTCAGGCGTCACCGCCAGCCAGGCAATGATCGACGCCGCGGCGGATGTCGGCGCCGACATGCTGCTCGTGCACCACGGCTACTTCTGGAAAGGGGAGGCAGCGCCTTTGGTGGGTATCAAGGGGCGGCGAGTGAAGGCGTTGATGCGTCACGACTTGAGCCTGGTGGCATACCATCTGCCGCTGGATGCCCACCCCGAACTGGGCAACAACCACCAACTCGGTATCAAGCTGGGGTTCGGTACAGGGACGCCGGCCGGTGGGCTGCTGTGGGGTGTCGAGCTTGCGCGCCCGCTCACCAGCGAAGATCTGGCGAGCAGGGTCGACTCGGCCCTCGGCAGGGCACCGCTGGTTGTCGGGCCGCAAGGGTCTGTGCGTCGCATTGCATGGTGCACCGGTGCCGCTCAGGGCATGATCGAGCAAGCGGCGGCGGCCGGGTTTGATGCCTTCATCAGCGGCGAGATATCCGAACAGACCGTCCACCAGGCTGCCGAACTGGGCATTCTGTACCTGTCTGCCGGCCACCACGCCACCGAGCGTTACGGCGTTCAGGCACTGGGCGCAGAATTGGCCGATCGTTTCGCCGTTGCCCATCAATTCATCGACATCGACAACCCAGTCTAGGAAGGCTGTCGGCGGGACGGCGTCCGCAAAACGATATCGCGAAGTGCTACCCTCGCGGGCTGATTCGAGAGCGTCGCAATGACAGTGACAGAGGAGGCCGGATTGCAACATTCAACCGACGGAGCGGGGCGACGCCGATTTCTGGCACGTTCGTTTTCGCTGCTTGGAGCGGCGTGTCTCAGCCGTGAGTCCTCCGCGGCAGCATGGAGTCTGCTGGCCGATACCAAGGCCTGTAATCAAGAGATCGACGTCGATATCGGCGACATCGAGCCCGGTGCGCGTCTCGATGTGGATTGGTGCGGTTTTCCCGTGTCGATCATCCACCGCACCGAAGCCATGCTGGCCTCGCTTGAAACGCTGGAACCTGGACTGCTCGACCCGCAGTCTGCGGCGCCGCAGCAGCCGGATACCTGCCGCAACCGCTCGCGTTCCATCGTGCCGCAGTACGGCGTTTATGTCGGCATCTGCACCTATCTGACCTGTTATTTGACCTATACACCGGCCAAGCCGGAGTGGAAGGGCCTGTGGCCGGCGGATTTCACGGGTTTCTATTGTGCGTGCCACGGATCGCGCTACGATCTGGCCGGCCGCGTCCTGCAAGGCGTTCCTTCCAAGCTCAACCTGGTGGTGCCACCACACCGCTACGTATCCGATCGGGTGATCCACATAGGCCCTGGGACGGCGGAAGCCTGACCTCGCTGGGCAGCGACGCCCGCCACTTGGGCGGCGCCCAGCCGTAGGTCAGGAGACCCGCCGCCAGCGGCGCCTGCGTCTGATCGGCGTCAACCCGGCGGCGAATAAAGGCGTCAGACACCCTTTGGAGATACCCCTTCCTTGACCGGGGAAAGCCCATGTTGGAGAATCCGCGGTCGTTTGGGGAAATTCAGCATATTCTTAAATCGATCCGAAAGCGGTTGCGCGTATTTCCCCGCAATTTCGGGTCTGTGGGAGTCAATCCATGAGTTCAGAAGGCGTAGACCTCAAGAAACGCCGTTTCCTGACCGCCACCACTGCGGTTGTCGGGGCGGTGGGTGCCGGTTTTGCTGCCGTGCCGTTTATCATGTCCTGGAATCCATCCGAGCGCGCCAAGGCCCTTGGTGCACCGGAAGAGGTGGATATCAGCAAGCTCGAGCCGGGCGCAAAAATCAACGTCAAATGGCGCGGCAAGGTGTGTTGGGTGGTCAATCGTACAGAGAGCATGCTGAACGACCTGCCCTCACTGAACGACAGACTCGCTGACCCGAATTCCGAAGTGCCGCAGCAACCTGAGTACTGCAAGAACGATACGCGTTCGATCAAACCGCAGTACGCCGTGCTGATCGGTATCTGCACCCATCTGGGCTGTTCGCCGACCTATCGTCCCGATCTGGCCCCTGCCGACCTGGGCGCCGATTGGAAAGGTGGCTTCTTCTGCCCCTGCCACGGTTCGAAGTTCGACCTGGCCGGACGCGTCTACAAGAGTGTTCCGGCGCCGACCAACCTCGAAGTCCCGCCACATCACTACCTGTCTGACGATCTGATTATGATCGGGATCGACGCTTCTGAGGGAGGTGCCGCATGAGCTTCATGAACTGGATCGATGAGCGCTTCCCGGCCACCAAGGTCTGGAATGAGCATCTCGCGCAATACTACGCGCCGAAGAACTTCAACTTCTGGTACTTCTTCGGCTCGCTCGCCATGCTGGTGCTGGTCAACCAGATCGTTACCGGTGTGTGGCTGGCGATGCTGTACAAGCCTTCCGCTGCCGAAGCCTTCGCCTCGGTCGAATACATCATGCGTGATGTCGACTACGGCTGGTTGATTCGCTACATGCACTCGACGGGTGCTTCGGCATTCTTCCTGGTGATCTACCTGCACATGTTCCGTGGGCTGATCTACGGCTCGTACCGCAAACCGCGCGAACTGCTGTGGATCATCGGTGTGATCATCTACCTGGTCATGATGGCCACCGCCTTCATGGGTTACCTGTTGCCGTGGGGCCAGATGTCGTACTGGGGTGCGCAGGTTATCGTCAACCTGTTCGCTGCGGTGCCATTCGGCATTGGTGAGCCGCTGTCGATCTGGATTCGTGGTGACTACGTCATCTCCGATGCCACCTTGAACCGCTTCTTCGCACTGCACTTCCTGCTGCCGTTTATCCTGGCTGCGCTCGTGTTCGTGCATATCGTCGCGCTGCACAAGGTGGGTTCGAACAACCCCGACGGTATCGAGATCAAGAAGAACAAGGATGAGAATGGCATCCCGCTTGATGGCATCCAGTTCCACCCGTACTACTCGGTCAAGGATATCGTCGGCGTCGGGGTGTTCCTGATCTTCTTCTGTGCGGTGATCTTCTTCTGGCCGGACTTCGGTGGCCTGTTCCTCGAGCCGCCGAACTTCGAGCCGGCCAACCCGCTGAAGACGCCGGAGCACATTGCACCCGTGTGGTACTTCACACCGTTCTACGCGATGTTGCGTGCGGTACCGCCGATGTTCAATTCGCAGTTCCCGGGCGTCATTGTGATGTTCGCCGCGATTCTGATCATGTTCTTCCTGCCCTGGCTCGACCGTAGCCCGGTCAAGTCGATCCGCTACAAGGGCATTCTGTTCAAGATTGCGATCGCCGTGTTCGTCGTCTCGTTCGTCGTCCTGGCATGGCTGGGTATGCAGCCGTCGACCGACTTGCTGACGTTGCTGGCGCAGATATTCACCGCGCTGTATTTCGCGTTCTTCCTGCTGATGCCTATCTACAGCAAGTTGGACAAGACCAAGCCGGTGCCGGAGAGGGTAACCAAATGAAAAAGCTGATCGCTGTTTTGACTCTGGCTTTGGCGCCGCTGTCGGCACTGGCCGCTGGTGGCGCGGTTCATCTTGAGCAGGCCAATATCGATCTGAACAACCACGCTGCTATCCAACGTGGTGCCAAGCTGTTCACCAACTACTGCATGGGTTGTCACTCGGCCAAGTATGTCCGTTACCAGTTGTTCAAAGAGGTCGGACTGAGCGAGGACGACATCAAGGACAACCTGATCTTCGCCGATAGCAAGGTTGGTGATCTGATGACCATCGCCATGCCGGAGAACGATGCCGGCAAATGGTTCGGCGCCCCGGCACCTGATCTGGCGTTGACGGCACGTATCAAGCACGGTGGTGCCGACTGGATCTATACCTACCTGAAGAGCTTCTACATCGATTCGTCACGTCCGATGGGCGTCAACAACACGGTGTTCCCGAATGTGGGCATGCCGCACGTGTTGTGGGATCTCCAGGGTATTCAAAAGCCCATCTACAAGTACCACGTCATGCATGACGGCCACGCCGTCGAGTCGTTCGATACCGAGGCCGCCGCCAAGTCGATGGCCGACGAGAAGGGCGAGGGCTACCGCATGGAACGCGTTGTCGAAAAGCTGGAAATGGTGCAGGCGGGCAGCCTGACTCCTGCCGAGTACGATCAGGTGGCGCGTGATCTCGCGACCTTCCTGGCGTACATCTCGGAGCCGATGAAGCTCGAGCGTCAGCGGATGGGTGTTTGGGTCATCCTGTTCCTGGTGGTCTTCAGTGTCATCGCCTACCTGATGAAAAAGGAGTGGTGGAAAGACGTCCACTGACCGCCACCGGCCGGTCCGTAAAGAAAGGCGCATAGTCTGATATACTATGCGCCTTTTTTAGTGTCCGGCGGATCACCCATCGGCCGGTAACGATCTGGAGATGAAACATTGATGACCGCAGTCGCCGCTCGCCGATCCGTGATGACCCTGTTTTCAGATCCCCAGAGTCTGTACAGCCATCGGGTCCGGATGGTTTTGGCCGAAAAGAACGTTACCTGCGACATCGTCGACGTCGATCCGCTCAATCTGCCGGAAGACGTCATGGACCTGAATCCCTACGGTACGGTGCCGACGCTGGTCGATCGCGACCTGGCCCTGTACGACTCGCGCATCATCTGCGAATACCTGGACGAGCGTTTCCCGCACCCGCCGTTGCTGCCGGTCGATCCGGTGTCGCGCGCCAGCGCGCGTCTGTACATGTTCCGCGTTGAGAATGACTGGTACGGCCTGGTCGACCAGATCCTGGGCGGCGGCAAGGCGGCCACCAAGGCGCGCAAGGAACTGCGTGAAGGTCTTACCGCGGCAGCCCCTGTGCTGGCCCACAAGCCGTTTTTCATGAGTGACGAGTTCACCCTTGTGGATGCCAGTATCGCGCCGTTGTTGTGGCGCCTGCCGGCGCTGGGCGTCGAACTGACGGGCACCGCGGCCAAGCAGGTCAACACCTATGCCGGTGGTCTCTTCACGCGCAACGGCTTCATCGCCAGCCTGACCGAGGAAGAGCGCGAGATGCGCCGCTAGTTGTTGGTGCAGTTTCTATGACATCCAATCGTCCGTATCTGATTCGTGCACTGTACGAGTGGTTGGTCGATAACGAATTAACGCCCTATTTGCTGGTCGATGCCGACCGTGACTCGGTGCATGTACCGACGCGCTACGTCGAGGAAGGTCGGATCGTGCTCAATGTGAGCCCCAATGCGGTTCGCGATCTGACTTTGGGCAACGACCTGATCGCCTTCGAGGCGCGCTTCGGCGGAAAGGCGTTCGCGATATCCCTGCCGCCGGAGGCGGTACTGGGCGTGTATGCACGTGAGAACGGCAAAGGCATGTTGTTTCCGGAAGAGACGGACGACTCGCCGGAACCACCGAAGCCCACGACACCTCCGAACAGCGGCGGTGGGCGGCCCACCCTGAAGGTGGTCAAGTAGCCGGGCTCAGCGCTCTTTGCGGCGAAACGGAATCACCTTTCTCTCGCCGTCGGGTTGTGCCGCCGGCGTTTCTGTTTCCACCTCCGCTTCACCTTCGATGATATGCGGCAGGCCGTCGTCGATGCTCTCGAGCTGTGTGCCGAGCATCAATACGTAGCCGACGCGCCGGCCAACACCTTCAAGACTGAATTCGAAGCGGAACATGCGGCGGATGCGCAGGCCTTTGTCCGACCAGCGGATACCCATGCGCACCAACGACACGGTCTCGTCGAGAAACTGCAATCCACGGTTCTGACAGTAACGGCGCGCCAGGGTCGTGGCGAACTCCCGCGCTCGCGCGCCATCGAGCCAGACCAATACCAGGCCGCCTACCAGCAGAAGTGCAAACAGATTCGTCATCGTCGAAGTGCGCAAAAACGTCGGCTCGACCCTACCCGCAAACCAGCTGCCGATGCAATCGGGGTTTTCAGGATCGTTTGCGCAGGCCGCCGACGATGTGCAGCGCACGCGCCTCGAAGCCATCCGGTTTGCCGGCCGCCAGCCACAGCGCCAGATGGAGCGATCCGTAGGTGAGGGCACCGATAACGATCAATGCCGCAACGCTGGCGATGTCGGAACCCAGGCCGCTGCCGGGTGGCGGCAATACCTGCATTGAACCCCAGAGAGCAGCAACCATGCCGGCAACGGCCAACACAGAGCGCCACGAAGCGGCCAGCAGTGCGATCGGGTTGACGCCGGTGTGCCGGCGCAACATATCCAGATTCACAGCGAGTTCGAGGTGGGCGACGACGAGCCACGCGACCAGCAGGCCCTCGAACCCCCCCAATCTGATGCCGATCCACAATCCAGGTATCACATACGCCAGCTTCAACAGCTCGCGGCGGAACAGCGGCTTGGTGTGTCCCTTCGATATCAGCACCGTGTCGCCCATACTGGAGATCGCCGACAGCGCGCCGACCACCGCGACGAAGCGCATCACGTCGATCGCCCCCAGCCATTGATCGCCCAGCAGCAACGGCACCAAGCGGTCCGCCAGCATAACGATCCCCAGACCGATCGGCAGCGCCAAGCCGACGATGCTCGTCATGGCGTAGCGGAACGCTTTGCGGTGATTACCTTCGTCGCCTGACAAGTGGGCGAGCGCGGGTAGCAGGGCGCGCCGGATCGGCGTCAGCACTTCGTGCGTCGCCATGTTGGCGATCTCTGACCCCACGTGCAGCACGCCTACCTTGGCCGCCGGCAGGTAGGCGCCGACGAGGAAGAGTTGCGCCCTGCCGAGCACGGCGGTCACCAGCTGCCCACCCATCAGCCACCCCGAGAAATTGATCAACCGTCGAAATGAAGCCAGTGAGAAGCGGGGGCGTTCACGTGCGAAGCGATAGGTCATGGCGACGCTCGCCAGCGTCGCTGCAATATTGCCGACGATCAGCGTCCAGTATTCGCGATAGATCAGGGTCAGTGTGATCGTTACGAAGAATCCCGCGAGCTTGGTCGTTACCTGCAGAACGAACTCTCGCCGCAGATCCATGGCCTTCTCGAACATGATGAAGCGTGGATTGCGCAGACCGTCGATGACAGGGATCAGCGCCACCAGCAACATGACGCCGACCAGGCGCATGTCGTCCATCAGCGCGGCATAGGGATATGCCCCGAGCAACAAAATCAGCGCGATACCGCCACCGCGGATGGCGTTCATCGACCAGGCGGTGTCGAAGTCTGCATCGCTCGTATCGCGCAGCGAGATCAAGGCCTGCTCGAAGCGCAAGTCGCTCAGGGTCTGGATGACGAAGTAGAATGCCGAAGCCAGGGCGACGATACCGAAGTCATCCGGCGTCAGCAGTCGCGCCAGGATCAGCGTGCTGATCAGGCCGATCGATCGCACCACCAGGCGGCTTCCGGCGAGCCAGAGGCTGCTGTGGGCGACGCGCTGCGATAGAGACGGCACGCTCAGTCAAAAGCCTCGTATTGGACGGTATTTCGCTTGGCGGCGGAATGGCGATGCATCGCTGCGTAAGCCGGCCGGTGCCGAATACCGCGTTCGAGAGGTGTTGCAGGCGAAGCAGGACATAACGCGGGCATCTTACTATCGCGCTCACGCCCGCGGAACGATCTCAGCGCAGATGGCTGTTTCTGCACGCCGGGGAGTACAAGTGTCGCGAGCGGCATGGCGGGTTCTGCTGGCGATCCGTAGCGACGAGAAAGTGCTGAATAGTGCCCGACCTTGCCGGGGAGCAGCGCCTGTTACATGCTCCGGCTCATTGGGCGTTGGCCCTTGACTGACTGAAACGACATGCCGGCCCGATTGACCCTCAGCCTCATCACCCCAGTTTTCAATACCCCGCCGGACTATCTGGCGGCTGTGGCGCAGTCGCTACCCGCCGCCGTCGGGCGGCACAGCTACGAATGGATCATCGTGGACGATGGCAGTACCGATGGGCCAACGTGTGCGATGTTGGGTGAGCTCGCAACACAGCCCGAGGTCCGGTTGTTAACGAATACCAAGACCAAGGGTGCGGCGGGTGCTCGCAATACCGGAGCCGACGTGTCGCAGGCTCCCTACCTGGTGTTCGTCGATGCCGACGACCTGTTGCAGTCGGGCGGGATTGAATCGTTGCTTGATGCGATCACCAACAATCCGCAGCTGCGTTGCGTGGTGGCCGACTTCGAGCAGTTCGAAGACGCGCCGGGTGACGTTGACGTTGCTCCCGAGCTGTTGGCCGACAGCGAGTGCGTGCCGGTGCATGAACCGGATATCGCGCGCCGATTGATCTTCGAAACACTGTTCAACCAAGGCTCTTACGTGGTCGAGCGCAGTCTGTTTTTCGATCTCGGGGGGTTCGATGAGCGCTTCCGCATCGGTGAGGATTGGTTGTTGTGGATGCGGCTTGCAGTGCGCAAAGAGATCTACTATTGCCGGCGTCTGGTAATGTGGCAGAGGCGCGGTCATGCGTCGGTTATGTCGGGTAGTCTAAGCGCCACGCAGGCGGTCGTTGCGCCGTACCTCGCTGCACGAAGGGACACGCAATTTGTCGATCTGAAGAAACCGCTGCGTTGGCGCATCAGCAAACTGTACGGCCTGCTCGCACAGCGCAACGCAGATGGCGGAAGCTATTGGAACAGCGTGCGATTCGCCATGTTGGCGGCGCTGTGGTCGGTCAATGATCTCGGGCAGTGGTGGAATGTCGTCCGCGTAGCCGCCGGGCAGGCGCCTCGCTAGCGTTGCTTTCTCGTCCAGAATGCTTCGTAGCTGCTGTACGCGCTTCCCCAGGTAAAGGTTGTGGCCACGCGTCGTTTCATCAGGTTGATCTGGCGTCCTGTCTCGGTAGGGTTGAACAGCGCATCGTCGATAGCCTGGGCGAGGGCATCCGGATTCTCGCTTTCGGCAAGATAGGGGTAGTAGCTGCCCAGAACCTCGGGTATGCCGCCAACCCGCGTTGCGACGATCGGCGTCTCCAGGTATCCGGCCTCGAGCAGCGTGATGCCGAAAGGCTCTTCGCGCGATGGCTGCACCAGCAACCGGGCATTGCGAATCGCCGCCAGCGTTCTGCCGTGGTCGAGATCGAGAATGAAGAACACGTGGTGGTGTAGGCCCAGTTGCCGGACTGTGCTGCGCAGCGTCTTGAGGTGCGGCGTGTTGCGGCCGATAAGTACCAGCGCCGACTTGAGTCCTTCA
This sequence comes from Thiosocius teredinicola, assembly GCF_002009425.1. Classification (NCBI taxonomy): domain Bacteria; kingdom Pseudomonadati; phylum Pseudomonadota; class Gammaproteobacteria; order Chromatiales; family Sedimenticolaceae; genus Thiosocius; species Thiosocius teredinicola. Next base: position 271,405 of record NZ_CP019936.1, read on the forward strand.
CGCAGCAGTTGGGTGTAGGCATGCAGCAGCACGTCCTGGCCTTTCTTGTGCTCGAATGTGCCGACGCTCAGCAGGTAGTTGTCGAATTCGCCGATGTTGGGTTGGTAGTCGACGTGTCTGCTGTTGTCCAGCTCTTCGATATCGATGCCGTTGTGAATCGTTACCACCCGGCGTTCGTCGATCTTCAGGGTGTTGCGCGCGCGCCGGGCGAGATCGTCGGAACAGCAGATAACGCGATGCCCCTGACGCAACATCCAGCGCAGCATCGCCATGCCGCCGGGCCCTAGTGCGCGCAGCTCGGTAAGATCGGCGCCGTGCAGCGAGTACAGCAGGCGCAGTTTCAGCGGCGTGAACGCCCGCAGCATGGCGAACACAAAGTAATGCAGGCCGACATAGTGCATGCTGATGATGCGCACGTTGTTTTCGGAGATGAACTTGCGCCATTCGGCAAGTTGTCGGCGCATGCTGAAGGCGAAGCCCGCCAGGTTGCGCATCGGGTTCTCCGGGGCGAGCGGTTGGCGAAGACGGCCGGAGATCAGGGTGATTCCCTCGTAGTCGCCCTCTACGAAGCGTTCGTGCGACCAGTCGGCGCAGAAGATGATGGGGCGCAATCTGTGGCGCCGCGCGGCCTCGCGCGCAAGATTCAGTACCACCTGATTAACGCCGCCTGCGGCGGACAGTTCCCAAGGCAATACAAACAGAATGCTGGGTCGGCGTTTCATATGGCTACCTTTCAGCGGCTGCTGCCGACTGCACGCAGCGATCTATCAGGTCAGTCGATCTCGTCGTAAGCGGCTACGGGCGTCGAACATGCGTCGCGAAGCAAGCAATACCGCTGCCATGCTGCCGAGGCCGGTGCCGGCGGCAATCAAGAACAAAATCAACAACTGGTACTTGGCTGCTTCCATTGGCGGACTGCCGGCGAGGATCTGGCCGGTCATCATCCCTGGCAGGCTGACGATACCAGCCGTGCTCATGGAGTTCACGATTGGGATCAAGCCGGCGCGAAGTGCGTCACGCTGTATGTCTCCGATCGCCTGGACTGCGGTTTGCCCAAGTGCCAAGCGTGCTTCGATTTGATGGCGTTTGTCGAGCGTCTGCCGGGTCAGGTTGTCTAGGGCAACCGCAATACCGTTCATCGTGTTGCCGAGCAGCATGCCCAGTAGCGGGATCGCATATTGCGGCGTGTACCACGGGGTCGGCTGCAACAGCACGACCAGCGCGAGTATCGCGATCGAGAACGACGACAGAAACATCGACAAGGCGCCGGTGCCGTAGCCCCACACGCCGCGTAGCCGATGTTTCTGTCGCGCCATGACTTCGTAGCCGGCGACAGCCAGCATAACGAACGCGAGCAGGGCGACCAGCCCGGGGTGTGCGGCGCTGAACAGCGTCTTCAGCACCAGCCCGAGCAACAGTAGCTGAACGGTGCTGCGGGCGCCGGCGATCAGCATGCGCCGCCCGATGCCCAGGCGCAGCTGCCACGACAGTATCGCCAGCAATACCATCAAGCCGGCAGCCAGGCTCAGATCCCATGGCGACAGCAGAATCAGGCCGCTAGGCGACATCGCCTTGCCTCAAAACGCCTTGTTCGATGTGCATCACGCGATCTGCGATGCGCGCTCGTTGCGCTGGATCGTGGCTGACCCACAAGACGCAGCCATCGGTGCTTTTGCACCAAGTGTCGACCAGCTGCTCTACCCGTGCGGTATTCGATTGATCGAGGTTTGCGGTCGCTTCATCAAGCAGCAACACGCTGGGACCGTGCGCCAGGGCGCGGGCGATCGCCAGGCGTTGGCGTTCGCCGCTCGAAAGGCGCTGTACGTCCCAGTCGAGCACTTCGTCTGTAAAGCCGAGCGCCTGCAATACACCGCTGTCCCAGTGCTCTGCGTGGTCACGTACCAGTTCGTGCCACCATGCGCTTTCTGCCGCCACGTACATGACCTGTCGACGCCATTCGGGTGCGCGCATATCGCTGCGTGCCTGGTCGTTCAACCACAGTTCGCCCGCGGCCTCGTCGAGATCGGCGATGGCGCGCAACAGCAAAGTCTTGCCTGCGCCCGACGGGCCATGCACGGCAACGCATTCGCCACTGCCAATGTTGAGCTCGCCGGCGTTCACCCCGTTGCCCGCCAGATTCTTGATACGCAGTGTGCTCACCGGCGACGGGTGAAGATCAGATCCCACACGCCGTGGCCGAGGCGATGGCCGCGCTGTTCGAACTTGGTCAGCGGGCGATCATCCGGCCGCGGTGTGTAGTTGCCGGGGCCGGCGCGATTTTCGAACCGCTGCGCATCGCTGCTGAGCACGTCCATCATGTGTTCCGCGTAGTGTTCCCAATCGGTGGCCGCATGGAAGAAGCCGCCAGGTTTCAAAGCGCGCGCGATCTTGTCGAGGAAGGAACGCTGCAGGATGCGGCGCTTGTGATGGCGCTTTTTGTGCCAGGGGTCGGGAAAGAACAGGTACACGCCCGAGAGGCTGGCGGCGGGGATCATGTGGTCGAGCACCTCGATGGCATCGTGCCTTGCCACGCGCACATTGGTGCACCCGGATTCCTCGAGTTTCAGCAGCAGGTGGCCAACCCCCGGGCCATGCACCTCGATGCCGAGATAGTTGCGTTCGGGATGGCGTCTCGCCATGTCCGCCAGGCTCTCGCCGTTGCCGAAGCCGATCTCGACGAACACCGGGTTGTCGTTGCCGAACAGCTCGGCGAAATCAAGCGGCATCTGCGCGTACTCGACGCCCCATGTCGGCCAAAGGGTATCGAATGCCCGCTGCTGGCCGGGTGTGAGTCGCCCTTCGCGGAGCACAAAGCTACGAATAGGACGATGTGGTCGTTGCTGTTCAGACATGCTGATGTGCTTGGCGGCGCTGCTTGGCTGGGGTAATGCATCCGGGCGAAAGGTCATTTCGCCCCGTTGCCGCATCGCAGGCTGCGCGTCAGTCGAAAAACAGGCCGTCGACAGGCGAGGACGCCGACGCATAGCGCCGCGCCGGCATACGACCGGCCAGATAGGCTTCGCGCCCTGCCTCGATTGCCTTGCGCATTGCGCTTGCCATCAATACCGGTTTGTTGGCGGCGGCGATGGCCGTGTTCATCAGCACGCCGTCACATCCCAGTTCCATTGCGACGGCCGCGTCGGAGGCGGTACCCACGCCTGCATCGACCAGGACCGGTACCGATGCATTCTCAACAATGGTGCGGATGTTCAGCTTGTTGCGGATGCCCAGGCCGGAGCCGATCGGCGCGGCCAGCGGCATGACGGCCGCGCATCCCATCTCTTCGAGCTGGCGCGCGATGATTGGGTCGTCATTGGTGTACACCATGATGCGGAAGCCGTCCTTGATCAGAATCTCCGCCGCTTTCATTGTCGCGACGACGTCAGGAAACAAAGTCTTCTCGTCGCCCAATACTTCGAGCTTGACCAGGTCGTGACCATCAAGCAGTTCGCGCGCCAAGCGGCAGGTGCGCACGGCCGTGTCGACGTCGTAACAGCCTGCGGTATTCGGCAACAGGGTGTACTTGTCTGGCGGCAACACGTCGAGGATGTTGGGTTCGTCGCTGTTCTGGCCGATATTCGTCCGGCGCACCGCGATGGTGATGATTTCGGCACCGCTCGCCTCGATGGCGGCGCGCGTTTCGTCCATGTCCTTGTATTTGCCGGTGCCTACGAGCAGGCGCGAGTTAAAGGTGCGGTCGGCGATGACCAACTGGTCAGCATTCGTTTCAGACATCGCTTTTTCTCGGTTGAAGATGGTGATGAGGTGTTGCTTTGCGGTGACGCGGCAGGCCGATCAGCCTCCGCCGATCGCTTGCACGACCTCTACGCGGTCGTCGGCATGCAGGGGGTGCGAGGTATGCTGACTCCGCGGGATGAGCTCCTCGTTGATCTCGACGGCATAGCGTTTATTACACAGATCAAGCGTGGCCAGCAAGTCGGCCAAGGTACTGTCGGAAGTCACCTCGCGTGGTTCACCGTTCAGCAGGATATGCATGGCAACATCTTTTCAAATATATGAAACTAGACGCGATTTTACACTAAACTCAACAAGCGAATTCACCCTTGTCGCTGTTGATCCGGGATATCACTTCTAATTACAACAACATGGAGGCCCTGGGTGGCGAATCTGCACGAAAACCTTATCTCGCTCGAAGAGGCCGTCACACTTGACGGCCTTTTTGCGACGCGCGTTAAGCGAACGCCGGACCGGACCGCGTATCGCTACTTCGATAAGGCCGCCAAATCGTGGCAATCCTATACCTGGGCGGAAATGGCGCGCGAGGTGGCGCGTTGGCAGGCGGCGATCGCCGCCGAGCATGTGCCGCGCGGGGGGCGCGTGGCGATCCAGTTGCGCAACTGCGCCCAGTGGGTGATGTTCGACCAGGCCGCGATGAGCCTGGGCTTGGTCAATGTGCCTTTGTACACCGACGATCGGCCAGACAACATCGCTTACATTCTCAAAGAAGCCGACGTGCACGTGCTGCTGGTGCAGGATGCCGGGCGGTGGCGCCGGCTGGCTGAGGTGGTCGGCACTGAAGGGCCGCTCAAGCGTATCCTGATTCTCGACGACAGCGATGTCGCGCGAAAACTAGCCGCACAAGACGATCGTATCCGCATCGTGGCTGACTGGTTGCCGGCGCAGGCGGGTGAACTGCAACGTCGCACCGGACTCGACAGCAAGGCCCTGGCATCGATCGTTTATACGTCGGGTACGACCGGCCGACCCAAAGGCGTGATGCTCAGTCACAGCAACATGATGTCGGTTGCGCATGGTGCCTTGACCCTGTTCGATTGCTACCAGGAAGACGTTTTTCTCTCTTTCCTGCCGCTGTCGCACACGCTGGAGCGCACGGTCGGCTACTACCTGCCGGTGATGACCGGTTCGAGCGTCGCCTATGCGCGTTCGGTCGCTCAATTGGCAGATGATCTGATGACGATTAAGCCGTCGGTGCTGATTGCGGTGCCGCGCATTTTCGAACGGGTCCATGGCCGCATAGCGGATCAGATGGAAGAGCGCGGCGGCAGCGCAAAGAAACTGTTCAACCTGGCGGTATCTATCGGTTGGAAACGTTTTCTGCATGCACAGGGCCGCGGTCGCTGGCCGGTCGGCAGCATGCTTTGGCCGCTGCTCGATCGCCTGGTGGCCAGCAAGGTAATCTCGCGCCTCGGCGGAAACATCCGTGTTGCCGTGAGTGGTGGGGCGCCGTTGAACGAAGAGATTGCGCGGGTGTTCATCGGTCTTGGACTGCCGCTGGTGCAGGGTTACGGTCTGACCGAGACGGCGCCGATCGTCAGTGCCAACCCGCTGGAGAAAAATATTCCTAACAGCGTCGGGATACCGATTCGCGGCGTCAAGGTGAAGATCGGTGCGAATGATGAACTGCTCGTGAAAGGGCCCGGCGTGATGCTGGGTTACTGGAACAATCATGCCGCGACGGCCCAGGCTATCGATCCCGATGGGTGGCTGCGCACCGGTGACCAGGCGCGTATCGACGACAGCGGCCATATTTACATAACGGGCCGAATAAAGGACATATTAGTGCTGTCGAACGGCGAGAAGATCCCGCCCGGCGACATGGAGTCGGCGATCGCGCTCGATCCCCTGTTCGAGCAGGTTATGGTCGTCGGTGAAGGTAAGCCCTACCTGGCGGCGCTAGTGGTGCTCGACGGCGATCATTGGCCAGGATTTGCGCAGCAGCAAGGTGTCGATCCGATGAGTCCGTCCAGCCTGACCGACAGTCGGGTACAGCACGCTGCGGCGCGTCGGGTGAAAGCGGCACTCAAAGACTTTCCCGGTTATGCCAAGATCCGGCAGGTCCACCTGTCGCTCGACCCCTGGACGGTCGACGATGGGCTGATGACCCCGACACTCAAGGTCAAGCGGCAACAGGTCTTGCAGCGGTTTGCTGGTGAGGTCGATGCTATGTATCGCGGTGGTCCGGCGCACTGAAGAATGCCGGTTTGACGCCATCGGATTGTCAGTCGATCGTGAATCGGGGCCGCTCCAGCGGCTATAATTCGACACCAAGCGGCCATCGTATATCGGTATTACCCTGGCTTCCCAAGCCAGAGAGGCGGGTTCGATTCCCGCTGGCCGCTCCATCTTCCTTTGCCTTTCTCAGCGAATAGGCAACGGAATTCGGGTTCGCCACGTTCGTCGCGTTGCATGGGTGGCCCCATGAGAGCCTGTTGTGGGCTTGCCCTCTACTCGGCCACCGCATCGCGCAATGCGCCCGCGATTTCCTCCGGGTCCTCAGAGTGGTGTACCAGCTCGCGGATAATGCCGTTCTTGCCGACGACATAGACGATCGACGAATGGTCCATGGTGTAACCCATCTCGGAATCGTCCAGTTTGACCTTCTCGAAGATGACGAAATGCTTCTGCGCGACCTGGGTGATTTCTTCCAGGGTGCCCGTCAGGCCGATGAAGCTGGGATCGAAGTAGCGGGCGTATTCGCCGACTCTCGCTGCGTCATCGCGTTCCGGGTCGATCGTGATGAAGAGGGGCTGTACCTGGGCGCGCTGCTCGTCGGTGAGTTGTTTGAGCCCGGCCGCTATGCCGCTGAGTGACGTAATGCACACATCGGGGCAATGGGTGAATCCGAAGTAGATCGGTACGATCTTGCCTTTGAAATCGTGCAGGCTGACGGGGCCTTTGTCCGAGGTCAGCGTGAAGTCACCGCCCAGGTCCGGGTACCCCGTTGTTTCCTGCTTGGCGGGTTTGCCTTGCATGCCGGCCCACAGGCCGATGCCGATGCTGACGGCGGCCAAAACGGCGATAAGGAGTATCTGCTTGACGTTGTTCTTCACCTGATCCTGCCTATGTTGCTGGAGGGTTGTACCGCATCGGTGCGATCGCGCATGATTGTCAGCCCAACCCAGCGTGTCAAATTGCCGATGCTGAAGTTTTACGAAGCGCGTGACAGTCTCGAAGCCCGACAACTGATCGATGCGCTTTCGGCCCATCGCATCGAGGCGACGGTACTCGGAGAATATCTCAGCGGCGCCGCGGGCGAATTGTCAGCTCTCAATTTCCCCTGGGTTTGGCTGATCAACAACGACGACCTGCCGATCGCGCAATCCGTGCTCGACGGGTTTCTGGCCGCGCGTGGCGCGCTGCCGAAACCCGGGCCTTGGGTCTGCCCGGGCTGCGGCGCGCAGGTCGATGCCGGCTTCGAGATCTGCTGGCAGTGCGGCGCCGATCGCAAGTGACCGCTGACTTCTCGCAGCTGGTGCTTGCATGGTTCGATGAGCATGGGCGTAAGACCCTGCCATGGCAGCAAAATATTTCACCGTATCGCGTCTGGGTGTCTGAGATCATGCTGCAGCAGACGCAGGTCGCGACGGTCATACCGTATTTCGAGCGCTTCATGGCGCGATTCCCTGGCGTTGGCGATCTTGCCGCCGCGCCGATCGACGACGTGCTTCATCATTGGTCCGGCCTGGGTTACTACGCCCGCGCGCGCAACCTCCATCGCGCCGCGAAGCTGGTCTGTGGCCGCTTTGATGGGGAGTTTCCGCGTGATATTGAGGCGATGCAGGAACTACCCGGGGTCGGGCGGTCGACGGCGGGGGCCATCCTGTCACTGGCATGCGGGCAGCGGCAGACCATACTCGATGGCAACGTGAAGCGCGTGTTGGCGCGATTTCATGGCGTAGATGGCTGGCCGGGTACAGCACCGGTCCTGAATCAGCTGTGGGGACTGGCAGAACGCTACACACCGGCTGAGCGAGTAGCTAACTACAACCAGGCAATGATGGATCTCGGCGCGACCCTGTGCACCCGCAGCAAGCCGGCCTGTGATCGTTGCCCGGTGGGCCAACACTGTGTTGCACGACGGGCCGGTGAGCAGCATCGATTTCCGGGTAAAAAGCCGAAGAAGGCGCTGCCAGCGAAGTCCACACAGATGCTGCTTGTGCGCGACCCGGCGGGGTCGATCCTGCTGGAGCGTCGTCCGCCTGCCGGCATCTGGGGCGGCCTGTGGTGCCTGCCGGAGATCGAGCAGGGAAGCGATCCGCTCAGCTGGTGCGCAAGCAGTGTCGGCCAGCAGGCCAGTATCGGCCGGCGCCTGCCGACAAGGCGGCATACCTTCAGCCACTTTCACCTGGATATCGCACCGGTCGAAATCCTGCTGAAACAGCCGGGTTGCGCCGTGTTGGAGCCGGGAAGCCGGCTTTGGTATAACCCGCGTCAGCCTGAAAACATCGGCTTGGCGGCACCCGTTGCGCGCCTGCTCGATGAGATCAGTAATTGAACGCAGTTTCGGAGATGTCAGATGGGTGAATTGGTGAATTGTGTCCGCCTCAAACGTGAAGCCGAGGGGTTGGATCGTCAGCCTTATCCGGGCGAACTGGGAAAACGCATTCTCGAGAATGTCTCCAAAGAGGCCTGGCAGGAATGGCTGCGCCACCAGACCATGTTGATCAACGAGTATCGCCTGAGCCCGGTCGACCCCAAGGCACGTACCTTTCTTGAAGAACAGATGGAAAAGTTCTTCTTCGGTGAGGGCTCCGAGGCGCCACCGGATTTCAAGCCAGAATAAGCGGTTGCGGGGCGGGTACTTGACTCATCTGGTCTTCGCCGCTTTAATACCGCCTCTTTCGCGCCACCTCCGGCGTATCCGACCTAATGCCCAGGTAGCTCAGTCGGTAGAGCAGGGGATTGAAAATCCCCGTGTCGGCAGTTCGATTCTGTCCCTGGGCACCATTCTCCCTTTTCCGTGCCACTAGCGACTTCATCTCCTCTGTAGGTCTACCCGCGGGGCTAGGATTTACCGGCTGTCGTTGAGGCTTTCGCTCTGGCATTGAGCCTATTATGCGGTTGGTCCGCATTCCGATTGTCATGCTCGATCGGACTTGCGGTTCAAGCAGGTCCTGAGAAAACTTCCGAAATGGTTTTTGGGATGGATTTTTCTCTTGCCTTTCGGTCGTGGCAGAGGTGAAAAGCACTGCGCCACCTCGTTTCGCCTTTCGGGACCTGTTGTCCAGTGTCTGCGCCCCGTTTGGATTCTGCTCGAATGACTCACGCGAAATGGTTGTCTCGTCGGCGTGATCGACTGTATCGCCCGGGCAAACCAAGCCCACACTTGGGCCTTCAATCAGGTCAACCCCAACGCTGCGCCTGTTCGGAAAGATTGCTCCATATCGCTCCGTTTTCGCTATACGGGCCGATTCAATTCGGGCGCCTTTCGGAATCGAGGCCGCTGCACAAGAGCTACCGCTGTCGCTCCGTTGTCCCCAACTCGCTTGTTGAAGATTTGATGTTTCGACACCATCACCAACATACCTCTAGGCTCATAGATAGGCCGCAGAAAGCCCGGCGAACACTTCTTGAAGTAAGATGGCGTGATGGTCTTGATCAAGCCCGCCCGTAAACGGCAATAGCCATCCTTTTTGGGCGGCATGTAAATGCCAAGGCATGTGATTTTTGTGAGAATGGATTCGCAATCCAATGGCACCAAAACAACCGGTATTTCCGTGCTCGTTCATTTCCTGCTGAATCGCCCGTGTATCGCCATCGCAACCGATGAGTTCAAAGTTGGTCGGCAAATCCAGTGCTGTATTTTTGCTCGTAGCTTTAAGGGCCGCGAGCAATTGCCTGAAAGCTTGGCCCCGTTCCGCTTACCGCGCACCAATCTCTCCGCTGGTAATTCTTGCCTTGCAGGCAGTTCTTCAAAGTCTGTTCTGGATGGGCTCTCAACAACGATTGAACATGGCAGCCGACGTGTGTGCTCGCCTGCCCGAGCAACTGATCCCAAGCAATCATCATGGCGTTGACGAACCCGGCAAACAATGTGAGCGCTGGTGCTCGCGGCTTACCGGCAACGAGGCCCTATCTCTGGTATGCCTTGATCCCCGCTCTGATGCTCTTTGTGCATGCGCTTGAGTTGGACGAACTCTACCGAGCGTTTGTGTACGGCAACGTCTTTGTGGTTGCTTGGATAGCCTATCGGTTGCACCGTCGAGACGGTGGCTTTCCGACCGGCGTTGCTGCTGCGTTGTTGCTGCCGGCTGCGCTACTGACCGTGCTATACATCACGTCCGGTCATGAGATAGCTGGGAAGGAGATCCGGCACCTGGTTGCGTTCACCTTTGTCGCAATTGGCTGTCTTTTGTTGCCGATGTCGACGAAGCATCTATCGAACGATCAGCACCGGGTTCAGCTGTTGGTGGTCGCGCTGGTCATCGCCTACGCAGTCATTCAGATCGCCGCGATATTCATTTTTGAAGGCAAATACGGAACGACGAAGAACCCGCACTATCTCGCACACTACGCCTTGTTGTTGCTAGTGATCGCGCCTCTGTTGTACCGCGGACTGCCTCCTTATTTGAAGGTGGCGTTGTCATTGGCTGTAGTGTTGTTGGGTGTCGCCCTGCTGCATTCCTTTTCACGTCCCGCCTGGTTGTCTTTCTTGCTGACTGGGCTGCTCTATGTGTGGCTGATGCGCGGCCGCATTTCGTGGAGATGGCCGGTAGCCATCGTATTTCTTCTCGGTGCTATCTACCTCTACGATATCGGAGGCGTAGGCAAGCGCGTCGACGATCTCCTTGGCAAGATTACGGCAGAAGAGCGGGTGACTATCTGGCGCGATGCCTGGAATATGCAGTCAACGAGCACTGCCAGACAGTGGGTGGTCGGGCACGGCATCGATAGTTTCGAAGAAGATTTCAAGGCGTATTCCGACTATCACCATCAAGGAATCGATTTCAATGCGCCACACAATATGCCGCTTGAGCTTCTCTATACCGTTGGAATCGTCGGCCTGGTTCTTGTTGCGGCCACGATCGCCTACGTCTATCTGCTGTTGTTCCGGGCATTCAAGCAACTCGACCGATCCCCTTTTGCCGCTACACTGATCGCGGTGCTAACAGCGAATCTGCTCTTCATATCGATTACGGTCAGTTTCTTCAGTAGCCATCATCTGCTGGTGTTCAGCTTGATTGCTGGGCTTGCAGTAGCGTTTGCGAGAGAGAAGCATCGCGTGCGTACCGACTTGGCGGGAACATAGCCTGCATTCGCCGACACTAGTCGACGCGAAATTTGATTGGCAAAAAATTGCGGAGTGACTCCCTGCACAGGTCGTCGTCATCCGAAGCAGTCGCAAGCTGGCTTTTACCGGCTTATGTATACATCCCTCGCGCGAGGTCGTTCCTACTTTCGGGCGGTTGCTCATCGTTGTGGGTTCATTGTCAGTTTGGCGCTTTCTGTCCGACCTGAAGCTGCTCACCCATGACTGCTCAATCATCAGCTCATGAGCTTCATCAGCTGGCCTTAGCGGTGACTTCCGGGGTTAGGGCCAGTCTCAGAAAGTCCATCGATCGACGCCGTTGGCGGTCCAGTTCATCGTTGATCCGGTTCCAATCCGGCTCTGCCAGGAAACTCTGAATATCGATGTCCTCCAACGACGACAGCAGTCGATCTTCCAGGCCGAACATTCGCAATAGCGATTCGAAGCGCGACATGCCACGGATGCTGTTACCGATCGCAATGAATCGCTTGTTGAACAGTATGGAAAACACAACGCCGTGGAACGAGTCGGTCACGACGAAGTCTGCATCGAGAAATCCACGTACCCATTCTTCGATCGGCGGCGCCACTCGCTCGTCCAATGGCAGTGTTGCATCCGCCGATGGCTTACTCACACGGTAGGCAGGCCTATCCAGCGCTTCAATGGCCGACCTTGCGATCCGCCCCTTTGCTCCGGTCTCGTCAAGTAGATAGATCAAGACCCCACTGAAGGTACGTTGCTGCATATCGTCCGGTAGCAGTTCAAGATATCGATGCGGCTCCAGCAGGAGGGTTGGATCGACTACGTGATCGGCGTCCACGCCAAATCGCTCCCGACACATTGCAACGCCGTCGTCTTCGCGAACGGAGACGGCGTGAAACTGCCGCAGCAGATTGCCACAGTGGCTTGTTTCCTCGTCCGTGTAGTCCCAATCAGACGTGCCGAACGACGCAGCATAGGCAACCCGTCGCGTTCTGTGATCGTCGGTTGCAAGAAAGCCTAGAAAGTAATCGTCGTGGTTGAGCAGGATGTAGTCGCGCCGCCAGACCTGATCGCTACCCACAACGATGGCATCGAACTGGTAGTCGCCGATTTTATCTGCCAGTGTTTCGCTCGTCAGAAATGCTTCCGTCTGCGGCTGGATGTGCTGAGCGATAAAACGCGCATGGTGTTGCATGATCGCCGGCCTGACTTCGAGATCGTACATATTCCATCGGATCTCACGAAATCGTCCGATCAAATGTTTCTTCAGCCATCTCTTGGTCGCACGAATCGCTCGCTCTCGCGAAGTCGGTATGCGCGTCTCGCGGTTGAGGAACCAGGCGTCGTGTCCCAAATCTTTAAGCGCGCGCAGCAAGGCGAATGCCTGCAAGCTTCCGCCGTAGTTGACGTATAACGCTAAAGTCAGCACTGCAACTCTCATCGACTCTTTTCGCCTTCGCTGGCAAGCGGCAAGCCTGGGGAACATCTCAATGGACCGGGGTGCCTCTTGCGTGCTTTGAGGCGCGTCATTGCCACGTGCAACGCATGCGGCGCAGCGGCTTGTGGGTTTGTTGATGTCATCATCGTCACCGAAAAAACAGCTCGTCGACGTCGCGGGTGGAACTGGCAAGGATATCCGGGTCAGTTTACGGGAAGCGAGCAGCGCGAGAAACGGGCGCGCATCGTAGCGAACTTCCGTTGCCGACGATGAGCTGTCGAGCCCATTGTGGGGCAATGACCCCGCGGTCGCAGGAACGACTCGGGCACGATTGGGTCGGAGCGGTTGCGCTATCGGGCAACGGCCGGATCACGGGCGGCGTGCACGGTTGTTTGCTTTCGTTGAGCGCAAACCGTCAACTTGGTTTTTGGCCGACGTCGTCACCGGTTGTGGTGCTCTTGCGGAGCTCGGCTTGCTCAAGTTATGTGATCGAATTGGCATTTGTGATTCGCGAGCGCGCATTCCGGGGCGCCGTTCCAATAAACGGCGTTAGTCGCGATCCTGTCATCTGGCAAACTTATCTTTTAAGGTTGGAAGACGATTCGCGTGATCGGTTGTCAGTTGATGAGTGGGTCACAGTGATCGTTGACGACGGTCGCAAACGCTGGCTCGCAGGTCCCCCAACGCAGTTGTAGCTGGCTTTCCTGCGCGGTAATCTAGCACCGCGATCCGGTAGTAGCGCGTTCGCCCCAACCGGTCTGCAAAGCGGTAGATGATGTTAGTCCACCTCCTTTGCCAGAGGGTGTCCCAACGTCTGTGAGACCTGTAACGAGGTGCGAACCAGGCCCTTGTTTACTTAAGCGTGTTCGCAGTTTTTGATTGGCAACTGCAAGTGCCCGATATTGGGGCGGTGCGAAACGCGTATGCAGGTGAGTTTCGATGCGGTCGTCGAATGCGTCGTCGTGACGCGGTATGTGCTTGAGGCGCAAGATTGCGACGAATGAATAGATATGAGGTCGAGCAGTTGCTGAACAGCTGGGGTGCCGACATGCCGGAGGTGATCACCAAGCATCTCGATGCGTCGGCGGAACTCGGGTTGCACCCGTGGGTTCGGCGGAATGCGCTCGAGCACGTGTTGCACGAGGCGCGCGTTGTTGGTTTTGCCAGTCCATTCGGTACTGGCGTTCTAAAGGTCGCAGGCTGCGACACCAGCTACCTGAACCAAGCCAAGCAAGATACCAATCGATCTTCGTGTCGAACGAACGCGCATTTCGAGAACGCGCCGAATTTCATCCAGGTGGTCAGCAAGGAAGAGCGCAGATATGTATTCGGATGACCTCCTCGTTCAAGAACTCCTCGCTCTTCTCAAGGCCTACAATGTTCGCCACATCGTGATAGCGCCGGGAAGCCGGCACTACCCGATCACCAAGAGCCTCGAGCACGATCGGGATTTCACTCTCTACTCGGTCGTCGATGAGCGGTCAGCGGGGTTTTTCGCGCTCGGGCTGATTCAGGCCATTGGGGCGCCGGTGGCTACGCTCTGCACATCCGGCACGGCATCGATCAATTTCGGTTCGGCCGTTGTCGAGGCCTACTACCAGAAGCTTCCGCTGTGTGTGCTTACGCCGGACCGCCTACCCGAACTGCTCGGGCAGATGGAAGACCAGATGTTTCCGCAGACCACGATGTTCCAGGATTTCACCAAGTACGTGGCGCTGCTCAAACCGGTGCTTGGTCCACTGGACAAGTGGTTCGTCAATCGTGTGCTCAACGAGGCACTGGACGCGCTCACGACCAACGGCGGTGGGCCCGTTCAGATCAACATACCTATTCTCAATCCCGCGGAGAAAGACTTCGCGACTGCCGAGTTGCCGAAGTCACGTGTGATTCGGCGGCATCGTCATGTCCCAAGTCCGCCGGATTGGGCGGCAATCGGGCAGCGACTGCGTGGCAAGCGTGTCCAGGTGCTCTGGGGACAAAGTCCGCCGCCCACGCCGGCGCTGCAGGCAGCCTTCGATGCCTTTGCCCAGGCGTTCGACGTGCTCACATTGGCCGATCATCTTTCCAATCTCGATCATGCCAGCCGGGTGCGACTCCCGTTGCTCTACCTGCACCTGCCGGCAGCAAGGGCATCCGAGATGCGTCCCGACATTGTGATCACGGTCTTCGGAAACATCGTGTTTCAGGACAACGTGAATGCTTTGTTCCGCGGGTCAGCAGTCGAGCATTGGAGAATAGGTGAAGACGGCGATGTGTCCGACCCGTTCAGGCGACTCAGCGATGTGTTCGAGATGTCACCCGAGGAATTCTTTCGCGAAGCGGCCGAGGCCGTTTCGAGCGCCTCCCCTCAACAACGGTATCGCCAGGCTGCGATGACGCTGGTTGAACGGCTGCCGGAGTTTCCCCCGGATCTATATGGCGAAACGGCGGCTATCGGCCGATTCCTCGCGAGTCTTTCGCTGAATTGCGTACTGCACATCGCCAACAGCGCACCGATGCGCATGGTTCAGTTTTTTGACATCGATCGTTCTGTGCTGGTGCTGGCCAATCGCGGTATCAACGGGATCGATGGTTCGATGTCGGCGGCGGTCGGCTATGCCGCCGCGAGCGAGCGCCTTAATTTTCTCGTCTTGGGCGACCTTGCCTTCTTTTACGACATGAATTCGCTATGGATTCGCCATCGCCCCGAAAACCTGCGCATCCTCGTATTGAACAACGATGGCGGTGCGATCATGCATTCGTCCTGGGGATCATCGCCGCAGGTCGGCAAGCACGTATCCGCTGCCCACCACACCAGTGTTCGTGGTTGGGTGGAGTCACTCGGTATCCGCTATCTGTCGGCGACGGACTTCGCCGAGCTCGATGCGGCGCTGGTCGACTTCACGGATGACAATGCGGCCGAGGCCATGGTGCTGGAAGTCTTTACCGAGAAAACCTCCGACATTGTCCAGATGAAGGCGTTCTACGAGCAGATAAGTGACGACCTGCTCGGTGCAACGTTCAAGAAAAGATTCAAGATGCTGATGAAGCAGAGGCTGGAACAGATGGGCCTGCTCGACGCTGCAAAACGCATCCTGCGATAAAGCGGTTTCACGCCAATGACCGCGAGTGATGAACGCCTGAAGACAGACACGCTATCCAAGGGCGCCAAGGGCGGCGCGGTGGCGCTGGTCGGGCAAGGTGCCCAGTTGGTGATCCAGTTCGTCGGGACGGTGGTGCTCGCCCGCCTGCTCAGTCCGGACGACTTCGGTATCTTTGCCATGTTGACCGTGTTTTTGGGCATCGGGCAGCTAATCAGGGATTTCGGTATGCCTACCGCTGCACTGCAGGCCAGAAGCCTGTCGGAGCAGCAGGCATCGAATGTGTTCTGGGTGACCGCAGCGCTCAGCACGGCGGTCGCTGTGTTGCTGGTGCTGGCGACCCCGCTCATTGTTGCGTTGTACGACCAGCCGGAGCTGAGCCTGATCGCCCCGGCGATGGCGGGCGTGCTGGTTGTGAACGGCCTACAGGCACAATACAAAGTGCGCCTTGCCCGTCAGATGCGATTTTCGACGGTCACCCTGATTGCCGTGCTGGCGCAACTCGCTGGTCTCGGGGCGGGTATCCTGTCGGCCCTTCTCGGTGCCGGCTACTGGGCATTGGTGATTCAGGCGACGACTATGGCCACGGCGACCCTCGTGTTGTCGGTGGCGGCGTCGCGCTGGCTGCCGATGCGTCCACGACGGGGACATGGCTCTTTGCCCCTGCTGCACACCGGTGTTGCCAACGGTGCAGCCAGCTTGTTGGGCTACGCCGCTGATAACGCCGACAACCTGATGATCGGCATGATGTGGGGTGCGGGTGCATTGGGGCAATACAACCGTGCATTCCAATTGTTCATGTCTGCCGTGATGTCGTTTTTCAATCCGCTGACATCTGTGGTCGTGCCCACCGTGAACCGCGCCATCGCCGAAGGGCGCAGTTCGCAAGACATCCTCGCTCGTTCGCAAACGGCGTTGTGTGGCCCGGCGATCTGGTTGCTGATGGTCACCGCAGCGACGGCAGATTACCTGATCCCGCTTTTGTTGGGTGACCAGTGGGGGCAGACGATTCCACTGTTGCAGATTCTCGCCGTGGGCGGCGCGTTCAAGGCACTGAGCCAGACGAACTACTGGGCGTACTTGATCGAGCAGCAATCCAAACAGTTGTTGCTCAGCAATCTGGTGACCAAGCCCATGCAGATCGCGCTGATTGTCGTGGCTGCATTCCATTCCGTTGAAGCCGTCGCCTGGGCGTTTTCGTTGGGTCGTGCCATAACGTGGCCGATCAACGTCATCTGGTTGTGGAAGACGGCCGGGCAGGATCCCGTGCGCTTCGCAGCGAACGGCATACGGCTGGTGGGTTCAGCACTGATTGGGTTTGCCGTCACGGCATGGCTCTATTATGCCGTGCAGTTTGAATCGCCTTGGCTGGCGGTCTTGGCTGGTGCGACGCTGAGCACACTGACGTTCTTGGTGGTTGCAGTTCTGCTGCCTGGCGGACGACGCGAAGCAGTTGGTGCGATAGGGTTGGTTCGGATGATTTTGTCGAGAAAACGTGGATGACTCTGGAATGCTGGTGAAACGGTTAACGCGTAAGTTCAGGGCGGTCTGCCTGCGGTTGGCACAGCAGACGGCAACCTCTCGCACGTATGTGCTCGGCACAACTGATCCGAAGCCGCTGCTTGGCAAGGTGGCGGTAGTGACGGGCGGATCCGGCGCGCTCGGGCGTGCCATTGTTCAGCGGTTGGCCGTTGAAGGAGCGACCGTGTATGCCTTGGGCAGGGATGCGTCGCGTCTTGCGTCCGTGGTCGCAGAAGGCGTTGCTTTGGGCGCTGAGGTGCACGGCAGTCAGGTCGATTTGTCCGACGATGCTGCGGTTGAATCCTTCTTTGCGGACCTGCCTCGTCTCGACATTCTAGTTTGCAGCGCCGGTGGCTCCGAGCGCGATGCTGCCGCACCGATATGGCAACAGTCTATGGCGGTGATCGACGACGTGATTGCCAGCAATCTGCGAACGACCATTCAGTGCGTCGCCGCGGCAAGCCGCCGCATGTTGGGTGAGGGTGGGCGTATCGTGTGCCTCAGCAGTGTAATCGGCGAGCGCGGCAAGGCGCGTTTTTCCGGGTATGCCGCATCGAAGGCCGGAATCATCGGTTTCGTGCGCGCCGCAGCGATCGAGCTGGGTGAGCAGGATATTCGGATCAACGTTGTCTCGCCAGGCCAGATCCCGCGAGGAGACTTATCGCCAGACCAGTTGGTGTGGCAGCGTTCCTCGAACGTGTTGGGCGAGGTCGGAGCGCACGAAGACATCGCCGAAGCCGTAGCCTACCTCGTCGGTGATGGAGGTCGATTCATCACCGGCCATAACCTGGTCGTGGATGGTGGGCGTTCGCTGGGCTTGAGAGGAGATGCAAAGTAATCGAAGGTCGCTCTGTCTCCGTTCACTCGCAGCTTTGCCTGCAAGAGGCTATGGGACGGCGCGTTGACGGGTCGAAATCACGATGTCCATCTCATACCGTCGAACGGTTCGGTGGTCTTTTTTGCGCCGACTTGTATTCCCGGCCAAGAGAAAAAGCCGTGACGCGTGCGCCGGCCTGCATTCGCGCATGATCCACAAGAATGAAAGCAAACCGGCGGTAGAGTCCGTCCTGCCAGTATCTTCGCGTCCCTGGTGTCGTCAACGCCGATGTCCCTACCGCTGCATTATGGAAATCGGTAGCATTTGCCGGCAGCAGGCTTGGCCCGCCTCTAAGATGGCTGCCCGACAGGAACAAATAAGAAATCAAAGGATATCGATATGCTCGGTTGGTACTTCAGTGTATGCCGTCAGAAAGAGGATGGAACCCAGCCTGCCGATCCTCATGCAGAGCAGGGCGAGTGTCTCGCAACTTGGCAGGCTCGCATCCGCGGGCTCGACTGGATCGAGGAACTGATCGAACTTGGTCAGTGCAAACCGATGCACGGTTATGGCTATCCGTACCGAACCACGGCACAGGCCCGCTTCGTTCTGCCCCAGATCTTGAAGGGGCCGCCCCACGCGCGCGAGCACTTCACGGCGGCTTCCTACGAAATCGTCGTCGGCAAGCCGCACGATGGCCCGCTCGTGCATAAAGACCGCATCCTCGCCTGCCCGCCAGATGACTGGCTGATCATTCAGATCTTCGACGAAAGCTGACGCACGCCCCTGGGCGGGGTGTGTTGGTCGGCAACTCGCTCGAGGTTGGCGTGCTTCCACAATGCCGCGGTACGTCCACCGTGGATGGCTGTGATCTCTAAAATCGCGCTGCTTTGCCGATGCGGGTGTGCATCTCGCCCGGCTCAAGAACTACAGATTGCGCACAAAGAATCCTACGACCGTTCGACGCGCTTCGTAGGCCAGCGCAACATCGGGGATTATCTCGATCAGCGGCAAAACCCCGGTAGTAAAAAAGCTGCCTTCATCGCCAAAGGGGTCCGGCACGGTAATGGGAACCTGCAAGCGGTCCCAGGCGTGGAATGCGTCCGGATAGATTGCAATAGAAACGTCGGTGCCGTTGTTGCTGGCGGCCAACTGGTCGACCAGGGCTTCGCAGTTATCCGCACCATTGTCGTAGTCGTCTTCGGTCCCAACCTGGATCATCAGCGGTGCGCCTGTCAGATCCTGTATCTGGGTGCCGGCCTGTGCCGGCGTTATCCCCAGAGGGAGTATTGCCGGGTTGTTGGCGCCATAGCAAACAGGATAGTTGGCGACATGCGCGGCGAACTGCAGGCCCTGGCCGAACTGGTCCGCGTACAGTTCCTCGGCTGCTGCCAGGCTCATGACGCCACCCCAGGAGAAACCGAGTACGCCAATTCGGTGGGGGTCGATCGCATCGT
Organism: Thiosocius teredinicola; assembly: GCF_002009425.1. Classification (NCBI taxonomy): domain Bacteria; kingdom Pseudomonadati; phylum Pseudomonadota; class Gammaproteobacteria; order Chromatiales; family Sedimenticolaceae; genus Thiosocius; species Thiosocius teredinicola. The sequence continues at coordinate 290,711 of NZ_CP019936.1, forward strand.
GGTTTGCGAGAAATGCCAGTGACGCGAATGCATCCGGATAGGAAAGAATGGGAAGTGCCGGGCGGTTGTCGACGCCGGTAACACCGCGCGCCTCCCACATGTCGATCTCCAGCGTCGCGATACCGACCGCATTGAGCGCACGAGCATAAAAGTCGCCGCGCGAATCCACGCCCCCCGAGCCATGCAGAATCAGCACCGCGGGCATTGCTTGCGAGTGATACCGGTGACGAGAGCGGCAGGCTCTCGGCAGCATCAACTTACCTTTCATCGTGATCGGTAACTGCGTTTCGAGGTCGAGTGAAGCAAACTCGACAAAAGAGATGTCGGGTTTGCAGTGTTCGGGTTTGTGGTCGAAGCCGCGCGACTGTGCCGCCGACACCAAGAAGACACCGGCGGCAAAGACGATTGAAAGATAACGAAACGACGAATACGGCACCCTGACTCCCCTGCTCAGGTGAAAGATGTTTGCTTCGATCAACCTCTTCACTGTAGATCGGAAACCATCCACCTCAAGGATTTCAGCCACAATTCGTTCAGTTTTTGTCGTTTGATGCGCCAGCGGCAACCGCGCGGTGCGACTCCGAGCAATCGTTATTCGTGTCGCAGAGCCACAATGGGTGCGAAACGCGCGGCCTTGCGCGCCGGGTGTATGCCGAAAAAGACGCCGATGAAGCCGGCGAAAAAGAATGCCACAACGACCGACGTCAACGTGATGCTAACCGGCAACGCGGAAAACAGGGCAACGGCCGCTGCCGAGCCGACACCGAGCAGAATGCCGATGACACCGCCCACGCCGCTCAAGACGGCTGCTTCGAGCAGGAACTGCCAGAGGATGTCGCGTTGCCGGGCCCCCAACGCCATACGGATGCCGATCTCCCGAGTTCGCTCGCTGACCGAGACCAGCATGATGTTCATGATGCCGATGCCGCCGACCAGTAACGATACGAACGCGATACTGCCCAACAGCCAGGTGAAAACTCTGGCGCTTTCTTCAGAGGACTGCGCCAACTCCGCCCTATTGTAGGCGCGAAAATCATCGGGCTGCTCTTCGCTGAGTCGATGCCTGGAGCGCAGCAACACGTTGATGTCTTGCAGCACAGGGTCGGTCTTCTCCCTGCTGGGCACGGCGACGTCGATGCGGTGAACGTAGTTTACGCCCAGCAGCTTGCGCTGAACTGTCGTCACCGGCATGAATACAACGTCGTCCTGGTCGCTTCCCCATGCCGTAACACCTTTCGGCTCTAGCACGCCGACAACTCGGCAAAGTCCACCTTTTATGACCAGTGTCTCGTCGATTGGGTTGCTGATGCCGAACAATTCGCGCGCCGCCGTCTGACCAAGTACGCATACCTGGGTGGCGCCCGCGACCTGCTGATCGGTGATAAACGAACCGACTTCGAGCGTCCAGTTATGCACTACGGCGTAGTCAGCGGTGACGCCTTCGATAACGGTGCCCCAGTTATTCATCCGGCTGCGGACCTGGCCGCTGGCACGAATGCTGGGGGCTGCACCGATCAGGTCGGGCAGTCTAGAGATGGCCTCTGCGTCGTCGAGCGTGAGATTGATCTGCCCGCCGGCGCCACGCCGCACCCCGCCGCGCGAGAGACTGCCCGGTTTGATCACCAACATGTTGGTGCCCAGACTGGCCAGGGTTTCCGCTACCCGCTGCTGTGCGCCGGCGCCGATGGACAGCATCGTGATGACCGAAGCGACGCCGATGATCACACCCAGTGCGGTCAGTGCGGCCCGTAAGCGGTTGCGCCAGAGCGCATGCAATGCGAGTTGCAGCGTCGTAAGCCAGCTCATGCGATGTGCTCCGACAGTTCACCGTCGCGGACTTCGAGCACCCTGTCGGCGAAGCAGGCAACATCGGGTTCATGCGTGATCAGTACCACGGTCAGTCCCCGCTGTTTGTTGAGCATCTTGAGTACCGACATAATCTCGCTAGTCGTGTTGCTGTCGAGGTTGCCAGTGGGTTCATCTGCGAGCAGCAGCGAAGGCTTGGTGACCAATGCGCGGGCTATCGCCACGCGCTGCTGTTGTCCGCCTGAAAGCTGGGTCGGCAGATTGCCCTGCTTGTCGCGCAGCCCCATGTCAGCCAAGGCCTGGCCCGCCAAGCGGTCGCGCTCGCGTCGGTCCAGACCGGCATAGACCAGCGGGGTCGCGACGTTCTCCAAGGCGTCGGTTCTCGAGAGCAGGTTGAAGTCCTGAAAAACGAAGCCGATCTCGCGGTTGCGCAGAGCCGCGACCTGATCATTGTTCATTTCGGATACGTCGCGCCCTTTCAGCTTGTACTGACCATCATCGGCATGATCGAGGCAGCCGAGGATATTCATCAGCGTCGACTTGCCCGAGCCCGATGGCCCCATGATGGCGACGAACTCGCCTTGCTCGACAACGAGATCGACATCGTTGAGCGCGTGCACTGTTACGCCATCGAGGGAGTAGCGCTTACTAAGGCCGTGTGCCTCTATGACGGTTTGATTCATGACGAGGTCAAAACAGGCTGAGACCGAAGCGCGCTTGCTTCTCGGTTTTATGGGTGCCCGGCAATGCGACGGTCATGCCCTCGCGCAACGCGTCGTTCAAGACCTCGACCTGGCGCGGCCCGACGATGCCTGACGTAACGGTCACCGGGTGCAGTGAATCGTCTTCGACCGTCCAGATGACATGTTCATCGGGCGCGAGGTTGCGGCGCAGTTCCGCGACGCGTTCCTTTGAGATATCCGGAACGAAACGCAACGCGGCGTCCGGTACTTTCAATGCGTTTTCTCTACTCGCGATGAGAATCGAGATAGTCGCTGTCATGCCGGGCTTCAGCGCCAGATCCGGGTTGTCGACACGGATAATGGTGTTGTATTTGACCACGCCCGAGTCGACATTAGGCTGCAGTCGGATCTGCCCAACCTCGCCGTAGAAAGACCGGCCGGGATAGGCGAATACACTGAACCGAACGCGCTGTCCTTCCTTGACCTGGCCGATGTAGGCCTCGTCGACGTCGGCCTCGACCTGCATCTTGGTCAAGTCTCTGGCAATCGTGAACAGTGTCGGCGCCTGCAGACTTGCCGCGACGGTTTGTCCGACGTCGACGTCACGCGATATCACCACGCCATCGATCGGTGCAATGATTGTGGTGTAGTCGAGGTTGACCCGTTCTCGTTCGCGCGCGGCGTGCGCCTGAGCGACTGCCGCCTGGCGTAATTCGAGTTCTACGAGGGCTGCGTCGTGGGCGAAACGTGCGGCATCCATAACGGTTTCTGCCACCAGCTTCTTGCCGTGCAGGTTGGTCTGGCGGTCGAGTTCACGCTTCGCTTCGCGCACGCCGACCTCGGCTTTCTTCGCAGCCGCCTCCGCCGTCTTCAGACTGGCGTCTGCCTCCGCGAGCTTGGCGCGAAACACGGCAGGGTCGATTTGCGCTATCACGTCGCCTTTGCGCACGCGCTGATTGAAATCACTTCGCAGGTGCTGGATGGTGCCCGACACCTGGCTGCCGACCTGCACGGCATTCACCGGATTCAATGTGCCGGTTGCCGAGACGATCGCGGCAATCTCGCCGCGTTCCACCTTGGCGACCTTGTAAGCAGCGGTTGTCGCACTGCTCGTTTCATCGCCGAGTGTCCATGCAGCGATACCTGCGATACCGGTCAGCACAGCGACAGAGAGTAGAATTTTGTTCAAGTGTTGCATGCGCGATTGGACAGCCGCTGCGTCCGGATATTCGGATCGGAGATGTTTCAAATTGCGTCAGAAAGCCGTCCGTCAGCCTTTCGGTATCGAACGGCGCCCCAAGTCCGGCGCCGACTGCGATTGCCGATCTACATGCAGCACGCTGGACCGGACACCGATATTGAAGTCCGTCACATCGACCGAAACACCTCGTTACAATTGTTAACTGACGGGAAACCCTCTCTCCCCAGCCAGTGCGTACTATCACCGTCGCACCTGGCGAAAGCATTCATCACAACTTCGAGGCGCACTATGGCGCTGTGCATCCCAGGTAGCCCATCAAACTGAATGAGGTATGTACTTATGAAGAAGATCCTGACAGTCGCTGCTATGGCTTCGTTGTTCGCTTCCGTTTCGGCATTCGCCCATCACCCGGCTGCCGACATCGTCAATCCCGAGATCTACGAGATGATCGACGACAACGTTGCGGATACGCCACACGCCGACCTGGTCTTCGACGATATGGGAAGCAACCGCTAACGGTTGTTCCTCGCCGTTCGCTGAATGCGAACGGCTTGAGGTCGAATGAAACAATAAAGCCGCCGGTGTGAACATCGGCGGCTTTATTGTTTCATGTGAACCGGTCGACCAATGCCGCGCTGAGTGTCGGTAGTTGCAGCGCCCAAGATCAAGCCGTTCCGTCGTGATGTCGAAGCGCTGCCTTTCCGACGTCAACCGCGCAATGAAGTGCGTACACAGTCGACCCCATGAGGCGCATTGCCTGCGTCAACGAAGGCGTGCTTTGCAGGTCTTGTTGAGCTTCCAAACTCCCAAGAAAAACCAAAGAAGCGTAAACGTATGTAAGTGCGCGTTTGGTTGTGTTTGAGAACTACGTTCATTTGAGTTTGTGGCCCAATTCACGCTTGAGGCGTGATGTACATCAGTGTACAACGCACATCGTTCGGGGTTGGGCGCGCTTGTTAAAACGTGTTTTGTAACGCTGAGCAGACATGGTGCCTAGTTGCTGCGCGGCGACGTCAACGACGCAACGTCGGTTGTCGGTGTCGCGGCAGAGTTGTCTTTCATATCCTCAGGGAGGAGAGCTTGCGTGAAGCAGTTTTATCTTGTTCGTTTGTCTCAAGCCGTTGCGATGGCAGTGCTGGTGTTTTGTTCCGCGACCACGGTCGCCGCACCGCAGTATTCGGCAGTGTATGCTTTCGGTGACAGTCTGTCGGACAACGGCAATATTGCGAACATTACCGAAGCGGCGGGGCAGTCATTGCACCCCTTGTACTTCGATAGCTTTCCGAGTTTGATGCCGACAACGGCATACGAGGCGAGCCGCAAGATGACAAACAGCGGCCCTGTATGGGTCGAGTCGCTGGCCGCGGGACTTGGGTTGCCTGCACTGCCTTCGACGACAGGCGGTACGATCTACGCCACCGCAGGCGCCAATTCGACCGACAACTTGCCATATGTTCCCCCGGAACACGAAGCCGTGCTGTCTATCGAGGAGCAAACGCAGTTGTTCCTGGCCCAACATGGCGGCGCAGCGCCGTCCGATGCACTGTACGCGTTCTCAGAAGGCGGCAACGATTTGCTCGATGCAGTCACCTACGCTACGAGCCCGCAGCAGATCGGTGAGATCACGGCAGCATCGTTGCAGAGCTTTATCGGCTCGGTGACTGCTCTCGCACTCGCCGGCGCCCACGACATCCTGGTGGTCAACGTACCGAACCTCGGGTTGACGCCCCAAAGCCAATTGATGGACAACCTGATGCCCGGCTTCGCCGACAACCTGACGCTGATGTCGGCGGTATACAACGAGGCATTGGATATCTCTCTGTCTACGCTCGATCAGCAGCTGGCTGCCATTGGCGTGGACGTCAACGTGATGTTGCTCGATAGCTTCGGTTTGATTACCGATGTCGTGAACGACCCACAAGCCTACGGTTTCACCGAAGCCAACCAGGCATGCTTGGGCTTTGCACCGCAACAGCCCTGTGCCAACCCGGACGAGTACGTGTTCTGGGATGGCGCACATCCCACTGTCGCACTGCATAACCTGGCGGCCGCAGGCGCATTGAGCTTGCTCGATACCGAAGGTGAAGTCGGCGTGGGATCGGCCAATGTACCGCTGGCGCCGACGTTGTTGTTGCTGTTCGGCGGTTTGACGGGCTGGTCATTGAGCAAGCGTGGACGCGAGGTCCGCAACGCCTGACAGCCCAGCTTGGCCCGGTCGTGCCTTGGTGCGCCGGGCATCAGCAAGCAAGATAGATCTACTCTGCTCAGCTGGTTTGCTCAGCGACACGCCTCGCGGGCAAGCTCGGTGATACCGTCCCAGTCACCGCCGCGCATCAATGTTGACGGTGCTACCCAGGAGCCGCCGACACAGGCGACGTTAGGCAGCGCGAGGTAGTCGCGGAAACTCTCGGCGCTGATGCCGCCGGTCGGACAGAAGGTGAGTTCCGGAAAGGGGCTGGCCATGGCCTTGAGCATGCCGATGCCCCCTGCCTGTTTGGCCGGGAAGAGCTTCAGGTGGTTGAAGCCAGCATCGCGCGCCTGCATAGCCTCGCCCGGTGTGAACACGCCCGGCAAGAAGGGCAAGTCGTACTGTGCACTGGCCTTGGCCAGTGCCGGCGTCAGGCCGGGGCTCACGGCAAACTTTGCGCCGGCATCGATCACCTTGGCGAATTGTTCGGAATGCGTCAGCGTACCGACACCGACGATAGCGTCCGGCACGGATTCGGCGATGCTGCGAACTGCATCGATGGCAACCGGCGTGCGCAAAGTCACTTCGAGTACGCGCAACCCGCCGGCGACCAATGCCTTGGCCAACGGCACGGCGTGCGTCAGGTCTTCGATCACGATCACCGGCATAACCGGTGCGGCTTTCAGTATGTCTTCGATAGTCACGATGGAACCCCGCTGGGCTACTCGGTGGTGGATTGTGCAGTTGCTGGCAAGGGAAAGGCGTCGAGCATGATGCTCAGCGCACCTTGCTCCGCGCCATCTGCGCGTGCCCTGAAGCCATCAAACAATTCGCGCCCCAGTCCCCAATGGCTGGCAGACAGGTCGATCGGTTCGATGCTGCGTTGCTGCCATTCGTCGGGATCGACCAGCGCCTGTAATACACCATTCTCGCCGTCGACAAGAATCTCGTCACCATCTCGCACCCGCCCCAGTTCTCCACCGCTCAATACCTCCGGTGTGACATGAATGGCGGCAGGCACCTTGCCCGATGCGCCCGACATCCTGCCATCGGTCACCAACGCCACCTTGAAGCCGCGGTCCTGCAGCACGGTCAACGATGGCGTGAGCTTGTGCAGCTCGGGCATGCCATTGGCGCGCGGCCCCTGGTAACGCACGACGGCCACAAAGTCGCGTTCCAGCTCGCCGCGTTTGAACGCCGCGAGTACGTCATCCTGGTCGTTGAACACGATGGCTGGCGCCTTGACCACCCGGTGCTCGGGTTTGACGGCCGACACCTTGATGACGGCACGTCCGAGATTGCCGGTTAGCAGGCGCAGGCCGCCGGTTGAACTGAACGGCTCGCCGATCGGGCGCAGGACATCCGGATCGCCGGTAGTATGAGGCGATGCACGCCACGCCAGTTTGTCGCCATGCAGCCAGGGTTCTTCGGCATAGGTTTCGAGCGGCGCGCCCATGATTGTCTGCGCATCGCCGTGCATCAGTCCGCCGCTGATCAATTCGCGGATCATGAAGCCGCAGCCTCCGGCCGCCTGAAAGTGGTTCACGTCGGCCTTGCCGTTGGGGTAGATGCGCGCCAGCAGGGGGACCACTGCAGACAGGTCATTGAAATCGTCCCAGTTGATCATCACGCCGGCGGCGCGCGCCATCGCGACCAGATGCATCGTGTGATTCGTCGATCCGCCGGTCGCCAGCAATGCGGCAACGGCATTGACGATACTGCGCTCGTCGATCATGTGGCCGACCGGTATGAACTGATCACCGAGCGCCGTGATCGCCACTGCGCGCTGCGCGGCTTCACGCGTCAATGCGTCCCGCAAGGGCGTGCCCGGATTGACGAAGGCGCTGCCGGGAATGTGCAGTCCCATGGCCTCCATCATCATCTGGTTGCTGTTGGCGGTGCCGTAGAAAGTACAGGTGCCGGCACTGTGATACGACTTGCTCTCCGCTTCGAGCAGTTGATCACGCGTGACCTTGCCCTCGGCGAAGAGTTGGCGGGTTTTGGCTTTTTCGTCGTTCGACATGCCGCTGGTCATCGGGCCTGCCGGTACGAACACCGCGGGTAGGTGACCGAAGGTCAGCGCTGCGATGGTCAATCCCGGCACGATCTTGTCGCATACGCCCAGATATAGAACGGCATCGAAGGTGTTGTGCGACAGCGCGACGGCCGTCGCCATTGCGATCGTGTCGCGACTGAACAGCGATAACTCCATGCCCGGTTGGCCCTGGGTGACGCCATCGCACATGGCCGGCACGCCACCGGCGAACTGTGCCGTTGCGCCGACCTGGCGCGTCGCTTCCTTGATGAGTTCCGGGTAGTGCTCGAAGGGCTGGTGGGCCGACAACATGTCGTTGTATGCCGAGACGATCGCCAGGTTCGGGTGGCGCAGTTCGCGCAGTACTCTCTTGTCGCCGCTGGGAAAGGCGGCGAACGCGTGCGCCAGGTTGGTACATGACAGGGCTTTGCGCACCGGGCCGGTGCCGATGGCCTGGTCCACGCGTGCAAGGTAAGCGGCCCGCGATGCTTTGCTGCGATCGATGATACGCTGCGTTACGCGTTCCACTTCAGGATGTAACTGGGGCATGGCTTCTCCCTGGGCGATGGCGGGCGGTTCGGCGGGGCCGTGGAAGGCGCACTTGTGGGACCGGGTACGCTGATGTTTGCAATTGCCGTGCCCCGGGTCAACGCAGCAAAGCTATGCTTTGTGCACGCAGATGCGGGTCCGTGCCGCACACGGCAGGTCGAAGCAAAGAATATGTCGGACAAACATTACTCCTTGATGATCCACGGCGGTGCCGGTGCGCGTAGTGAGCTACACGACGCAGACCGCGCAGCAGGCTACCGCAGCGGGCTGCAGCGGGTGTTGGAACAGGGCCGGGCGATGTTGGCGTCAGGCGGCCGGGCGATCGATGTCGTGACCCATTGTGCGGCCCTGCTGGAAGATGACCCGATGTTCAACGCCGGACGCGGTTCGGTACTCAATGAGCAGGGCGCCGTTGAAATGGATGCGGCGTTGATGGACGGCAGCAACCTGGGTGCTGGCGCGGTGGCCGGCGTCCATCATATCGCCAATCCGATCCGCCTGGCCCGGCTCGTGATGGAAAAAACGCCGCACCTGATGCTGATCGGCGACGGTGCGATGCGATTTGCCGATGAGTGCAGCATCCCGCGACTGCAGGATGACGAGTTTCTGTTGCCTTACCGGTTGGCGCAACTCGAACATGCCCGCCAAGCGGGCAAGACCGAGCTTGATCATACCGGGCGGGCGATCCCGGACAAGTACGGCACGATCGGTGCCGTCGCACGCGACCTCGACGGTAACCTTGCGGCAGCCACCTCGACCGGTGGCATGACCAACAAGCGGGTCGGCCGCGTCGGCGATACGCCGATCGTTGGCGCGGGCGTCTATGCC